>VGXF01000001.1 GCA_016873435.1 Nitrospira sp.
TTAGGCCAGGATTTCTGTAACGACGCCGGAGCCGACGGTCTTGCCGCCCTCGCGCACTGCGAAGCGTAGCCCCTGATCCATGGCCACCGGGCTGATGAGCTCGCCCGTCACCGTCACGTTATCCCCCGGCATGACCATCTCCACCCCCGGGTTGAGCTCCACGACGCCCGTGACGTCGGTTGTCCGGAAGTAGAACTGCGGCCGGTAGCCCTTGAAGAAGGGGGTATGACGGCCGCCCTCTTCCTTGGTGAGTACGTAGATCTCGGCCTTGAACTTCGTATGTGGGGTGATGCTCTTGGGCTTGGCCAGCACCATGCCTCGCTCCACGTCTTCCTTCTTGGTGCCCCGGAGCAGCACGCCGATGTTGTCACCGGCCTGCCCCTCGTCGAGCACCTTGCGGAACATCTCCACGCCGGTCACCACCGTGGTCTGGGTGGCCCGGAACCCCACGATCTCGATTTCGTCGCCCACCTTGACAATGCCCCGCTCGCAGCGCCCCGTTACCACGGTGCCGCGGCCGCTGATCGTAAAGACGTCTTCGATGGGCATCAGGAAGGGCTTGTCGACCGCCCGCTGGGGGGTCGGGATGTAGGTATCGATTGACTCCAGGAGTTTCAGGATGGCAGGCACGCCCAAGGGGCCCTGATCGCCCTCCATGGCCTTGGTGGCCGAGCCCGTGATGATAGGAGTCTTGTCCCCCGGGAACCCGTACTTGGTAAGCAGTTCGCGGACCTCCAGTTCGACCAGCTCCAGAAGCTCCTTGTCGTCCACCTTGTCGGCCTTGTTGAGGAACACGACAATGTAGGGGACGCCCACCTGGCGGGCCAACAGAATGTGCTCGCGGGTCTGGGGCATGGGCCCATCGGCCGCGCTGACCACGAGAATCGCCCCGTCCATCTGGGCCGCCCCGGTGATCATGTTCTTGACGTAGTCGGCGTGCCCCGGGCAGTCCACGTGGGCATAGTGCCGCTTGTCGGTCTCGTACTCCACGTGGCTGATGGCAATCGTCATGATCTTCGTCGCATCGCGCCGGCCCTGGCTCTCGCTCGCCTTGGCCACCTGATCGTAGCTCACGAAGGTCGCCATGCCCTTGTCCGAGCAGATCTTCGTCAACGCACTGGTCAACGTCGTCTTGCCGTGGTCCACGTGCCCGATCGTCCCGATGTTCACGTGCGGCTTCCGCCGCTCAAACTTGCCCTTCGCCATGATGTCCCTCGCTCCTCTTCGCTAAATTCTACTCGCCGCGGTTCTTGGCGACGATTTCATCCGCAATCTGTCTTGGCACTTGCTCGTACCGGTCAAATTCCATGCTGTAGGTGGCCCGGCCCTGCGTGCGGGACCGGAGGTCCGTCGCATAGCCAAACATGGTGCTCAGTGGCACCGCCGCATCGATCGCCTGCGAACCCGCACGCACCTTCATGCCATGAATCTTTCCGCGCCGGCCGTTTAGGTTGCCGATGATGTCCCCCATAAATTCCTGCGGGACCAGCACTTCCACCTTCATGATCGGCTCCAGCAGCACCGGATCGGCCCGCTTGCAGGCATCCTGGAACGCCATGGAACCAGCGATCTTGAACGCCATTTCGTTCGAGTCCACATCGTGATATGACCCGTCAGTGAGTGTCACACGCACGTCACGCATTGGATAGCCGGCCAGCACGCCTGTTTCCATTCGTTCCTTGATGCCCTTTTCGATCGCCGGGATGTATTCCCTCGGAACGGCGCCCCCGACGATCTTATTGACGAACTCGAATCCCTTGCCCGGCTCCGACGGCTCGACCGTGATGCACGCATGGCCGTACTGGCCGCGTCCACCGGTCTGCTTGATATATTTACCTTCCGCATCGGCCGGACGCCGGATGGTTTCACGGTACGCCACCTCAGGCTTGCCGACATTAGCTTCGACCTTGAACTCGCGCAGCATGCGGTCCACGATGATTTCCAAGTGCAATTCGCCCATGCCCGCGATGATCGTCTGGCCAGTCTCCTCGTCGGTCTTGACCCGGAACGAGGGATCTTCCTGCGCCAGCTTCTGGAGCGCCACTGCCATCTTCTCCTGATCGGCCTTCGTCTTGGGCTCGATCGCCATCGCGATGACCGGCTCCGGAAATTTCATCACTTCCAGCAAAATGGCGTTCTTCTCGTCGCTCAGTGTATCGCCCGTCGTCGCGCCCTTGAGCCCGACAGCCGCAGCGATGTCGCCGGCGTAAACCTCGGTGATTTCCTCGCGTTTGTTCGCGTGCATCTTCAGCAAGCGCCCAATTCGCTCGCGGGAATTCTTGGTCACATTCAGCACCGACGTCCCCGTTTTGAGTGTGCCCGAGTAAACACGGAAGAACGTCAACTGACCAGCGAAGGGATCGGTCATGATCTTGAAAGCCAGCGCGGAAAAGGGCTCACTGTCGCTAACCGAGCGCTTGATCTCCTTGTCCGCCCCTGGCTCGACCCCGACCACAGGCGGAATGTCCAGCGGCGAGGGCAAATAATCCACGACGGCGTCCAGCAATTGCTGCACGCCCTTGTTCTTGAACGCCGAGCCGCAGATCACGGGCGTGATCTGCATCTTGATCGTCCCCGCACGAAGCGCCCGCATGACCTCTTCAACTGAGAGCGCCTGACCGTTCAGATATTTTTCCATCGCCTGATCATCGAACTCGGCCACCGCATCAAGCATCTTCTCGCGATATTCCTTGGCCTGGTCGGCCAGGTTGGCCGGGATGTCTCGCACTTCGTATTTTGCACCAAGCGTCTCGTCGTCATAGAAGAACGCCTTCATCTGCACAAGATCGATCGAGCCACGGAATTCCGCTTCACGTCCGATCGGAATCTGGATTGGCACCGGCTTGGCCCCCAAACGCTCCACCATAGACTTCACGCTGGCGTAAAAATCCGCGCCGATGCGGTCCATCTTGTTCATGAACGCGATGCGCGGCACGCTGTACTTGTCCGCCTGCCGCCAGACCGTCTCGGACTGCGGCTCCACGCCCTGCACAGAATCAAACACCGCCACGGCTCCGTCGAGCACCCGCAGGGACCGCTCCACTTCAATCGTAAAATCCACGTGGCCGGGCGTATCGATGATGTTGATGCGCTGGTCCTTCCAGAAACAGGTGGTTGCGGCCGCCGTGATCGTGATGCCGCGTTCCCGCTCCTGCTCCATCCAGTCCATCGTGGCGGCGCCGTCGTGGACCTCGCCCATACGGTGCGACACCCCGGTGTAGTACAGGATGCGCTCCGTGGTCGTGGTCTTCCCGGCATCAATGTGCGCCATGATGCCGATGTTCCGCGTCCGGTCTAATGGTGCCTGCCGTGCCATATGCCTTCCAATTCACACCCTAAAAACAACAATGCTGCAACATCGAGCCACTTCGGTCGCTGCGGCGACTCGGACCCACCGATGCCTTCGCAGCGTGGCCCAACTGCAGCACGGGCAAAACGACGCTACCAGCGATAATGCGCGAAGGCCCTATTCGCCTCCGCCATGCGATGTACGTCTTCCCGCTTTTTCACCGACGCGCCGGTGTTGTTGGCCGCGTCGAGTAATTCTCCGGCCAGCTTCTCGGACATACTCCTGCCGCCTCTGGCCCTTGAATATTCAGCGATCCAACGGAACGCCAGCGCCATGCGACGGACCGGACGAATTTCCACCGGAACCTGGTACGACGCCCCACCCACGCGGCGCGACTTGACTTCCACCGCCGGCTTCACGTTGTCCACCGCAGACCGGAAGACTTTGAGCGGATCTCCGCCTGTCTTTTCCTCTACCAGATCAAAGGCGCCGTAACACACTCGCTCGGCCGTGCTCTTCTTCCCCTTTGACATTAGGACATTGATAAACTTGGTCACCATCTTGTCGTGATAGCGCGCATCCGGGTTTACGTCACGCTGTCCAAATATTCTGTGTCTCGGCATAGCTCGGTTCCGATTTCGTAATCTTACTTGGGCCGCTTGGCGCCGTACTTCGACCGCCCCTGCTTGCGATTGGCC
Source organism: Nitrospira sp. (assembly GCA_016873435.1). NCBI lineage: Bacteria > Pseudomonadati > Nitrospirota > Nitrospiria > Nitrospirales > Nitrospiraceae > Nitrospira > Nitrospira sp. The sequence goes on from VGXF01000001.1 coordinate 3,988, forward strand.
ACACCGGCGGCATCGAGCGTACCCCGGACAATGTGATACCGAACGCCCGGCAGGTCCTTCACGCGGCCTCCGCGCACGAGCACGATCGAGTGCTCCTGGAGATTGTGCCCCACGCCTGGGATGTACGTCGTCACTTCCATCCCGTTCGTAAGCCGTACGCGTGCCACCTTCCGAATAGCCGAGTTCGGCTTCTTCGGCGTCGAGGTATAGACGCGGACGCACACCCCCCGCCTCTGCGGACACCGCTTCAGCGCAGGGCTCTTGGTCTTGCTCTGCGACAGCACCCGTCCATGACGCACGAGCTGATTAATGGTCGGCATTCTCTACCTTAAGGCCCTTCAGTTTTTCCAGAAAATCTAAAAAGCGCAAAGCCGCCGGATTATAAAGAGGAAGTCCGCTTCTGTCAAGCGACGGTTTCCGCTTCCAAACTTACTCTCCCGAACCGCTTTCCCCTGTGGCTCCGTCGTGCCCAATGCCGACCGCCTCCTTCTCCAGTGCCAGCGGTTCGTCTTTTGGGCTGATCACGAAGGTATCCCGGTATTCGGCGAAACCGGTGCCGGCCGGAATCAGCCGCCCGACGATCACGTTCTCCTTCAGGCCCATCAGCATGTCTTCGCGGCCGTTGATCGCCGCCTCGGTCAATACGCGCGTGGTTTCCTGGAACGAAGCCGCCGAAATGAAACTGTCCGTTGTCAGCGCCGCCTTGGTGATGCCCAACAACACCGGCTTGCCGACCGCCGGCGTGCCGTCCTTGGTCAGTACCCGCTCGTTCTCATCCTCGAACGCGAACTTATGCACCTGACTGCCGGGCAGGAATTCCGTATCCCCAGTATCCTCAATGCGGACCTTGCGCAGCATCTGCCGCACGATAATCTCGATATGCTTGTCGTTGATGGACACTCCCTGCAGCCGGTAGACATCCTGCACCTCGTCCACCAGATACTTCTGCAGCTCCTTCGGTCCAAGCACGTCGAGGATGTCATGCGGATTGGCCGACCCATCCATCAGGGGCTCGCCCGCACGCACCCAGTCGCCCTCGTGCACGTTGACGTGCTTGCCCTTAGGGATGAAGTACTCCTTCACATCCCCAACCTTGTTGTCCACCATGACCTTGCGCATACCCTTAACGAACCCGCCATAAGACACTTCTCCGTCGATCTCGCTGATAACCGCCTGCTCCTTCGGCTTGCGTGCCTCGAAAAGTTCGGCCACGCGCGGCAGACCACCGGTGATATCTTTGGTCTTAGTCGTTTCGCGTGGAATTTTTGCCAGCACGTCGCCCGGATGCAACGTTGCGCCCTTTTCCACGAAAATGTGAGCGCCCACCGGCAACAGATATCGCGCCACGGACCCGGTCGACGACACCTTTGCGGTTTTGCCGCCATCATCCTTGATGGAAATGCGCGGTCGCAGCGTCGTGGCTCCAGTATGCTCAATGACCACTTTACGCGAGAGCCCGGTGACCTCATCAAACTCTTCCTTCATTGTGACGCCCTCGACGATATCGCCGAACGCCACTCTGCCACCGACCTCCGTCAGGATTGAGAGCGAGTAGGGATCCCACTCGACCAGTTTTTGACCGAGCGTGACGCTACCGCCGTCTTTCAGCTTGATCCTGGCACCATAGACCACGGGATACTTTTCACGCTCCCGGCCGTTCTCGTCGTAGATGGCAATCTTGGCATTGCGATTCATCACGACCCACTCGCCTTCCTTGTTCTTGACCGCGATGCCGGCGTTGTGCACGTCCGCATTCTTCTTCGCATCGAAGCTCATGTACTTCATGCTCCCGGCATGCTTCGCTTCGAGTACTGTTTGTTCAACGACCTTGCTGGCCGTACCGCCGATGTGGAAGGTCCGCATCGTGAGCTGCGTGCCCGGCTCGCCAATGGACTGCGCGGCAATCACGCCAACTGGCTCTCCGCGCTCGACCAGGCGGCCGCGGGACAGATCGCGCCCATAGCACTTCCTGCACACGCCCCGGCGCGCCACACAAGTCAGCACTGACCGGATCTTCACCCGGTCCACGCCGGCCTCGACGATGCTCTTCGTGCGCTCCTCGTCAAGCTCCTCGTTCGCCTTGATGATGATCTCGCCTGTGAGCGGATCGTGCACGTCCTCTGCCGCGATGCGTCCGAGAATACGATCTTCGATCGGCTGGATGATCTCGCCGCCCTCAATGAGTGCCGTCACTTCAATGCCATCGGTCGTTCCGCAATCGTCCTCATTGATGATGACGTCCTGTGCGATGTCGACCAGCCGGCGCGTCAGATAGCCGGAGTTTGCTGTCTTCAACGCGGTGTCGGCCAAACCCTTCCGGGCGCCGTGCGTCGAGATGAAGTACTGCAGTACGGTCAGCCCTTCGCGAAAATTCGCCGTAATCGGCGTCTCGATGATTTCACCGGAGGGCTTGGCCATTAATCCGCGCATCCCGCCTAACTGGCGGATCTGCTGCGAACTCCCGCGTGCGCCCGAATCGGCCATCATGAAAATGGGGTTGAATGCTTCGGGTGCCGTCGCGGCGCCACCTGCGCCCAGTTCCTTCATCATCTCGTTGGCCACCTGCTCCGTGACGTGGGCCCAGATGTCGATCACCTTGTTGTACCGCTCGCCGTTGGTGATCAGCCCCTCGGCATACTGCTTTTCAATTTCGTTGACCTCTGTCTGGGCCTTTGAGATCAGGCTCTCCTTCTTGGCCGGAATGTGCATATTGTCGATGCAGATTGACATGCCCGCCTTGGTCGCGTAGGCGAACCCGATGTCTTTGATGCGGTCCAGCAGCATCACGGTGTCCTTGTGGCCAGCCTGCCGGTACACCGCGTCAATGAGCTTGGTCATCTCCTTCTTGGTCATCAGCTGATTGGCGCAGGAGAACGGCATGGACGGAGGCAGGATCTCGCTCAGCAGAACCCGCCCAACCGTGGTCGACACCATCGCGTTATTAATCCGTACCTTGATCCGAGCGTGCTCCTCCGCTTCGCCCAAATCATAGGCCATCCGTACTTCCTTCGGTGATGCAAAGACCTTGTTTTCACCCTTGGCGCCGGCCCGCTCCTTGGTCAGCCAGTAACAACCAAGCACCATGTCTTGAGACGGTACCGCGATTGGCCGGCCGTTCGCAGGCGACAGGATGTTATTGATCGACATCATCAGTACGCGCGCCTCGACCTGCGCCTCTGCTGACAGCGGCACGTGGACCGCCATCTGGTCGCCGTCGAAGTCCGCGTTGAACGCCGCGCAGACCAGCGGATGCAGCCGGATAGCCTTCCCCTCGACCAGAACGGGATCGAAAGCCTGAATGCCCAACCGGTGCAGCGTTGGCGCCCGGTTCAGGAGGACCGGATGCTCGCGAATGACCTCGTCGAGCACATCCCACACTTCCGGACGTTCCTTCTCGACAAGCCGCTTGGCGCTCTTGATCGTTGTGGCCGCGCCGCGCTCTTCCAGCTTGTGGAAGATGAATGGCTTGAAAAGCTCAAGCGCCATCTTCTTCGGCAGACCGCATTGATTGAGCCGCAGCTCGGGGCCCACCACGATGACAGACCGCCCCGAATAGTCCACGCGCTTGCCAAGCAGGTTCTGACGGAACCGGCCCTGCTTGCCCTTGAGCATGTCGCTCAGCGACTTGAGCGGACGCTTGTTCGGCCCGCGGATGGCGCGGCCGCGCCGGCCGTTGTCGAATAGCGCGTCCACCGCTTCCTGCAGCATGCGCATTTCGTTTCGGATGATCACCCCCGGCGCGCGCAGCTCCATGAGGCGCTTCAGACGGTTGTTCCGATTGATCACACGTCGATAGAGATCGTTCAGATCCGAGGTCGCAAATCGCCCGCCGTCGAGCGGCACGAGCGGACGCAGTTCCGGCGGCAGCACCGGGACGACATCCATCACCATCCACTCGGGCTTGTTCCCGGACCGGCGGAACGCCTCCAGCACTTTCAGCCGCTTCGCGTATTTCTTCTTCAGCGTGGCTGACAGCACTCCCTTGGCCTTGGCCTGCAGATCGGTCCACTCCGCATCGATATCCACCTTTCGCAGCAGCTCACGGATCGCTTCCGCGCCGATGCCTGCCTTGAAGGCGCTCGAGCCGTGCTCGGCCTGCAACTCCCGGAGCTTGTCCTCAGCCAGCAGATCTTTTTCCTTGAGCCCCTTGATGCCACCTCCGTCCACAACCACATAGCTTTCGAAGTAGAGCACCTTTTCGAGATGCTTGAGGCTTATGTCGAGTAGCGTCCCGATGCGCGACGGGACGCCCTTAAGAAACCAGATGTGTGCGACCGGCGCGGCTAATTCAATATGTCCCATGCGCTCGCGGCGCACTTTCGACTGAACGACTTCAACACCGCACTTGTCGCAGACGATGCCGCGGTGCTTCATCCGCTTATACTTACCGCAATTACACTCCCAATCCTTGGTCGGCCCGAAAATCTTGGCGCAGAACAGACCATCCTTCTCAGGCTTGAAGGAGCGGTAGTTGATGGTCTCCGGCTTCTTCACTTCGCCGTACGACCACGACCGAATCTTATCCGGCGACGCGATGCGGATACGCATGGCGTCAAACGACACGGAGTCGCGCGGTTTTTCGAACAGTGTGTAGATGCCTTCCAAGGTCAGGCCCTCCTCAATGAGGTCGTCAGTCTTTGCCCTTGATCAACTCAACGTCCAGCCCGAGGCTCTGCAATTCCTTCACAAGCACGTTGAAGGATTCCGGAAGACCGGGCTCCAGGAAATTCTCGCCTTTCACGATTGCCTCGTACATGCGCGACCGGCCTGGCACGTCATCCGATTTCACGGTCAGGAACTCCTGCAGCGTCGACGCCGCGCCATAGGCCTGCAGCGCCCACACTTCCATCTCACCAAGCCGCTGTCCGCCAAATTGAGCCTTCCCGCCCAGCGGCTGCTGCGTGACCAGCGAGTAGGGCCCGATCGAACGCGCGTGGATCTTGTCGTCGACCAGGTGATGGAGTTTCAGCATGTACATGTACCCGACGGTCACCGGGCTCTTGAACGCCTCACCGGTCCGACCGTCAAAGACCTCGGATTGCCCACTCGACGGTAGCTTGGCCCTCTTAAGCAGCTCTTTGATCTCTTTCTCAGACGACCCGTCAAACACCGGGCTCGCGACATGCAAGCCCAACGCCCGCGCCGCCCAACCGAGGTGAATCTCGAGAATCTGTCCGACGTTCATACGCGAGGGAACGCCAAGCGGATTCAGCACGATGCCGACGGGTGTGCCGTCCGGCAGATAGGGCATGTCCTCTTCCGGCACGATGCGCGACACGACCCCCTTGTTGCCGTGACGGCCGGCCATCTTGTCGCCGACCGACAGCTTGCGCTTCATCGCGATGAAAACCTTGACGAGCTTGATGACGCCGGGCGGCAGCTCGTCGCCGCGCTTCAGACGCCCAACCTTCTCGTCGTACAGTGTTTGGAGAATTTCGCTCTGCTCTTTCGCATGCCGCTCGATCTCCTCGAGCGCCTTCTGCTCTTCCGGATCACTGAGCATGATGTGTCGGATGTGCTCGTCCGAAAGCTTCTTCAGAATCTCTGCCGTCAGCTTGCCCTTCTTCTTCAGAATGACGTCGCCGCCATCCGGATCCATAAGATCGCGCCCGACAACCTTGCCCAGCAGGAGCTTGCGAACCTTTTTGTGTTTTTCCTCTTCAATAATGCGCAGCTCGTCCTGGTGGTCGTGCTGCAGCTTCATCACGTCGTCACTCTCGATGCTCTTGGAGCGCTCATCCCGCTCGCTCCCCTTGCGGGAGAAGATCTTCACGTCCACCACAATGCCTTCGACACCTGGAGGCACTTGAAGCGATGTGTCTTTGACATCCCCAGCCTTCTCGCCAAAGATTGCCCGGAGGAGTTTTTCCTCTGGCGTGAGCTGCGTCTCGCCCTTTGGCGTCACCTTGCCGACCAGAATGTCCCCTGGCTTAACCTCAGCACCGATCCGGATGATGCCGCTCTCATCGAGGTTACGCAGGGCCTCATCGCCCACGTTCGGAATGTCGCGCGTGATATCTTCCTTGCCCAGCTTCGTATCGCGGGCCTCAACCTCGAATTCCTCGATGTGAATCGAGGTGAACACGTCCTCGCGCACAAGCTTCTCGTTGATCAGGATCGCGTCCTCGAAGTTGTAGCCACCCCAGGGCATGAACGCCACCAACACGTTCTGCCCCAACGCTAGTTCGCCATGATCCATGGCCGGCCCGTCCGCCAGCACCTGGCCGCGCTTGACCGGTTGGCCCACGCGCACGACCGGCTTCTGCGTGATGCAGGTGCTCTGGTTGGACCGCTGGAACTTCACCAGGTTATAGACATCCAGCAACGAATCCCGCCGCCGGCTGCTCTCGCCCTTTTTCGGCTCCGCGCGGACGACGATTTTCGTCGCATTCACGCTCTCGACCACACCGGTCCGCTTTGCCTGCACGACATAGCCGGAATCCCGCGCCACAACCGCTTCCATACCGGTCCCGACGAAGGGAGCTTCCGTGCGCACCAGCGGCACGGCCTGCCGTTGCATGTTGGACCCCATCAGCGCGCGGTTAGCGTCGTCATGCTCGAGAAACGGCACCAGCGCCGTCGCCACGCTAACAACCTGCTTGGGCGACACATCCATATACTCGATCTTGTCCGGCGTGGCCGTGATAAATTCACCGCCATAGCGCGCTGACACGGTCTCCGATATCAGCCGGTCCGATCCGTCCAGTCTCGAGTTTGCCTGTGCGATGTAGTACTTCTCGCCCTCAATCGCGGAGAGATATTCGATCTCGTCGGACACACGGCCCTTCTTGACCTTCCGGTAGGGCGCCTCGATAAAGCCAAACTCGTTGATCCGCGCGTAGGTCGCCAGCGACGTGATCAGACCGATGTTGGGACCTTCCGGAGTCTCGATTGGACAGATGCGGCTGTAGTGGGACGGATGTACGTCGCGCACTTCGAATCCGGCACGCTCGCGCGTGAGACCGCCAGGGCCTAGGGCCGAGAGGCGCCGCTTGTGTGTGATTTCTGCCAGCGGATTTGTCTGGTCCATGAACTGCGATAGCTGGCTGCTGCTGAAAAATTCCTTGATCGCCGCCACAACCGGCTTCGCGTTGATCAGGTCATGCGGCAGCACCGTTTCCATGTCGAGCAGGTTCATCCGCTCCTTGATGCTGCGCTCCATCCGAACGAGACCGAGCCGGAATTGATTCTCCAACAGCTCGCCGACAGACCGTACGCGGCGGTTGCCCAAGTGATCGATGTCGTCGATCTCGCCCTTGCCCAGTTTGAGGTTAACGAGATAACGGATCACCTCGACAATGTCCTGCGGGGTCAGCGTCCGCTGCTCCAGCGGGAAATCCAGCCCGAGCTTCTTGTTGAGTTTCAGCCGGCCGACCTGCGACAGATCGTACCGCTTCGAGCTGAAGAACAGGCCGTCGAACAACACGCGTGCCGTTTCGATCGACGGCGTCTCGCCGGGCCGAAGGCGCTTGTAGATCTCAACCATCGCCTCTTCTTTGGACCCAGTCTTTTCCATTTCAAGGGTGCCCAGAATCACCGGCGTTGTCGTGACGCTGTCCAGATAGATGACCTTGAAGCTCTCGATGTGACTCTCGGCGATCTTTTCCAGCAGCGCAGGCGTGAGCTTGGAATTTTTTTCGAGAATTTTTTCTTTACTCTTCGGGTCGGTCAGATCCGTCAACACGGCGCGGCCCACCAGCTCAGCGGGGTCGACCGGAATGTCCTTCACTCCGGCGGCTTTGGCGCGCGTGATCAGCGCCTTGGTTAGTTTCCCGCCCTCGCGCACGATAACCTCACGGCTGCCCTTCTCGGTAATTTCCACCGAACAGCGCAAGCCGTGGTGCACATCGGGGTCCAGTTTGCGGAGAAACTTCCCCTTCGAGACATGCACTTCCTCGATAGGGTAGTACATTTTGAGCAGATCGTCCGTGGAAAACCCGAAGGCCTTTAGCAGGATGGTCGCGGGCATCTTCCGGCGCCGGTCGATGCGGACGTAAAGGATGTCGCGGGCGTCGAACTCGAAATCGAGCCAGGAACCCCGATAGGGGATGATGCGGGCGGAATAGAGCACCTTGCCGCTGGCGTGGGTACGGCCCTTGTCGTGTGTGAAGAACGCGCCCGGCGAGCGGTGCAACTGGCTCACCACGACCCGCTCCGTCCCGTTGATGATGAAGGTGCCGCGCTCAGTCATCAGTGGCAGCTCGCCGACGTAGACCTCCTGCTCGCGAACGTCGACCACCTTCTTTTTCGGACTTTTGTCCTCCTTGTCCAGGACCACCAGGCGGATACGGAGCTTGAGCGGCACAGCATAGGTCATACCCTGCTCCAGGCATTCCCGTACGTCGTATTTTGGCGCGCCCAGCAGATAGCTCGTGAATTCCAGCACCGCCGTGTTGTTGTAATCGCCGATGGGGAACACGCTGGCTAGCGCGGCCTGGAGCCCCTTGTCCTCCCGCCGGTTCGGCTCGGACTCCATCTGGAGAAACTGCTCGTAGGAGCGCTTCTGGATTTCGATCAGATCCGGAATGTCGATGTTGGTCCGGATCTTCGAAAAATCCAGTCGGTCGAACATTCCGTTTGCAGTCGAACTCGACATGATGAAACCCCTCTCCTGCTTATCGCGACACGGAGGACACCCGTCCGGTCAGACGGGTGCCACCCGCACGTCCGCACACTGGGTCCGTTGTTACTTGATTTCGACCTTGGCGCCGCTCTCTTCGAGCTTCTTCTTCATCGTGTCGGCTTCTTCCTTAGCCACGCCGGTCTTAACCGGTTTCGGCGCGCCCTCGACGAGATCCTTTGCCTCTTTGAGGCCCAGGTTGGTCAGTTCCCGCACGACCTTGATGATCTGGATCTTCTTGTCCGCCGGCGCGCTGGCAAGCACAACATCGAACGACGTCTTCTCCTCAGCTGCCGCCGCCGCACCGCCGCCAGCCGCAGGCGCCGCCGCCACGGCCACCGGCGCCGCCGCCGTCACGCCAAAGCGGGTCTCCAGCCCCTTGACCAGCTCCGAAAGCTCGAGCACGCTCATGCTCTCGATCGCCGCGATGAATTCCTCTTTAGACAACTTGCTCTGTGTCGCTGACATAGCCCCGTCTCCTTTCTTCGTACCCTGAATGGCTGCCAATACTCTCACCACCTGTTCTACCACCCCGTTCAACGTATAGACCAACCCGCGCACCGGTCCCTGCATCGTCGACAGCAGCATCGACAGCAGGACTGTCTTTGCTGGCAGGTTAGCAATCGCCGCGATCTGGGACGGCTGGAGTAGCTTGCCCTCCAGCACGCCCGCGGCGATCTTGATCTTCTCATCACGCTTTTCCCCCTTGAGAAAATCGCGCAATACCTTGGTCGGCAGGGCCGGATCGTCATAGCCGATCACCAACGCCATCGGCCCCTTGAAATACGGCTTGGCGTCGATGAGCGACGTGCCGTCCACCGCCCGCGCGGCCAGCGTGTTTTTGACCACTCGCAGTTCCGCCTTCGCACCGCGGAGCTGCTTACGCAGTTCCGTGATGTCGTTCGCCGGCAGGCCGGAGCACTCGGCCATCACGGCCAGCCTGGCCCGCGAGAACCTTTCGTGCAGCTCGGCAACTGCCGCGGATTTCTCTTCTTTTTTCATACCCTCCGCCTCGCTTCCGTTATGCTTCCCACTGCTTGGCGATCGCCACCGGATCCAGCTTCACGCCGGGGCCCATCGTGCTCGACAGCGTCGCGCTCCTGAGATACCGCCCTTTCACTGAGGCCGGCCGCGCCTTCATTACCGACTCCAGAATTGCGCTGGCATTATCGTGGAGCTTCAGCGCATCAAACGACACCTTCCCGACCGGCACCTGCACGATCCCGGCCTTCTCCGTCTTGTACTCCACGCGGCCCTTGCGGATTTCTGAGACCGCCTTGCCCACCTCAAACGTCACAGTGCCGGTCTTGGGATTTGGCATGAGTCCGCGCGGCCCCAAGACCTTACCGAGCTTGCCGACCGCGCCCATCAGATCGGGCGTTGCAATGGCCTGATCGAACTCCATCCAGCCATTTTTCACCTTCTCGATAAGATCGTCGCCGCCCACATGGTCGGCGCCCGCTGCCCGGGCTTCCTGCTCCTTCTCACCCTTCGCGAAGACCACCACGCGGACCTGCTTACCGCTGCCATGCGGCAGCACCGTCGTACCACGCACCATCTGGTCCGACCGCTTAGGATCGATGCCGAGCCGGAGCGCCAGATCGACTGATTCGTCAAACTTGGCATAGGCCGCCTGCTTCACCAGCGCCGCCGCATCTTTCAGGTTGTAGAATTTGGGCTCGACCTTTTTGCGAGCCTCGTTCATTTTCTTGCCCATCGTCGTGCTCCCGTTAATCCGTGCTACTGAATCGTGATGCCCATGCTGCGCGCCGTCCCGGCCACGATGTTGATCGCGCCCTCGAGATCGGCGGCGTTAAGATCGGCCATTTTTTTCTGTGCAATCTCCTTCAACTGCGCCTGCGTGATTTTCCCCACCTTATCTTTGTGCGGGACGCCCGACCCCTTGATGATCCCGGCAGCCTTTTTCAGGAGATCCGACGCTGGGGGCGTCTTCATGATAAAGGTAAAGCTGCGGTCTTTATAGACCGTGATGACAACCGGAATGATGCTGTCGCCTTCCTTCTGGGTCTTGGCATTGAACTGCTTGCAGAACTCCATGATGTTCACGCCGTGCTGACCGAGCGACGGCCCCACCGGGGGAGCCGGATTTGCCTTCCCCGCCGGAATCTGCAGCTTGATCTGTGCCTGTACTTCCTTCGCCATGCCCTCTCCTTACTCGTCCGAATTCTAAAACTGCCTAGATACGCTCCACCTGTATGAAGCTGAGCTCAACCGGTGTGGATCGCCCAAAGATGCTCACCAGCACCTTAACCCGATTGTGCACGTCGTCCACCTCATCCACGTGCGCATTGAAGCCCATGAACGGGCCATCGATGATGCGCACGTTGTCGCCCTTGATGAACTTGAACTGCTCACGCGGCGCTGCCGTGCCGACATCTACTACCTGTTTAAGCATCGACTCCGCTTCTTCTTGCGACAGCGGGACTGGACGCGTGCCACCCCCGACGAATCCCGTCACCTTGGGCGTTTCCTTGATCATCTGGACAGTTTCGTCGGTCAACGGGGATTCCAGCTCAATCAACACATAGCCAGGGAAAAACTTCCGCCGCGAGGACCGGCGCTTGCCGTCCTTGATCTCAATCACTTCCTCGGTCGGCACCAGCACCTGCCCCAGACTATCCTGCCGGCCCATCTGGTTCGCGCGCTCGATGAGACTGGCCTTCACCCGGCCTTCAAACCCGGCGTAGGTGTGGAGCACGTACCACTGCCTAGCGACTGTGTCCGTCATGCTCAGATCACCTTTCCAACTAGCCAGACGAGAAACGCGTCCATCACCGACAGGTAGACAGACATGATGACGCAGAACACGATCACCACCATGGTCGACCCCATCGTCTCGTGACTTGTGGGGAATGAGACCTTCTTGAGTTCGCTCTTAACGTCGCCGAAAAACTCGACGATCGCCAACCTTAATCGCGTGAACATGCGCTTCCCTACTTCCTGCTTCGCTCGCTCGATGCCTCGATTGGCAGGGGCACTAGGATTTGAACCCAGACTTTCGGTTTTGGAGACCGACGTGCTGCCATTAACACTATGCCCCTTCACGCCCGCCCGCCGCCCATCCGCACTGGCGCACGCTCGCTTACTTTACTTCCTTATGGGGCTGGTGCTTTCGGCAAAACCGGCAATACTTATTGCGCTCGATCCGGTCTGGGTCGTTTTTCTTGTTCTTCATGGTCGAGTAGTTCCGCTGCTTGCAGATCGTACACGCCATGGAAATGATGTCCCGCATCGGCTAATGCCTCGCTTCGTTCGAAGGTTCGTCTTAGGCCAGGATTTCTGTAACGACGCCGGAGCCGACGGTCTTGCCGCCCTCGCGCACTGCGAAGCGTAGCCCCTGATCCATGGCCACCGGGCTGATGAGCTCGCCCGTCACCGTCACGTTATCCCCCGGCATGACCATCTCCACCCCCGGGTTGAGCTCCACGACGCCCGTGACGTCGGTTGTCCGGAAGTAGAACTGCGGCCGGTAGCCCTTGAAGAAGGGGGTATGACGGCCGCCCTCTTCCTTGGTGAGTACGTAGATCTCGGCCTTGAACTTCGTATGTGGGGTGATGCTCTTGGGCTTGGCCAGCACCATGCCTCGCTCCACGTCTTCCTTCTTGGTGCCCCGGAGCAGCACGCCGATGTTGTCACCGGCCTGCCCCTCGTCGAGCACCTTGCGGAACATCTCCACGCCGGTCACCACCGTGGTCTGGGTGGCCCGGAACCCCACGATCTCGATTTCGTCGCCCACCTTGACAATGCCCCGCTCGCAGCGCCCCGTTACCACGGTGCCGCGGCCGCTGATCGTAAAGACGTCTTCGATGGGCATCAGGAAGGGCTTGTCGACCGCCCGCTGGGGGGTCGGGATGTAGGTATCGATTGACTCCAGGAGTTTCAGGATGGCAGGCACGCCCAAGGGGCCCTGATCGCCCTCCATGGCCTTGGTGGCCGAGCCCGTGATGATAGGAGTCTTGTCCCCCGGGAACCCGTACTTGGTAAGCAGTTCGCGGACCTCCAGTTCGACCAGCTCCAGAAGCTCCTTGTCGTCCACCTTGTCGGCCTTGTTGAGGAACACGACAATGTAGGGGACGCCCACCTGGCGGGCCAACAGAATGTGCTCGCGGGTCTGGGGCATGGGCCCATCGGCCGCGCTGACCACGAGAATCGCCCCGTCCATCTGGGCCGCCCCGGTGATCATGTTCTTGACGTAGTCGGCGTGCCCCGGGCAGTCCACGTGGGCATAGTGCCGCTTGTCGGTCTCGTACTCCACGTGGCTGATGGCAATCGTCATGATCTTCGTCGCATCGCGCCGGCCCTGGCTCTCGCTCGCCTTGGCCACCTGATCGTAGCTCACGAAGGTCGCCATGCCCTTGTCCGAGCAGATCTTCGTCAACGCACTGGTCAACGTCGTCTTGCCGTGGTCCACGTGCCCGATCGTCCCGATGTTCACGTGCGGCTTCCGCCGCTCAAACTTGCCCTTCGCCATAACTCACGCTCCTTCGTGACTCACCCCAAAAAAAATTAGCTGCAATCCAAATTCAGGTTCTTCGCCGGCAGCACCATCTTCCACTCAACCCTCAAAACACTTGAGGGCGTCTTCCGCTGGCTTAATCACGATACAGCCCAACTTAGCCAGAGGCTCGAGCGAAGCTTGGCATGGAGCCCACGACGCGGATCGAACGCGTGACCTCGTCCTTACCAAGGACGTGCTCTGCCAACTGAGCTACGTGGGCCACCGCCTCACACACCGTCATACGCGAACGCGCGCCACTAATTTCCGCTTCGCGTCTTCCAAGTTGGAGCGGGCGATGGGATTTGAACCCACGACAGCCAGCTTGGAAGGCTGGAACTCTACCACTGAGCTACGCCCGCCCTTGTGCTTTCCGCTGCAAACTCTAGGCGTCAAGCTGGGGCGTGGTGGGCAGGCAAGGATTCGAACCTTGGAAGACATAAGCCAGCAGATTTACAGTCTGCCCCCGTTGGCCACTTGGGTACCTGCCCGCTGATTCACGCCTCCGCCACATTTCTCAGACGCAACCGCATTGACTCAGAAACAAAAACAGACCACCCCACAGGCAACACACCGATCTTCCGCCAACCAGAAAACAGGCGGCTTAGCCAGGATGATCCAAAATTTATTTTTAGAAACGCCGAATTATATGCGGCGAGCCATTTCTTGTCAAGCTCATTATTTTAGCAAAGAACGCCTTCAATGGCGGGAGCATTTTCTTGACTTCCGAAGGGCCTTTTCGCTATCGTGTCGCGCGGTTCGGATTGTATTGGCAACTGGACAGGCTACGGACAGAGCTCATGAGAAAATCGCCCTGGATGCTGCTGCTCTTTATCCTCATCGGGGGATTGCTGGGAGGCATTCTTGGAGAGATTCTTCGGGTGATGGCCCCGCAGGAAGGCACAATTCAGCGGATCTTCACAACTGCCCTGACACCTGGTGTTGATCCGCCCCTCGTCATCAATTTTATTTTACTAAAAATCACCGCCGGCTTTACGCTCAAAATGAACCTGCTGACCTTCCTCGGCATGTTCCTGGGCGTCTACCTCTATAAACAAATCTGAACGAGATTACCCAACTTCTTTAAGATCAAGGTCCTGCTTCTTCAAGGCACGAATCCGATCCCGTAATTCCGCCGCCCGTTCGAATTCCAGATTCTTTGCCGCTGTTTTCATCTCGGCTTCAAGCCGCTGGATCGCCAGCTGGACATTACCCGGCTTCCCAGAATCAGCCATGGGCTCTGCCGCCAGCGGAAAATCATGGTAGTCCGCCTGGGCCGTCTGGTATTCAAGCTCTGGAATGAGTTTCCGGACGCTCTCCGGCGTGATGTTGTGCTTGCGGTTGTATTCCTCCTGAATTCGCCGACGGCGCGCGGTTTCCTCCATCGCCTGCTTCATGGACGCAGTCACCGTATCTCCATAAAAAATGACCCGTCCGGCACTGTTCCGTGCCGCACGTCCTGCGGTCTGAATCAGTGACCGGTGCGATCGTAGATAGCCCTCCTTGTCCGCATCTAGAATAGCCACGAGGCTCACCTCGGGCAGGTCGAGGCCCTCGCGTAACAGATTGATCCCGACCAGCACATCGAATGCCCCCGTGCGCAGGGCGCGGATAATCTCCGCCCGTTCGAGCGTTTTGATGTCCGAATGAAGATACCGTACCCTGATGCCAAGGTCGTGGTAGTACTCGGTCAGGTCTTCCGCCATGCGCTTGGTAAGCGTTGTGACCAGGACGCGATGGCCCCGCGCAGCCTCTGCGCGTACCTCGCCGAGCAGATCGTCCACCTGCCCTTTCGCGGGTCGCACCACAATATCGGGATCCATCAGGCCGGTCGGCCGGATGATCTGCTGGACCACCTTTCCCTTCGCCTGCTCCAATTCGTAGGGCCCGGGCGTCGCCGAGACGTAGACGACCTGATTAAGACATTTCTCAAACTCGTGAAACTTCAACGGACGGTTGTCCACAGCTGATGGCAGGCGGAACCCGAATTCCACAAGTGTCTTCTTCCGTGAATAGTCCCCCTCATACATGCCGCCAACCTGCGGGATAGTCGCGTGCGACTCGTCCACGACGAGCAAAAAGTCCTTTGGAAAATAATCAATCAGGGTCGGCGGGGGCTCGCCCGGCGCGCGCCCGCTGAGGTGACGTGAGTAATTCTCGATGCCATGGCAGTAGCCCATCGCCCGGACCATCTCGACGTCAAACCGCGTGCGCTGCTCGAGACGCTGCATTTCGACCAGCTTGCGCTCTCGCTTCAATTCGGCCAGCCGCTCTGCCATTTCCTTTTCGATGCCATCCAGCGCCCGCTCGTAACGGTCCGGTGCGATGAGATAGTGCGTGTTGGGATAGATGGGCACCTTGGGCAGCCGCTGGAGCGATTGCCCTGTCAGCGGATCGATTTCGTGGATCGCCTCCACCGTGTCGCCAAACAGCTCAACACGCACTGAATTAGCCTCAGACGACGCCGGAAAAATTTCGATGACGTCGCCTCGCACGCGGAACGTCCCGCGGTGGAAATCCACGTCATTGCGCTCGTACTGGATCGCCACCAGCTTCTCCAGAATCTGCTCGCGACGGATGTTCCTGCCCTCCTCCAGATGCAGCAGCATGTCGTGGTACACCTCCGGCGAACCGAGGCCGTAGATGCAGGAGACTGAGGAGACGATCACCACGTCGTTGCGCTCCAGCAGCGCACGCGTGGCCGAGTGCCGCATTTGATCGATCGCATCGTTGATCGACGAATCCTTAGCGATGTAGGTGTCTGTCGAGGGAATGTAGGCTTCCGGCTGATAGTAGTCGTAGTAGCTGATGAAGTATTCGACTGCGTTGTGCGGGAAAAACTGCCGAAACTCCTGATAGAGCTGCCCGGCCAGTGTCTTGTTGTGGACCAACACGAGCGTCGGCTTCTGCACCCGCTCGATCAGATTAGCCATCGTAAAGGTCTTGCCGGAACCGGTGACGCCCAACAAGACCTGGTGCTTCGTACCAGCTTCGATCCCGCCCGTCAGCTTCGCGATTGCCTGTCCCTGGTCACCACAGGGCTTGAACGGCGCTTCGAGTTTAAAAGGACGTCTGCTAGTCACTTTGGCATCTTAGCACAGCGGTTTCGTGACAGTCCCCGTCCGGCCACTTACGACTCAGGTATGATCTTAGCGGCCGCACGACTGCGCGCCCTCTTTTTCGTAAGCCTTCTGATAATCTGGGCGGGCGGCTCCGCGCAAGCCCAGATCGTGCTCGACGGCGCCCTCACGTCCTCATTACTTGCCACCGCCACGGCGGTGATCGCCGCGCCATCCACTGAGGGCGGCACGGACGCATCCGCGATCCCCTGGTGGCACCTTTGACGGCCAGAAGCAAAACGTCCAGACAGACCGTCCCCCCGCAGCTAACGGCGAGGATGACACCCGCCTCGAGCAGCAGAGCGCACGCAACCACCAGCAGTCAGTAGCGACTCATGTCTTATTTGGAGAAAGGCTTGTTCGGAGACGTGATCTGCACGATGTCCTGGACACGGCGATCGCGCGCCTCGCGAAGCGCCTGGCGGCGCTTCCACCGATCCAGCGTCCACCAGCGGAGTTGCTTTGAGAAGGTCATGGGCGGGGGCGGTACGTTGCCGGCCGACTGGTGCTGAAAGTCGTAGCCTTGTGCCCCTTCGCGGTTGCGAAAGAACCGGTCGTAGAGGTGCTCGTAGAGTCCCTTGGAGGAATCCGCCATGGTTTAGGCTCTCAGTTGGGCGCGCATCCTACCGTGACCCGCGATGCGATGCAACGGGAGACCCCTTGGAGGGGTTGACTTGGCCCGTTTCAAGCTTATTTAAGTTGCATGTCGCAAAACAATGCCCCCAAAAACCTTAGTTTTGACGAACACAAAGCGGCCGAAGCCGCATTTGCTGGCCGCCCCCTTGATCCATCTTGGTCAAATTCCGCCCGAACGGTTTATGAAGGCATTCTAGCGGCCCGAGGCCTTCCCATTCCGGAGCCTGTTACGCCTGACAGTACATCAGCGGATGTGGCACCCGCGCCGTCACAAGCTAAACAGTCGGCTGCGGAATTGGACTCCACCGATGTAACGGTTTCTGACGACCCGCCCGCGTTGAAGATCCTCTCGCGTGAAGACGCGTTGCGAGCCGGCGCACTAATTGATGTTACTCCGATCGCGCACAAGCTGGGATTGAAACTCCCGGTCGGCTTTTCGCGGCCCCTGTGGGAGCTCGGCATCACGGCCGCCCACAAGGTGCCTGAGGCGGAATTTGAGGGCCGCGTGCGCGACGTCCTCGCGGCTTTTCGGATTCGTCTGGCGGTCACACCCACGGCTAGTCCACTGATCGAATTTCCGGCGCTACTGGCCTTCCCGCCAGATCCAGTACCGCAAACCTGCCTCGTGTTCGCCGTCGCCCAGCCGGACATGAACGCGCCCGTGGCGCTCACATTCCTTCTGCCGGGCGAAGTCTCGACCAGCGTCCTTCCGTTGGGCAAAGAATAATTACAGCCGGGCGAGTTTCGCTACCAGCTTCAATTCGTCGGCTTTGCTTCGCACGACCCCGTCCAGGCGGGCATCCAGCAAACGAGTCAGAATCTTTTTATAGGCCGGTCCGGGCGTGAGCCCCAGCGCCTTGAGATCGGCGCCTGTCACGGACAGCTTGACATCACGATACTGGGAGCGATAGTCCAGCAGCCGCTTCCGAACGGCCTCGGATGACGCCCTGGCGATTAGAAGACACACCGTCTCATCCGCCAGACCATCCAGCGCTCGATAGATTGCGCTCGGTTTGGGCGCAGGCCGTTTTGCCAACCCGCGCAGAATCGTAGCCGCTCTGCCGTGGCCGGCCATGACCTGTCCCACGTCACGTGCTGGCAGCGCCAGTCGCTGCATCATGTCCTGCACGGCGTTGGGAGTCAGCCCCTCGACCAGCGCCATGAAATAGACCAGCCAGAGATTGTGCGGCCCGCCCGTCTCCATTTTACGGCACCGGTCGACTGCCGCGCGCACCATCTCAAACCGCCGCGCCATGCCCGATGTCCAGATCAATTTTGGATGGACGAACCGCAGCAGCTTCAGCACGCCCAGCCTTGCCAGAGCCTTCTCCGGCTGCGCCTCCAACAGGATGAGACGCAGTTCGTTGCACAGCCGTTGACCGGACAGGTGCCCGGGCAGGTCCTGCCGCCCGGCTTCCACGCAGTGGCGCAATGTTTCCCCGTCCATCCGAAAACCCAGCCGCGCTTCCAAACGGACGGCGCGAAAAATCCTCGTCGGATCGTCCAAGAAACTTTTCGCATGCAGGGTCCGCAACCGTCTGGCTTGCACATCCCGCTGCCCGCCGAAGAGATCGACTAGCTCACCGAATCGACGCGCGTTGAGCCGGATGGCCATGGCATTGACCGTGAAGTCGCGTCGAAAGAGATCCTGCATGATCGAACCGGACACGACTTGGGGCAGGGCCGCCGGCTGAGCATAGGTTTCGCTGCGGGCTGTGGCCACATCCAGCGTCAGCTCGTCCGGCAACGTGATTGTCGCGGTGCCGAAGGCGTGATGGGCCTGCACGGTGCCATCTAGTTCGCGCCCCACGAGTTTGGCAAAAGCAATCCCGTCCCCCTCAACAACGACGTCAATGTCCGCCGATGTCTTGCTCATCAAAAGATCGCGCACGAAGCCGCCCACCGCGTAGGCAGGCAGCCCCATCTCATCGGCCAGACGGCCGGCCGTTTGCAGCAGGATGAACCCGCGTGCCGACATTTGTGAGATCATCCGATCCCCGAGGGTGGCCGGCATCGGCCAAACCGGTGCGCTAGCAGCAGGACGTGTGGTGGTCGGCATGGCCTAATTGTAACAGGAGCACGATCTCAAGGTAATACCAAAGGGCTTGCTGCCCCCCCCCAAATGTTAGGCCACTGTCCTAGAGTCATGCGCACACCGGCTGCGGGGTGATCGTCTCCGGGTCTGAGGGCCGATATTCCAGTGAGCTGTGTAGGCGCTACGTCGCGTAGTGATGGCACCAGCGTTCGATTGTGACCAGCGCGCCTCATGCCATCGCTGGCCTGGTTTAAAAAGGGCCCCCGGTACTTGTTGTGCCACGCCTGCACGCCCACGCGGACATCGGAGAGGGGACAGGTCAGGGCTAAAGTCAAACATGTTCCAGGTGTGCTCTTTCATGGTGTCCTTCCGAGCCTCAACCTGATCCTCAACCTTCTTACTTTGCCTTTAGAAAAATGATATCCCCGTAATAGGCCACCGCCGATTCCTTCGTATTGTCCGTGTCGCTCATGATCGCCACACCATTGATTAGCAGCGGTTCGCCGTTGAACGCCTTCTTGTAATCCTCATAGATGTTCCGCTCCTCGTCCTTCCACATCCCTACGCCATGCGCCCCGCTCTCCACCACGACCATCTGCGCGAAGTCCGTGTAGGCGTTCTCGATGAACAGGCCCTGCGGCGCCGTCGCATCCCAGATGTAATTAATCGCCGCAATCGGAATGTCCCCAAAGATCAGCTTGCCCACCCGGTACTTGGCCTTTTTAACGAAGCTCACTTTGTCCGGATCGTATTTGAAGGTGATGTACAGCCGCGCCGGGTAGTCGTCTCCCTGCTTCGTCCTCACGTCGCTTGCCTTCAGGATATTGTCCACCTTCCAGCGCCAGCGAACGATCGGGTATTCCTTTGGGTCGATCCTCACGACCTTTGTCAGTCCGGAGGCCGATTCCTTACTAGTCGCCTTAACTACAACCGTGTCGCCATCTTTGACGAAGGCATAAGTCGTATGGACGGGGACTTTGGGGAACGTCAGGGGTTTCCAGCCGTCCGGTAGGTCGGCGCCCACTTTCACGGCCGAAAATTTTCCGACTTCGAGAACGGCATTCGACTGCGCCGCCACGACGGCCGGCAACAGCACTGTGCTGCCGATGAAGAAAAGAGCCGCCCACACGGCCCCTAGCGCATGATCGAGAAGAGCCATTTCAGGATCTTCTTCGTGCGGTCTGTAAAATGAGCCTTGCGCCACAGGTTGATGACGTGCTGGTTGACTTCCGCCTGCGTCGGGTAGGGATGAATGGTCGCCGCGAGCGTCCCGGCGCCAGCGCCTGCCTTCATCAGCACCGAAAATTCACCGATCATGTCGCCCGCGTGCGCCGCGACGATCGTCGCGCCCAACACCTTGTCCGTGCCTTTCTGGATGTGCACGCGGGCAAAGCCCTCCTCCTCGCCGTCCAAAATCGCACGGTCAATCGCGTCCAATTTTAACGTATAGGTCTCAACCTGGAGGCCCCGTTCTGTCGCGTCTTTTTCGTGCATTCCCACGTGCGCGATCTCCGGCTCCGTGAAGGTCGCCCAGGGCATGATCAGATCTTCCACGCTGGCCCTGCCCAGCCCGAAGGGATGGGGAAACAGCGCGTTCTGAATCACGATCTGTGCCATCGCGTCCGCTGCATGTGTAAACTTGTACTTCGAGCAGATGTCGCCCGCCGCATAGATGCGCGGATTCGTCGTCTGGAGATGCGCGTTTACTTTGACGCCCTGCGTGTCGTAGGCCACACCCACGCTTTCCAAATTCAGCCCCTCCACGTTCGGCATCCGACCGACCCCGATCAGAATCTCATCTACCATTACGTCATACTGCTTGGCGTGGGAGTTCACCGTCATCCGCTTGCCGGTGGCCGTCTTCTCAATGTTCAATTCCCGTCCACAGCAAAGCAGCTGCACGCCGTCGCGCTGCATGGACTTCAGGACAATCTCGGCCGCGTCGCGGTCCTCGTTCGGCATGATGCCGTGCGTGGCCTCGACGAGGTAGACCTCGCTGCCAAACCGCGCGAAGGCCTGCGCCAGTTCGCAGCCGACCGGCCCCGCACCGATCACGCCCACCTTGCGCGGCAGCTCCGTCAGTGTGAAGATCGTCTCGTTCGTCAGATAACCAGCTTCCTTCAATCCCGGCGTAAGTGGCGTGACAGCGCGGGCGCCCGTACAAATGGCAGCCTTGGTGAATTTCAACTTCTGCTGACCCGCGTGGCCTTCCACCGTGATCGTCTCCGCATCGGCAAACCTCGCACTGCCAATATAGACGTCCACCCCGAGGCTCTTGTACCGGTGTGCCGAATCCATATGACTGATTCGCGCGCGCAGTTTACGCATCCGTTCCATCACCGCCGCAAAGTCGTACTGCACGCCGGCCGGCACGTGCACACCGAACTCCTCCGCACGCTTGATGTCCGCCCAGGCGCGCGCGGCCCGGATCATGCCCTTGGAAGGCACGCAGCCCACGTTCAAGCAGTCGCCGCCCATCAGGTGTTTCTCGATCAGCGCGACTTTCGCGCCAAGACTCGCCGATACCACGGCCGTAATCAGTCCCGCCGCCCCCGCGCCAATCACCACCATGTTGTACCGCCCGCTTGGATCAGGGTTGACCCAGGTCGGCGGATGGACGTTGGCCACCAGCTTCTGGTTATGCTCGTCGTTGGGAAGAACCGTCACCGGCCCAGTCGACATGAACGCTCCTTACTGTATTACGCCGCTGATTTCTTCGCGGTGTACTTTTTATACGCGATCGGCGCAAGCGCCAACAGGCCCAGTAGCATTAAGGCCATCAACACGTTCGGCGAGGCAATTTCCTTAAGCGAATTGATCGCCCCCAACTGCTGCCCCGCGTAAGCATAGATGAAGCTGGCGGGGATGATCCCGAGGGCCGTCGCCACCACGTAGGTGCCCGGCGACACACGGGTCAGCCCGCAGAGCAGATTGACGATGAATAACGGGAAGATCGGAATCAGTCGGATCGTCAACAGATAGTTGAAACCGTTTTTCGCGAAGCCCTCTTGAAACGGTTCCAAACGGCTACCGAACTTCGCCTCCACCCAGTCCCGCAGCAGATAGCGCCCGGCGAGAAACGCCAGCGTCGAGCCGGAGGTCGCCCCCAGGTTCACGTAGAGCGTGCCGACTACGCTGCCAAACAGAAACCCCCCGGCCAGTGTGAAGAACACCGCGCCCGGAAGCGAAAAGGCCACGAAGACGCAGTAGCTGACGATAAAGATAATAACGGAAGTGGTGTAATTCGCGTCCGTGAAGCCCCGCAGTGCGTCGCGGTTAGCTTTCAGCGCATCAAGCGAGAGGTAGGTGCCAAGATCAAAATAAAAGAAGGCCCCGATGGCAGCAATGAAAAGCACCGCGACGATCAGCTTGCCGCGGCCCGCCACAGGCGGGGCCGGCGCTTGCATTGATGCAGGTGAAGACATGAAAAGCATCATGGCGGCCTCGCATTGAGGTGTCAACTCTGGCTTGGAAACTCTCCGAGGGAGTCGTGGGAGGGGCCGGCACCTTGGCATCCAACCGCAAGACTAGTCCGGCAAGATCAGCGCAAAGACTGGGGTGTTGCGCTCTCGGCGGTGAAGGATTCGTTACATGCCCGGGTTAGTCAGCATGAGGCAGCCGCGTCCTGATGTTCGTGAGGTGCGTGGTTCCCTCATTTATTGAGTACCCGCTCGCCATGCGCGGGGAGCTCCCCACCCGACTGAGATACGGTGAGGTCTTCGATGAGCGCGCGCAGGGGCTCGGCCACCGACCAGGCCTGTGCGAAACAGCCGCGCGGCAAGTGTGGCGAATCGGCATCGAAAGTCTCCGACACCTGTCCGAGGCCGGCTTCGTTTAGATGCTGCTCGAGCCCGCTCAACAATCCCCGCGCCTGCTGCCTAGCCTCCGGCGTACCGCCCTGCACCCGGACCCACGCCGTTATGAACACTCCCAACAGAAATGGCCAGACCGTGCCCTGATGGTAGGCCCCGTCGCGGCTGTGCACGGTGCCCTCGTAGCGAGCACAGTAGCGCGGATCGCTCGGCGCGAGCGTGCGCAAGCCGACCGGCGTAAGCAGATGTTCCTGCACAACCTCCACAACGCGCTTCGCCTGTTTTGTCTCGAGCAGCTCCCCAGGCAAGCACACGGCGTAGATTTGATTGGGCCGCAGTGAGGCATCATCGCCGCCCTCCCCGTCAACCACATCGTAGAGATAGCCGCCCGGCTCGTACCAGAACCGCGCGCGGAACGATTTGATAGCCTTGATGCGGTCTTCGTCACACCGCTTGGCAAATAGCGTATCGCCGAATTTCTCCGCCAATTCCTTCCCGACCATTAACGCGCGCACCCAGAGGGCCTGAATCTCCACCGGCTTGCCGCAGCGCGGCGTGACCACCCAGTCGCCCACCTTAGCGTCCATCCAGGTGAGCTGCACCGTTGGTGCGCCGCCGGTGATCAGCCCGTCTTCATCCATTCGAATGTTATAGCGTGTGCCCTGTCGGTAGCCGTCGAGAATGGCCCGCACGGCGGGCCAGACGACGTCACGCGCCGTGGCATGATCCGTTGTGGCGTCGAGATACCGGCCGACGGCATGGACAAACCAGAGCGAGGCGTCAATCGTGTTGTACTCCGGCGTCTCGCCCACATCGGGAAAGCGGTTGGGGATCATCCCCTGCGAGATATGCGCGGCAAAGGCCGTGATAATCTGCCGCGCGACGTCATAGCGCCTGGTGACGAGGCACAGGCCCGGTAGCGAGATGAATGTGTCCCGCCCCCAATCGGTGAACCAGGGATAGCCGGCGATGACGGTTTTCTGCCGGCCGCGGTCTGAGAGAAAGGCGTCGGCTGCGGTCCAGAGCGCGCGGGTTAAAGGATCGTGATCCTGCATGGTCTCGGCCCGCTGCCTGCGGCGGCGACGTTCCTCATGCATGAGGGTTTCCGGCTCGACCGCTTCAAGCAGTTCTGTCGTCAGCACGAGCCCGACCGGATGACCTGGCATCAGTTCCATTGTGAACTCACCGGGCGACCACCAGTCTTCCTCACCGTCTAGTCCACGCTCCTGCTCGATCGGCAGTTGGACGCGGCGGTGCCAAGCAGGCGCGTGGCAATAGGTTCCGCTGAAGAAGGCCCGGATCGCCGGCACGCCGTCATAGGGCTGCCACAGGATCGGATTGGTGCCACACACCCCCGGCCAGAGGCTTTGATTCTCGTGGTGCGTGCTGTGGTAGTCGCGACCCGACAGCATGGGACGCACCATGAGCGCGGCGGTGCAGCCGTGCGCCCCCACCAGCTGCCAGCGCACGACGACCAGGTCGCGGCCATGCGGGCAAAAGATTTCGCGCACGATTTGTCCAGCGCCGACGTCATAGGTCCAGGTCGGCCAGGGGGCGAGCGAAAAACCGATGCAGCGCCGGTACCCGCCCGGATGGACCGCGCCGGGATAGCAATTGGTCGAGAGCGCGTGCGTCTCTTTGCCGATTAAGAACTGCTCTTCGAGATGATTGACGAGGACGACCCGGTCCACCGGCGGGTTGCGCGCGACCAATAAAAGCGCGTGGTAGCGACGGGTGTTGGGGCCGGCCACCGTTCCGGACGCAAACCCGCCTCGCCCGTTCGTCTCCAGCCATTCAAGACTCAGTGCTTGCTCAAAGTTTTGGCAGGTGCCTTGATCAAGTTTCATAATACAACAGCGCTGAATGTTAAATTTTCAACGCTCAATTCAAAATTCGACATCAGGGCTATTATAGGCCCTGGACCGGCTTAAAGGGGCAGGTCACGATCGGCTGCGTTGCCTTAGGCCCCCTCTCCCCCCATCAGTTTTTGGATGACCGCTATCCCACTGGGGGGAGCATGCTGGCGGAAAACCTGTAATTGTTCAGCTTTTGTAGCGGAAAAACCCGACGGGTCAGTTCAGGGGGATCTCTTCCCGGTTGAGCAGATATTCGATGATTTCGATCTTGTCGCGCAGAAGGCGTTGCACTTTGGGGGACATGGGCACGACAGCGCCGACCGGCTTACCCGCTTCCAAATCCTCGAGCGCGGGCAGCGCTCTCAAAATCGCCCTTTCATTTTCCGATCTAAAGGCAGCCATTGATCAACTCTCGGCTACCTTCATCATACTACGCGAATTTATTGCGTGCCAGTGAGGGGGGGCAACGCTCCGAGATAGGCGAAAGACCCGATTTTCAGAAGTGGACTGTCAGCGCGAAGACGGAAATCGCCGTTGCTGGGGTTCACAAAACGAGGATCCTCGCGAAGGTCGGAGGGCGACTTGAGGTCCGGTGCCGGCACAGGCGGCGGACCCGATCGCAAATAATCGTTCTGGCTGTTGAAAAAGGCATTGTACGAGAGCGTAACGGTGCTGGCCGGCGCTACCGCCACGCCCGTGGCGTTTAATCCAACGATGTTCCCGGACGCCTCCCCGCTCGATCTGTCCAAAAAAGCCGCCCCGCCCCCGTTTTTGGCGATCGTGTTACCGACCAGCACTGCGCGCGCCTGATCCGTCACCACTACGCCTTCAAACAGACTGCCTGTGATGACGTTACGTTCCAACCGTACGTCGGACTTCCCGCCGACCGTCACGCCATGGTCGTTGTCGTGGATCAGATTCTCCGTCAATACTGCCTGCGAATCGGCGAACTGCACGCCCGTCGTTTCACTGCCGCCCAGCGTGCAGCGCTCGATGTGCACGCCTGCAACCTGTTGCCCGAACAGCTTACCGTTGATCACCACTTGGCGCAGCAGAATGCCTTTGCCGTTGAAGATGCCCATGGCCAAACCACCGTGCTCCTGAATGGTGAGGCCGCTGATTTCGATGTTGGTCGCGCCGTAAGGCCACTTGCCGATGTGGAGCGAACCAACAAGGTCGCGCCCAAGAATCTGCACCTTGTCCACGCCATCGCCAACGATGCGCACGCGATCCTTACTGTGGATGGTCACGTTTTCCGGATAGGCGCCAGCCTTAATGCGTACAATATCGCCTTTTGTCGCTGCATCGATCGCCTCCTGGATGGAGGTGTATTGTCCACTGCCGTCCAGCGCCACGACGAGCGTACGTGCACCGTCGATGACCAGCGCGGGAGCGTGGGCGAGCGGCGGCACCGACGGCTTGTCCGCGCAGGCCGTGAGCCAGAAACAGGACACCGCAATAATTACAAGTCGCACGAAGAACATGTGAGGGTGATACAGGCGCGCGGCAAAGGAAGTCAAGCGTGGGAGACGTTATCCATTACACGTAAATCGTTATTTGCAAGGAACGATCCGCGCTCCACGCCAAATCCGTGCTATGCTGCGGCATGATTCTAGTCGGACTCACCGGCGGAGTCGCCTGCGGTAAGAGCAGCGTCGCGCGCCTCTTCCAGGACTGCGGTGCGATCCTGATTGATGCGGACAGTCTCGCCCGCATGGTCGTCGAGCCAGGCAAGCCGGCCTTCAAAGCCGTCGTCACGGCTTTTGGAAAGAAAATTCTCTCCCCCGATGGCACATTAAAACGGGAGTCGCTCGGCAAGATCGTCTTCGCCAGTCCAGCCAAGCTCAAAAAACTAAGTGCCATCGTTCATCCGCGCGTCGCCCGAGAACAGGCCAGGATGACCCGCGCGGTCGCCGAGCAGGAACCTCAAGCCGTCGTCATCTATGATGCCCCGGTCCTGATCGAAGCTGGCGCACACAAACGGATGAACAAGATTCTCGTCGTCTCAGCCGATGAACAGACCCAGATCACGCGTCTCCAGAATCGCAATCACCTCTCCAAAACGGAAGCCCTCCGCCGCATCAAGAGCCAGATGCCGCTCAAAAAGAAAATCGAGCTAGCCGACTACGTCATTAACGGTACGCTGTCCTATGAGCAGACGAAGCACGAAGTGCAGCGGATCTACGCTGAACTGAAGCGGCTCGCCTAGTCAGGATGCTGGCAAAAACTGCCGCCTTTAGTCTCGCGTCGCTCGGAACCGCACTGCACTGAATACGTACGCCGCGGGCCCTCGCTGACTGCGGCCGCGCCGGTCAGCCTTTTTGAACCTCCTACTATCTCCGTACACCTCTCTTTTTCCATATGACAGCCTGTGTTAGAGTTACTCCCATGCGCCACGTCGTCATCATCGGATCGGGGCCGGCCGGCCTCACCGCCGCCATTTACGCGGCACGGGCCAACCTGTCCCCGCTCGTCATCGAGGGCCTACAAGCTGGCGGACAACTCACAACCACGACCGAAGTCGAGAACTATCCGGGCTTCTCCCACGCCATCATGGGGCCCGACCTAATGAAGGAGATGCGCGCGCAGGCAGAACGGTTCGGCGCGACGTTTTTCCAGGGCGATGTGACGAACGTGGACCTCAAGAAACAGCCGTTCACCATTACCCTCGAAGGCGAGGCGCCGATTGAGGCCGCAGCCCTCATCATCGCCACCGGGGCCTCGGCGCAATATCTCGGCCTTCCCAATGAGCGGCGGCTACTCGGGCACGGCGTTTCGGCCTGCGCTACCTGCGACGGATTTTTCTTTAAAAACAAGGCCCTGGTCGTAGTCGGCGGCGGCGACAGCGCGATGGAGGAATCCATGTTTCTGACCAAGTTCGCCTCGCGCGTCCACGTCGTGCACCGGCGGGACAAACTGCGCTCCTCCAAGATCATGCAGGACCGTGCCATGAAGAACGAAAAAATCTCCTTTGTCTGGAATTCATCTGTGGAAGATATCTTAGGCGATCAGGTCGTGACCGGCGTGAAGCTGAAGAATCATGTGACAGGGAAAACGTCAGAACTGCCCTGCGCGGGTGTCTTCATGGCCATTGGCCACAAACCGAACACGGATCTTTTCAAGGGACAGCTCGACCTAGACGCGAAAGGCTATATCCTGACGAACAACGGCACCGCGACGAGCGTGCCGGGTGTCTTTGCCGCGGGCGACGTGCAGGACGCGAAATACCGACAGGCTGTGACCGCCGCTGGCTCCGGCTGCATGGCGGCAATTGACGCCGAGCGATATCTTGAAAACCAAGGTTGCGCTTGAGGCTACGGTTACGCGACCACGCACCTCTCCCACCTCAACCTGAGCCTTCACCTGCGAAGCCCATGCGCTGCGTTCTCGTCCATTATCACGAATTGGCCCTCAAAGGCCGCAACCGCCCCTTCTTCGTGGGCAAGCTCGTCCGGCACATCCGCACGGTGCTTAAGGGTCTCGGTGTCGTCAGGACAGAGCCGTTGCAGGGCCGGATTCGCATTGTTCTCAAGGACGACGCGCTCTGGGAGCCCATTAAAGAACGCTTGGCGCGCGTATTCGGCATCGCCAACTTTTCGCTCAACCACGGGACGCCGCTCGACCTGACGCATCCTGACTTGGACGAATTGAAAAAACTCGCGGGGCAGGCCGTGCAAGGCTTGCCCTTCTCCACCTTCCGCATATCTACTAAACGCGCGGACAAGCGGTTTCGGCTCACTTCAATGGATGTCGAGCGGGCCATCGGCGCGCATGTCTGCGCCCTCACCGGCAAGAAGGTCAATCTGTCCGAGCCGGACCTGAGCATTCACATCGAAATGCTGGCGCGGCAGACCTATCTCTCGGTACAAAAGGAACAGGGCTCCGGTGGCATGCCGACCGGCGTGAGCGGCAAGGTGGCCTGTTTGATTTCAGGCGGCATTGATTCGCCCGTGGCCGCCCATCGCATGCTGCATCGCGGCTGCAAAGCCACCTTCGTCCATTTTCACGGCCGGCCCTTCGTCAGCCGGGCATCGGAGGAAAAGGTTCGTGAGATTGTCCAGGTTCTTACCCGCTATCAATTGTACTCACGGCTCTATCTTGTACCCTTCGGCGAAATTCAACAGCAGATCGTGGCCACTGCGCCGGCGCCGCTGCGCGTCGTGCTCTACCGCCGCCTGATGATCCGCATCGCCCAGGAATTTGCTCAGCGCGATAAGTGCTGGGCGCTCGTCACCGGCGATAGCCTCGGCCAAGTGGCCTCGCAGACGCCGGAGAATCTCAGCGTTGTGGAAGAGGCCGCCCAGTTGCCGATTTTGCGTCCACTGATCGGCATGGACAAGAGCGAAATCACCGACCAGGCGCAGCGCATCGGCACCTTCGACATTTCCATTGAGCCGGATCAAGACTGCTGCCGGCTGTTCGTCCCGCCGCATCCCAGCACCCGGTCGAGCCTCGTCTATGTCCGCAAGGCCGAACGCGGGTTCGATCTTGATGCGCTCGTTAAACAGGGCCTCGACAAGACCGAGCTCGCCGAATTCTCTTTTCCCGAGTAAACTGAGTTTCCAAGCGGGTTCCCTTCACAATGTTGCTCCAACTCCACACTCATAACAACGATTCGATGGCCACTCGTCATTCGCGCACCTGAAGTTCCTGTGCTAGAATCCCGCGCACAGGAGGCCCCATGCACACTCAGACTGCTCATGCCGCGTTCGCAGTGACCACCCTCCTGCTCATGACAATGATCGGGACCCCCGAATCCGCGCAGGCCTCCCCAACCCCTCCGCCCATGTCCGATTCCACGGCGACCACCGAATTGAACTGTAGTTTCGGCATGGGAAAGGGCGAGGCAGGGCAAAACTGTCAGGTGCCCATCCCACCCGGCTGTGCCGTGGCCCACTTGCCCGGCACGACCAAGCCCTGGACGAACATTTCGAAAGGCGGGAATACGATTTGCAAGTTTGACGATAAGGCGACGAACTGGAAGACCCGCATCATCGGCACCTGCGGCAAATGCAAGACCGATCATTGTTCGGTGCAGTTCATCGTGAAGTTTGATTGTTCTCAAAGAAAATAGCCGTGTCACTTGCTGACGCAATCAAGCAGGAGGCCCATGCGCTCGGCTTCGATGCCGTCGGGATCGCCCGCGTCGACGCCCTACCCGCTACGCTCTCCTCCCGCCTAACCGACTGGCTGGGCCGCGGCTATCACGGCGCGATGCAGTGGATGGAGAAGACGCCCGCCCGCCGGGCTGATCCCCGCGACGTGCTCCCTGGCTGTCGCTCGCTGATCGCCCTCGGCATGAACTACTACACCGGCCATCAAGCGGACGAACGGCCCGGACACGGCCGTATCGCGCGCTATGCCTGGGGACAGGACTACCACGCGGTGTTGCGCGATCGGCTCGAACAACTGGAGGCACGGATCACGGCTTTGGCGCCGGAGGCCGCCACTCGCTTGTATGTGGATACCGGTCCCGTAATGGAAAAAGCCTGGGCGCAACAGGCCGGCCTCGGCTGGATTGGCAAACATTCCAATCTGGTTTCCACCCGTTACGGCTCCTGGCTCGTGCTGGGTGAAGTGCTGACAACCCTGGACTTGGATGCTGACGAACCGGCGACCGATCTCTGCGGCACCTGCACGCTCTGCCTCAAGGCCTGTCCGACCGGCGCCATCACGGAACCGTATCTCGTTGACGCGCGCCGTTGCATTTCCTACCTGACGATCGAACTACACAAACCCGGCGATGAAATTCCGTCCGACCTGGCATCCAAGCTCGGCAATCGCATCTTCGGCTGCGACGATTGTCTTGATATCTGTCCGTACAACGTTCACGCGACGCCCACGGACGAGCCGGCCTTCCAGCCTACACCGGGGACGCTGGCGCCACGCTTGGAGCGGCTGGCTACGATGAAGAAAGATGAATTTTCAACGACTTTCCGTTTAAGCCCAATCTCACGATCCAAGCACGCCGGGTTTCTTCGGAATATCCGGCTGGCCATCAAAAACACGTCCGTCCGCACAACCTGACCCCCCGCGCCCCCCCTTGTACTCAGTTTTTTCCGGGAGTACGTTTCCGTCCATCACTTTTCGTCTACGGCAAACCTAGCGATCCGATCAGCCAGCTCAGCAAGAGCACCGCGTTTCGCATGCAACTGCCGCTCGCCGCTTTGTGACCGCTCCTATTTCAATTCGACGACCGTCACGCCGTCGCCGCCTTCGGCCCGCTCGCCGGGGCGGAACGTCGCCACGTAGGGCGAGGATTTCACATACTCGCGGATGACAGCCTTCAGTTTGCCCGTGCCGTGGCCGTGAATGATCCGCAGCAGGGCCGCGCCGGTCAGCGTGGCCCTGTCGAGCGCCGCCACGGTCATCTCCAGCGCCTCGTCAGCCATGCGACCGCGCAGATCCAGCACTGTCGCCGTTTCGGATTCGGCCAGCGAAGGCTGATCACGTGGACGACTTGTCACGGCAGGAGCGGCACGCGCGGGCTCATGCGGTCCAGCCAGCCCGACCAAGCCCGAAATATCCACCGACATCTCCCTATCGCCGACGCACACCTTCACCCGTTTTTTGCCCTGCGGCGCTTCCAGTAGCGTCCCGGTTTTCCCCAGACGGGATAATTCAACGCGGTCGCCGGCCGTCAATTGCCCGACCGGAACCGTCCCACCCGATTCGGCTAGACGCGAGCGGGCCTGCGCGCTGATGTCATCCAGTTTCTGCTTGGCCTCCCTGGCTTTGACCAGGGTCCGTTCGCGCTTGATCTCCTCAACCACACCCTGTACCTGCGCCCGCGTGCGCAGCAGTTCGTCCGTCAGTTTTTGCCTCGCGCCCTTGCGGTCCTCACGCTCAGAGGCTCGGAGCCGCGCTGCGATCTCGGACGCCTCCCTGGCCGCCTGCTCTGCCTCGGCCCGCAACTCGGCCGCCCGGGCGGTGTCCTCGCTCAACCGGCGCTGCTTCTCCTGAAGCTCACCCATCACCTGCTCGAGCGACCGGTCCTGCTTGCTCAACAGACCAGCAGCTTGATCCAGAATCGCCTCCTCCATGCCGAGCCGTCCGGCGATTTCGATGGCCGACGAACCGCCCGGCATGCCCATGATCAATCGGTAGGTCGGCGAGAGCGTGGCGACATCAAACTCGACGCTGGCATTGGCGCAGCCCGGCACGGTCTGGGCCATGATCTTGAGCTGATTGTAGTGGGTCGTGGCCACCACCTTCATACCGCGGTCGGCCAGCTTCAACAACAACGCCTCCGCCAGCGCTGCGCCCTCGGCCGGATCGGTCGAGGTCACCGGCTCGTCCAGCAGCACTAAGGCGCGGGAGCGCGCACCGGACGCCAGGCGGAGCAACTGGATCATCTGGGTCATGTGGGCAGAAAAACTAGACAAATCCTTGGCCAGGTCCTGCGCATCGCCGATATCGGCGTAGAGGTCCGGGAACACTGCCATCTCCGATTCTTCGCCGCACGGCAGTGGCAACCCCGCCCGGACCATCAGCGAAAAGAGTCCGATGATTTTCAGGGTGACTGTCTTGCCGCCTGTATTGGGACCGGAGATCACCAGCACGCGCACCGTCTCGTCAAACAGAATGTCGTTGGCGACGACGCGTTCACGCCCCAGCACGAGCAGCGGATGACGGGCCTGCTTGAGGATAACCCGCCCCCGATCATTTAACGTAACGACCCGTCCACCGGTCAGACAGCCGAACGAAGCCCTGGCGGCGATGCCGTCGAGCCGCGCAAGCGCGGCCAGCCCCTCCAGGATGATCGCCGCCAGGCCGGCCACCATGGCTGACAATTCCCGGAGAATCCGCCGGACCTCCCGCTGCACGTCCAGATCGGCAACCTTGATCCCGTTGTTCAACTCGACGAGTTCGCGCGGCTCAATAAATACCGTGGCGCCGCTGGCCGACACGTCATGCACGATGCCGGGAATTTTCCCTTGCATCGCGTCCTTCACCGGCACGACGTAACGGCCCTCGCGTTGGGCAAAATATTTCTCCTGCAGGACTTCGGCATAGCGCCTGGATGCCAGGATGGCGTCGAGGCGGTGGCGCATCTGCTGCTTGAGGCCCGCTGCCAGCTGGGACAGGCGACGCAATTCTGGCGTGGCAGACTCGCGGACATTTCCCTCTGCGTCCACCGCCCGGTCGATAGCGGCCTTCAGGCGCTGGAGATCGAAGAAGGACTTGAGCGGCCCGGCCACGGACGACAGGGCCGGACAGTCCTCGCGATGCGCACCCAGATAACGAATCACGTCCATGCCGAGACCGAGGCTGGTGGAAAGATCGCGCAGTGCGTGCGTCTCCATTGGGGCACCCTTCACGGCACGATCGATCGGCTCGCGGACGTCCGGAAACGGAAGGGACGGAAACGGATCGCCTCCCTCCCGCAAGATCATCATCTCGGCAGTTTCACGCAACCGGTCTCGAGCAGATTCCAGATCATCTTCCAGTAGCACCGTCCGGCACCACTCGACGCCCATCGGAGAGCGGGCCTGTCCGGCCAGCACGTCGAGGATGCGGTTCCACTCAAGGACCGCCATAGCCTGAAGGAGAAAAGCGTGACTGCTCATGTGCGCGCCATCTTACCCTAGGGGGGCGCGACCTACAAAGGGCGCTTGCCGACGGAGACAGCACGTGCTATGTAAACCGTTTATAGGATGGGAACATGAAACAGAAGATCGTCGGCTTTCATCAGGATGCGCACGGGGATTGGGTAGCCGATCTGGCCTGCGGCCATGGGCAGCACGTTCGGCACCAGCCGCCGATGAGCGTTCGGCCGTGGGTGCTGACCGAGGAAGGCCGGAGGGCGAGGCTCACCAGCGAACTCTCCTGCCTGCGCTGCGAAGAGCCTCCATCAGGCTAAACTCCAATGGCCACGACCTCGCCCTACTATGCCCCTGATACAGAAAAAGCCCTGCGTGTAACGCCGGACCGTGTGCCACTGGACCGGCTGAAGGCGTCACGCTAAGGAAAAGAAAACGGGGCTGCCGTTGCAAAACGGCAGCCCCGTTCGTTTGTCGGTTTCGCTCTGGGATTACCAGCGGCCCCGGTTGCCTCCACCGCCACCGCCACCGCGGTTGCCCCCGCCACCACCGAATCCGCCACGGCCGCCGCCGCCACCACCGGTACGAGGCTCCTGCGGACGGGCTTCGTTCACCGTCAGAGTGCGGCCGCCCATCGGCTGCCCATTCAGGGCTGCGATGGCCTTCTGAGCCTCATCATCTGAGGACATTTCGACGAAGCCGAAGCCCCGCGACTGCCCCGTGAACTTGTCCGTGATCACCCGCGCAGAGGCCACTGTGCCGTGCTGCGCAAAGAGCTCACTGAGTTGCTGTTCGGTCGCCGAATACGGCAACCCACCGACATAAATTTTCGAACCCATGAGGGGTCCTCCTTTTTGGTATTACGATATTGTTGTTGACTCGAGGATTTCGTAGGGGAAGGAACGGGCCGAAGACGCGAACGCTGCAGCGGCTTAGGTCTGACTTCCGATCAAACTCCCGGGGCAAAACAACATCGGTGCAGGCCTTGTTATCATGAACCCCACCGACAGGCCCTTACGGTGAGGCAGCTAAAATCTAGCACGGGCCATTATAAAGCGCAACTTCCGGCAGACTTTCCAGTCGGCACAAATAAAGAGGGGCTGCCGTCTTGACGACGGCAGCCCCTCACTCAACAGCTGTCGCTAGGGATTACCAGCGGCCCCGGTTGCCCCCGCCGCCAGCGCCACCGCTGCTACGGCCGGCGCCACCGCCGAAACCACCACGGCCCCCGCCGCCAGTGCGCGGCTCCATGGGCTTGGCCTCGTTCACGGTCAGGGTCCGCCCGTCCATCTGCGTCCCATTCAGGGCGCTGATGGCCTTCTGCGCATCCTCGCTCGTGGTCATTTCCACGAAGCCGAAGCCACGGGACTGCCCCGTGAACTTATCCGTGATCACCCGCGCCGACTCGACTGCGCCGTGCTGCGCAAAGAGATCACTGAGTTGCTGTTCGGTCGCCGCGTACGGCAACCCACCGACATAAATCTTAGAACCCATCTGGGGTCCTCCTTAGTATTGTGACATTGTCTTGGCCGCGAGGGCAGAAGAGGAAGGAGCGGGCCGAAGGCGCGAACGCTGCAGCGACTTAGGTCTGGCTTCCGATCAGACTCCCGAACAACACAACATCGGTTATGGGCCTCATGATTTGACTGTCACCGCCAGGCCCATGCGATGAAGTGAATGTACGGTACCATGCCCCCGGGCGAATAGCAACCTTTCTTTCTTCATGACCGCTTGCTACTCTCCAACCCGAACGAGCAGGCCGCGCTCCTTGCACACGTTGAACGTGTAATGGAACCAGCCGACCATCATTACCAAATAGAGCCCGTTCAGCCCCGTTGCCCAGGCCAGATGCAGACCGGGAAACACAGACGTCGTCAACACGCTCCGCATGCCCTCGAACACATGCGTGGCAGGATTGCCCCAGGCAATAGTCTGCAACCACTTTGGAAGAATCTCGACCGGATAGAAGACGCAGGAGATCGGCTGGAAGAGAAAGACCATGCCCCAGGCAAATACTTCCACCTCCTGCCCGAACCGCATGATGAGCGAGGTCGTTAGCACGCCGATGATCCATCCTGCGATCATCAAATTCAGCACAAAGGGGACCAGCGCCAGCCCGATCATGAACACGTTGTAGTCGTAGAATAGCAGCGCGCAGGCCGCCATCACGAACGACACGGCCGACACCTTGAAGACGCTCAATGCCATTGTCGAAGCCAGAAACTCGCCTGGCGTCAGCGGGCTGGCGAAGAGATTCATGAGATTCCTCGCCCAGACTTCCTCCAGAAACGAGATCGTGATGCCCTGCTGGGCGCGAAACAGCACATCCCACAGAATCAGCGCACCCAGAAAGAACGTAACCACGCCGGGCAACTGCCCCTGATAGCGCATGAGGTACATCGTGATGAAGCCCCAGATCACCAGGTCAATGAAGGGCCAGTAGAAAATCTCCATCAACCGGGGCAGGCTGCGCCGGTACAGGAACAGATGCCGTTGAACCAGTGCGTTGATGCGGTGCAGCTTCACGATTCCCTCGCCAGCTTGAGAAACACCTCTTCCAGATCGCGCTGGCCAAACTGCCGCATGATGTCCTGCGCCGTCCCCTGCGCGACGATCTTACCCTTCTGAAGAAAGATGATCCGATCGGACATCTCCTCCATCTCTTTCATGTTGTGGGAGGTATAGAGGACGCTCAATCCGGTCGCCTGCCGCACGTCCCTGAGCAGCGCACGGACCTTGTGCGCGATATCGGGGTCGAGGCTTGCCGTCGGCTCGTCGAGTAGCAGCACTTTCGGTTCCGTCAGAAAGGCCTTGGCCAGGGCTAGACGCGTCATCTGACCGGACGAGAGCCGCCGTGTCACATGCGTCCGAGCCGCCTCTAGCTCCATCTTCTTGAGTACATCATCGATCCGCCGCGGAATGTCGGTCATGCCGTAGAGCTTGGCCACAACCCAGAGGTTTTCCTCAACTGTCAGCGAATAGGGCATGGAAATATACGTGGAGGAAAAGTTGACGTGCTGAAGAATCTCTTCGCGGTGCGTCGCCAGATCCTTGCCGAACATGCGGATCGACCCGGACGTGGGCGTGACCAATCCAAGCAACATCTGGATCGTGGTCGTCTTCCCCGCCCCGTTGGGACCGAGCAGGCCGAGAATCTCACCCGGCTCGATGTCGAACGAGATTCCGTCCACGGCGGTGAAATCGCCGAAGCGCTTGATGAGATCGCGGACTTCAACGATGGGCGCAGACATAGCCGGCTGTGGTCAGAAGAGAAGGTCCTGGACCTTCTCCGGAAGGTGGCAGGTCTCGCACTTATTGCTGAGCACTTTCCCCTCGTGCTCCGTCTTGCCGTCGTGGCACCGGAAGCAATCGCCGA
This sequence comes from Nitrospira sp., assembly GCA_016873435.1. Lineage (NCBI taxonomy): Bacteria > Pseudomonadati > Nitrospirota > Nitrospiria > Nitrospirales > Nitrospiraceae > Nitrospira > Nitrospira sp. Next base: position 40,501 of record VGXF01000001.1, read on the forward strand.
GATTTTTCTTCCAGAGCACGCTATCAGGTGGATGGTCAGGATACCAGGGTTTGCTGTCCGCCTTGACGTGCCCACGAGGGATGACGATCGGATAGCCCTTGATCGGCGCCTGATGCACGACGCCAGCGTGGCAGGTGGTGCAGCCCTCCCCCTGCCCGCGCGTAGCGAAGGCCTCCATGTGCTTCCGATGACTCATGATAAGCCCGACGTCCTGAACCGGTTTCGGTAGATCGCGCGGCGCGACCTCGGAAATGCGCAGCACTTCGCGATGGCAACTGATGCAGACTTCCGAATAGACCTTCGCGTTCAGATTGTGCGCGTCCGTGGGCGTTCCGAAAAGCGTGACCAGCACGTCCTTCGTGCCGGCATAGGCCTTGTCGCGCAGGAAGCCTTCCAGCCCCGGCCGGACGTGGCAGGCCACGCACTCGACGTCCTTGTGGGAAGACTGCACCCATGAGTTGTAGGATGGCGTGATGTTGTGACAACTGGCACAGAACTTCGGATGGTCAGTCAGCGGAATCGCGACGCTTCCGAGAACCAGCGCCCCGGTGGCGATTACCAGAATGACGGCCGCCTTAGGCGTCCAATGCATGCTGTGTGCGCTTCGGGAATTTCTTGACGATCAATGCCGCTACGCCGGCGATATCGTCCGGATCAAGCACAGGCACCGGTACTTCAACCGGTTTATTTGAAACGACTGCGAGCAGGCCCACCGGCGATACCGGCACCTCGCCTATCTGATCCCGCACGACGACAATCTTCGGAAAGCTATCGCTCTTCCAGCCCTCGGCAAGGATAAGGTCGATGGACTTGTCGAGAAACCGCTTGCGCAGGTCGGTTAGATGGATGTCGTCATCCACATCAGAAAACATGGCGAGGCTGCCCTTGGATAGCACCAGCACCGTACTGGCGCCGGCCCGCTTGTGGCGCCAGCTGTCCTTGCCCTCGGTATCGAGATCGAAGCCGTGACCGGAATGCTTGACGGTCGCGATCTTGTAGCCCGCCCTCACCAGCTCGGGGATGAGCTGTTCGATAAGCGTGGTCTTCCCGCTGTTGGACCGCCCAACGAAGCAGAGGACCGGCACGGTCCGGCCAGCTGCTTGCTTCCTCGTCATCTTTTTCTTCGCCGCTTTCTTCATCTCAGCAACAGGACAGCTTGCCGCTGCGCGTGTGCGACTGGCCACCTTCCCAATCCCAGAGGTTCGCGCTCAGAATCTGCACCGCGACTGTGTCGCCAAGATTGAGCTTGTCCACTTCTTGCGGAATGTCGATCAGACAATTGGCCTTAACCATCGAGGTCAGGATGCCGGACCCCTGATCGCCAGTCGTCCGCACCTTGAACACACCGCCCTCCTGCGTCAGGACGCCGCGCAGGAAATGGCGGCGGTCGGTCTTCTTGGAAAATTTTTCCTGGAAGTGCGCCTGCACAACAGGCCGCCCGTAGCTGCGGTGCCCGCCCATCTTCAGTATGGCCGGCCGCACGAGCTGCTCGAAGGTGACCATCGAAGACACGGGATTGCCCGGGAGGCCAAAGGCCAACTTGCCCTGGATTTTTCCGAAGGCCAGCGGCTGGCCAGGGCGGATGGCCAGCTTCCAGAAATGCATCTCCGCCCCGAGGTCCTTGAAGACCGCCTTAGTGAAATCATAATCGCCCATCGAGACACCGCCGGAGAGCACAAGAATGTCGGCATTTAGCCCGTGCATGATCTTTTCCTTGAGCGCCGCGGGATTATCCTTTGCGATGCCGAGCAGATAGGGAATACCACCCGCTTCCTGGACGGCCGCCGCGATACCCCAACTGTTTGAATTAATGATCTTTTCCTCGCTGAACCGCTCGTCCAGGTCAGCCAGCTCGTCGCCTGTTGAGAGAATCGCCACCCGCGGCCGCTGATAGACGAACACGAACGACTTCGCCAGAATGGCGAGCATCCCCGCCTCCGCAGGACGAATCTGCGTGCCCTTGGCAATGATACACTCGCTCTTCTTCACATCCTCGCCCTGTGAGCGGATGTTGGAGCCACGCGGCTCCGACTTGAAGACCCTAACGCAATCCGGTGTGTGCTCCGTGTCCTCGACCTTGAGCACCGTGTCCGCGCCTTTCGGAACTGGTGCCCCCGTCATAATCCGGATTGCCTGGCCGGGGCCGACCGTCTTTACGGCCATCTTGCCGGCTGGCACGTCTTCGATGACTCTGAGCGTAACGACCCTGCCGATCGCATGCTCCTGCTTGATGTCGTCGTGGCGGACGGCAAACCCGTCCATGGCCGAGTTGTCCCACGGCGGATTGTCCCGCTGGGCGACGATATCTTCGCCCAGCACGCGCCCCAGGACTTCGAGCAGACCGATCTTCTCCAGGCCAAGCGATTGCGCAGCATCGAGCACAATCTTCTGCGCATCTTGTAACGGCGTGAGTCTCTGTAGTCCTTCCGCCATGCGTGTCAGCCCTTGTGGGTCGGCCCCATTTTGATCAGCGAGCCACTCTTCTTGCAGAAGGCTTCGATCTGGTTGGCGATGTCGTGGTAGGCCTGCGCCGTGGGCGTGTCCGAGTTAAATAGGGCATAGGGCTCACCCGCGTCGCTCTGCATGACCACTTCGGGATCAAGCGGGATGCGCCCCAGGAATGGCACGCCCATGTCGTGCGCGGAGGCTTCGCCGCCGCCCTTCCGGAAGACATCGATGTGCTGGTGACAATGCGGACAGTCGAGGCCGCTCATGTTTTCGACGATACCGATGATCGGCACCTCGCTGTCCCGGCAGAACGTCACCGATTTGCGCGAGTCGAGCAGTGCCACTTCCTGTGGCGTCGTGATGATCACCGCCCCGCTCACGTTACCAATCAGGTCAATCGTCGTCACCGATTCGTTGCCGGTACCCGGCGGCAGATCAACGAAGAGGAAGTTCAAGTCCTGCCATTCCACGCCGCCAAGCAACTGATTGATAAATTCGTATTTGTAGGCGTCCCGCCAGATGATGGGATCGTCAGGATTCTGCAGCAGGAATGACATGGAAGCAATTTTCATATTGTACGCCTGGTACGGGATGATCCCGCCCGAGGTGCTCACCTTGAGCTTGCTGCCTTCGGCGCCGACCATTTTGGGAATATTCGGTCCGTGAATGTCCATGTCGCAGATGCCGACATGCCAGCCCTTGAGCGCCAGGCTTACCGCAAGGTTGGTCGTGCAGGTGCTCTTGCCCACGCCTCCCTTGTTACTCATAACGAGGACTTTATATTCGATGCGCTCCAGGCGCTTGGCCACTAGCCAACGGCTGTGCCCTTCCTTGTCCTTCTGGCAGGTTTCGTTCTCGTCGCAGATGGCGCAGGCCCACATGTAGGTGCAGACGTCGCCATTGCCGCCGCCCGAAGGTTGCATCATTTTCAATTCTTTCGCCATTCCGCTCCTTGCCTAACTGGTCTCTTTGTACTTTCCTAGCGCCGCCCGACTCCGCCCGGCACGGCCACGTAGGGGTCCTCGGCCCTCATCGGCTTGGCCGCCACCGGTGCCGGTGCACGTCCTGCCGCTGCAGACTCTGCGGTCGGCTCTGAACCTGTCGCAGATTTCTTTTTGAAGAAGCCGGCACTGACGATGCCAACTTCGTAGAAAATATACATCGGCAGTGCCATCAAACATTGATTGAACGGATCGGGGGTGGGCGTCAGAATCGCCGCGATGATGAAGGCGCCGAGAAAAGCCCATTTGCGATAACGCTTCAAAAACGGCACGTCCACCCAGCCCAGCTTGGCCATCAGCGTGATCGCCAGCGGCACCTCAAAGATCAGCCCAAAGACCAGCAGAAACCAGAGGGCGAACCCGACGTACTGCGCGATGGACAGCTGCGGAATGAAACCGGCGTTGACGCCGTAGGAAATCAGAAAGTTCAAGGCAAAGGGCAACACGAAGAAAAACGAGAAGGCGATGCCCAGATAAAACGCGATCGTACTGAGTAGCACGAAGGGGCCGACGAAACGTCGCTCCGGTGCGTGCAGGCCCGGCATCACAAACTGCCATATCTCCCACAGCACATAGGGCGTCGCCAACACCAACGCGAAGAGCCCAGCCACCTTCACGTTCTGCCACAGGGCCTCGGCCGGTGCAAGAAAGACAAAGGGCACGACCGGCAGATCGGTCGGCACCCACTGCATCTTGCCCAGAATGAACGCGTTCTGGAGGGGCACCCGCAACCACTGGACCAGCGCGTCGGCGTAAAAAAACGTGCCGACGAACACCGCCGCCAGAATCAGAACGGCGCGCGTCAGCCGGGCCTGAAGCTCCACGAGGTGCTCCATGACCGGCATCTTGCGGTCTTCCAGCGGCGTGAAGACCGAATCCTGGAGCCACTTTTGAAAATCGTTCAAACCGGCCATGGCAACCGATCGTCAGGCTGAGGTTGAGGGGGAAATTTCCGCCCCCACCCTCAACCTTGGCTTCACCCTCCCCTATTTCGGGCTCACCGCCACAAAGAGCGTATTGCCCTGCCGACTCAGCAACAGCACGGCCGTCTCGTCCTTTTTGATCTTCGCGACAGCCTTCTTGTATTCCTCGAGGCTCTTGACGGTCTCGCGGTTTACCTCCTGAACGATATCGCCGCGCTGCACGCCAGCAGCCTCGGCCGCGCTGCCCGCCTCGACGTGCTGCACCGCCACGCCGTTGGTCTTAGCCGGCACGTTTAACTGGCTTCGGAGCGCCGCGTCCAGCATCTGAGTCTTCAGCGCAGCCAGCACGTTGTCCGGTGGCTTCTCCGTATCGGACTGGCCGGGGGCGGCGGAACCGGACGGCTCGCGCTTGGCTAGCACTTCATCCAACGGCCGCTCGCCGATCTTCACGGCGATCACCTGCTCCTTGCCGTCGCGCAGAACCTTTACGCGCGCCGTCGTGCCGACCAACGTGCGCGCGACCATGTTCCGAAGCTGGCTGACGCTCTGGATGTCCTTGTCGTTGAACCCGATCACCACGTCGCCCCGGTTGATTCCGGCCGCATGCGACGGCCCGCTCTCGTTCACTTCGCTGATCAAAACGCCGCTCTTCCGGCTGTCCGGCAATTTGAACGACTTGGCCAACTCCTTGGTGACTTCCTGGATCGCAATACCCATCCAGCCCCGCACGACCTTGCCTGTCTTAGTCAGCGCCTCAGCGATATCCACGGCGATACTGCTGGGGACCGCAAAACCGATGCCCTCAGAACCGCCGGTGCGCGAGAAGATGGCTGTATTGATGCCGATCAGGTCGCCGTTCATGTTGACCAGCGCGCCGCCCGAATTACCCGGATTGATCGCCGCATCGGTCTGGATGAAATCCTCATAGTCAGCGATTCCGACATTGCCGCGACCCAGCGCGCTGATGATGCCGAGCGTAACGGTCGAACTCAGCCCGAAGGGGCTGCCGACGGCTAGCACCAGATCGCCGACCTGCAGTTTATCGTACTCCCCCCATTTCAGCGCCGGGAGATTGTCCGCCTCAATTTTCACGATCGCCAGGTCCGTCTTGGGATCGGCGCCCACGAGTTTCGCTGTAAACTCTCGCTTGTCGCTCAGCGTGACAGTAATCTGCGACGCATTGTCCACCACGTGGTTGTTGGTGATGATATAGCCCTTTGAGTCGATGACGACGCCGGACCCCGCGCTCTGTTCCGGACGGCCGGGCGGTCCCGGAGGCGGCGGAATCTGCTGCCCTGGCTCGTCGCCGGGTGGCTCCTCGCCGGGAGGCCCCCCAAACGGACCGGGCGGCAGCGGGAGCTGGCGGCGGCCACCGCGGCGGCCTTCCTGGCCGCTCACCTGGATGTTCACCACGGCCGGCGTAACTTTTTTGACGATCTCGGAAAAGCCTTGTGCTAAGGCCGGCGGCACCGCCGCATCGGCCACCGGAGCAGACCACAAAGCCGCTCCGACCATCCATCCAAGCACCAGAACGGAGACCAGAGTCATGACTGCAAGTCTAACTCGTGTACGGTTACGCATGAACAGATCGAACCTCCTTAGAAAAAGGGCCTTCACACCAGCAGGTTTGGCATATTTACGTCTAAAAAACGACGCTTTATTCTACACCAACCTCTTCCGTTCCTTCAAAGACAAACTCCCTTCCTGGACCGGCCTGTTCTCTCCCGGAAGGGAGAGCGATCGGGCATTGAGCGATGGAGCAGCCGTGCCCGGCCGCCTCACCCCGCCGCGCTCATCGCCTGTCACTTGTCACCCCAAGCCTTACGCAGATTCAGGAGCAGCCGCTTGGACGCATCCTCCATAGAAATGACCCGGAGCGTATTCGGCGCCCCTTCAAACGTGGGCGGCCAGTAGCGGCGGTTCGGCTCCATTGGCCGCAGCCAGACCACTGGGTACCACTGGTTGATCCCCGGTGCCATCGGACGGTCCAGCGTCGCCCAGCCGCGCCCTTCGGCCCGGACCAGCGTCTGCCCGGCCTTCACGTCCACCAACGCCGCCTCCAAGAGGGAATAGTTGTCGCGGCGTAGCCCCGGCTGCATGTGCGCCGCCCAGCCGAGAAAGAGGGTCTGCGGATATTCCACTTCCGTAGCCGAGGCCACGACAACAATCAGATACTCCACCCCCTGCTTGCGTCCGAATTCGGCGAACTGATCCGGGTCACCACCGGAGACCGGACGCAGCCCTTCGGCAGGAACGATTTTCGCAATGGTAATTGGAAGGGTCTGCTTGAGTTCCTCCGACAGACTCTCTGCCAACCGCTGGATGGCTTCATCCGGAAGGACCGGCGAGGCCTCCGGCGCGGAGGTGTCGGGAATCACGACAAGACCCGCCTGGATGCCCTGCGGTGACAGATCAGCCGTCACAGCCGTGCCCTTCGGTGTGCCGACATAATCCGCGATACGGTTCGGTGGCATCCCGGTCGTGCACGCGGTCAGCAACAAGACCCCCAGTACGCAACCGGCTTGTGTCCTGAGATAACGCATGGTTGTTCTCCAGGTTTAAAAGCGCACTGTTGTACGTTCGCTCCTAAACGGCGGATTGTCAAGACCCCCTGCCTTGCAATCCCCGAAGCGCTCGGCTAGGCTGGCGCGTAGTCATGGCTACTGCCGAACGCCGCGCGTCTGTGGCTCTTTCCGTCGTCATTCCGGCCTACAACGAGGCGAACCGGCTACCCCCGTATCTGGAGTCCGTCGCCGCCTACCTGACCCGCCGCGGCATAACCCATGAAATCCTTGTCATCGACGACGGCAGCAACGATGACACTGTTCAGGTTGTCAAACAATGTGCCGCCGCGCATCCATCCGTCCGCCTGATCCGGCTTCCCCGCAACACCGGCAAGGGCGCGGCCGTACGAACCGGTATGCAGGCGGCTCGGGGCACGCTCCGTCTCTTTACCGACGCTGACGGCGCGACGCCGATTCAAGAACTGGAGCGGCTGGAGGTGGCGATCATGAATGGGGCTGACCTTGCCATCGGTTCCCGGCCGCTGGCTTCTCGGGACGCCCGCTACACCGTCAAAGCGCGCCCGCACCGTGCGCTGATGGGGAGCCTGTTTAGCCGGATCGTCCGCTGGCTGGGCATCCGGGACATCTGCGACACGCAATGCGGGTTCAAACTATTCCGGGATACGGCGGCGGCGGCTCTCTTTTCCGTGTGCCGAATTGACGGTTATGGATTTGATCTTGAGCTCGTCTACATCGCGCAGCGGCGGGGCTACCGGATTGTCGAAGTGCCGATCAACTGGGCCGACCAGCCGGGGTCGAAGGTGCAGGTGGTGCGCGACGGATTCCGTATGCTGCGCGAGATGCTGGCCGTGCGTTGCAACGAGCGGCGCGGGCTCTACGCGGACTGCCGCACGTAGATCGCGACCTTCGCGTCCTCGTAGACTTTCGCCCAGCTGCGCGCGTCATCCAAAGCCCGCGCCAGGCCACTTGCGCGCGTCACCAGCACCCAGTCCACGAGATACCGGTCGAGCACCCCAAGTGCCGGCGGATCTTGATTGGCCAGCGCCAGATAGTCCTTAAAGATTCTTCGCTCACCGATCTGCCAGGCCGGCATGCGCCCATCGATGAAGATTTTTTCCTCCGGAAGCCACCAGAGCAAAAATCCGCCGTGGCCGTATTCATTGAAAAGTTTCGTCCCGACCTGATTCCGGTTGGCCTTGATCCACTGCACCGCCTCAATTGGATACTGGGTCTGACGAAAAAACTGCGCTGGGGCCAGGCCAGACTGCATCACTCGTTCCAGATGCTCCGTCCCGGATAGACCCAGCGCAAGCGCCACGCAGGCCGCGGCAGCCAACCGCCAGTGTCCGGGGTTCCGGACCGTCTGCGGCAGCACGGCGGCCGCGCGGACCATCGCTGCCTCCAGCAATTCTGCACAAAGCGGAAGGCTCACGATCAGAAAGATCGGAATGTTCCGCCAATGCCGGATGGAAAAACCAAGGAACACGATCCAGAGAGCCCACCGCACCGGTTCGATGCGGCGATAGCCAAAGACAGCCAGCACGCCAAGTCCGACGAGATACGTTACATAGAGTGTGCCGCCCGTCGTAGCCAACGACAGAGACTGCCACTCGCGCAGCGTCTCCAGCATGAAGGTGTCGGACAGCGACTCGATAATTTCCCGGTAGAGTCCCCACCCATAGGGAGTGCACAGGGTTGCCGCAGCCGCGACTGCCGCCGCACCCGTCAGTGTGCCGAGGCGGGACCAGTCCGGAATCGGCTCATCCACCTGCTGGGCGAGGACGGGCCACCCTGCGATCACGCTGCGCAGCGCGACCGCCGCGCCAAGCAGCACGCCCAATACAAACAGACCGGCCGTGAAGCCTCCGTGCAAGTTGGCCCAAAGGAGAAACAGCGGCAGCAACGTCCACACGATAGTGCGGTGCCCCGTCTGCACGTGGTGCCAAATCCATAACAACACGGACAATCCGAGCAGCGTGAGAAACTGCGTGCGTGCACCCAGAAAGGGTCGTGCGACCCACAGCACAGCGGCGATGGCGACCAACCGAGCGGTCCAGCCGGCGCGCGCCGGCGCCGTAGCTAGCACGCAGGCGCCGACAGTCACGGCGGCGAAGAACAGAATCACGCCAAGCGCACCGGCGTCGCCCAGCATTCGATAGATCAGCGCAAGGAGGCCGTCGGTCATCCAGGCATGCTCAACCCACGGCCAGCCGGACATCGTGTGTGAATAGGGATCGGTCGCTGGCATCCGCCCAGCATGATCGAGCAGATCGAGTCCCGCGCGCAAATGCCAGCCAAAATCCGGTTCCGTAAGCGGTTGCAGCGAGAGGTTCAGAATGAAGAGCAGCAGGAGAGCCGTGAGCGCAGAACAGGAACGGGGGACGAGTGACAAGCGACCGATGACGAGCGGAGCTGGAGCTTCGCTCTTGTCAGTACTCATTGGCCATCACGCTTCACGGCCTCTCCCCACTAGCAGATTCCCCAGCACCAGCCAGTCGACTTGCGTGCGACGGAAACACTGGATCGCCTCTTCAGGTGTGCAGACGATCGGCTCCCGGACATTAAAGGAGGTGTTCAGCAGCACCGGCACGCCGGTTTGCTTCGCGAAGGCCTCCAGCAGCGCGCGGAACCGGGGGTTTGACTGCTTGTCGACGGTTTGTACGCGCGCCGTCTCGTCCACGTGCGTCACGGCCGGCAACACGCCCTTGGCCTCCGGCCGCACCCGGTGTGTGAACTGCATAAACGGCGATGGTCTAGCGATGTCGAAATACTCAGCGGCCCGCTCCTCCAGCACCGCTGGCGCAAACGGCCGAAAGGGCTCGCGGAATTTCACCTTGGCATTGATCAGCTCGCGCATGTCTTCGCGGCGCGGATCAGCCAGCAGGCTCCGGTTGCCCAGCGCGCGCGGCCCCCACTCCATGCGATCCTGAAACCAAAAGACGAGCCGGCCGTTTGCCAATTCCCCCGCCATCCGTCTGATCAACGCATCATCCGTCAGTCGTTGCCAGGACAACCCGGCCTCAGCCAGGGCATGGCGGCAATGGTCCTCAGAAAAGGCCGGCCCCCAATAGGCATGAGACATCGGCTCGTGCGTCGTCGACCCGCCACGCCGCGCCGTCCACCAGAGCGCCGCGCCCAGCGCCGCGCCCGAATCGCCAGCCGCCGGCTGCACGTAGACCTGCGAAAACCCGCTGTCGGACCTCAGGCGGCTGTTGGCGACGCAATTGAAGGCGACGCCGCCGGCCAGACAGAGCGCCTCCATGCCTGTGAGCTTCTTAAGATGTCGCGCCAAATGCAGCAACGTTTCTTCCAATACCCGTTGCGCGCTGGCCGCCACGTCGCGGTGTCGCTGCTGAATCTCCTCAGTCACAACGCGATGGGGGCCAACCAAACGTTCGAACGCCAGCGAAAACAGTCCGGCCCGGGCCAAGTGAAAGTCGAGCAGCCGCGTGTTGAACCAAAACTGTCCGTCGGGCTTCACGCCAAGAACTTGTTCGCGCAGCACGTTGGCAAAGCGCGGCTCGCCGGAGGCCGCCAGCCCCATGACGATGTATTCGTCCTGATCCGGCGTGAAGCCGAGAAAGGCCGTGATCGCGGCGTAAAACTGTCCGAGCGAATGGGGCAACGCCGTCCGCTGCAACATCCGCATCTGTTGCCCCTCCCCGGCCAGTAGCGTGGTCGTGTGGGCCTCAGAGGCGCCGTCGACGATCAGAATTGCCGCCCGTTCAAAGGGCGAAACGAGAAAGGCGCTGGCCGCGTGGCAGAGATGATGATCCAGAAAGACCGGGTCGTAGCGACCGGGCCCGAAGTACCGCTGGAGATGCCGCGGGAGAAACGCCAGCTCTGCCCATTCCTGCCACAAACGCTCCGCGCTGCGACGGCCCTTCACGCTGAAGAGCGCCGGCGAACGAAGCATCGCGCCCAGCGCCAGCCGCGCTCGCCGGCCGACCTGCCAGTATTTCCACGGCACGGCAATCGCGTCCACGTCTGCCAAATGCACGCCGGCATGATCCAGACACCACTGCATAGCATGGACTGGCAGTGCGGTAACGTGTTTGATGCGGACAAACCGCTCTTCCTCGGCTGCGGCCACCACACGCCCGTTCTGCACGAGCGCCGCCGCCGCATCGCGCATGTTGGAAAGACCCAGAACCAGCATAGCGGCAGGATAAACGAGGTGCCCTCAAGTGGCAAGCTTGCCTATTTTCACCGCATGGGCGTCGGTCGATTCCACCGTGAAAGTTGCAATCCCGAATCGATTTCGGTACGGTGGCGCGTCACAGCATCCTGAAAGAGGTTTGCGTGCATCGTTGGATACTGCGCCCCCTGCCATCTGTTTCGGCCCTGGTCCTCCTGCTAACCCTTTTGACAGCTGGCTGCGCCAAAATTGGGTGGACGCGCGCGGCCTTGCCGGACATGGGACCGAAACTGCCAATGACGGCCGCCCTGACGTTGGACCCGTCCTTGACATCGACCGAGTTCACCTACACAGACAACTGCGGGCGTCCAAATATTCCGGTGGCGCTGGGGCAGATACTGGAATCGGCATTGACTGACGCCGCCGATCAAACGTTCAAAACGGTCGAGCTGCCCGGCAAAAAACCATCTGGCGTACCCGCCGACGTTTCCATCCACGTGGTCCTGGAACAACAGGGCTTCAAGGTCAACCAGGAGGCCCTGTACGACCGCGTCCCGGCCGAGCTGGTGCTCGAAGCCGTGGCCCTGTTCCGCGACCCATCCGGCAAGGTCCTAGGGGAAATTCCGCTCAAAGTCACGCACCGCGACCGCGTCTATCTCGAAGTCACGCAAAAACGCTGCGATTATCTGATGGAGCCGTTTGCCAGCGGCGCTGCCGTAAGTCTGGCCACGCTCTTTGCTAGGGCCTCGCGGGACGTGATGGATCCGGCCAGCCGCGCAGCAGCCGCGGGGGCAGGCCCATCGGGAACGGCATCCGCACTGGTATTCAAAGCCACACTGCTTGATGAAAACAGCGACGGTTTTCTCGAACGCGGCGAACGCGTCAAGGTGCGCGTGGATCTGACTAACTCCGGCACAGTACCTGTGACGGGCGTGAACGTGACATTAAACGGCCTACCTGCCCTGCTCTCAGGTTTTTCGTCTACCACCCTCTCGGCGGGAGGCCTCCAGCCGGGCGAATCCCGTTCGGTGGAATTTGCCGCCACGATACCGCAGGCGCTGGAAAGCCAGAAAGCAGAACTGACTGTGGCCGTCAGCGCAGCGACCGGATCAAGTGCGCCGCTCTCGCAGGCTCTGACAGCGTCTGTGCGCAGCGGTGCGGCACGGTTCGACTCCATCGACCAGATTCCGGCCGGCACAGGCTTGCAGCGTCCGCACACCTACGTTCTGGCTGTCGGCGTCAGCAGTTATCGCGATCCGCAACTGGCTGCGCGCAAATATTCGTCGCTGGACGCGGAACTGACGGCCGCTTATTTTCAGGCAGTGGGCGGTGTGCCGCTCGCCAACATCAAGCTGCTCCAGGACTGGAAAGCGCTCCGCCCCGATATCGAAGACACGATTCTGGAATGGCTGCCGAAGCGGCTGTCCTCCGACTCGGTCGTGATCGTGTACTTCTCGGGGCATGCCGCCGTCTCACCGAGCGGCGAAACTTATCTCGTCCCCTATGACGGCAAGGCCAACTCAACGGCACGACTTTACCCGCTCAAGGATCTGGAGGCGGGACTCGTCCGGCTCAAAGCCAAACAGACGATCTTCATTTTCGATGGGGGTATCCTACCGATCGGGCCGGCCGGTTCCAAGGCGCGTGGGCCGCAGTGGAGCGGGACCAAGAGCCCGGTCCTGCACCTCATCGGCGCGGCCGGCTTACAGAGCGGGCTTGAGCCCCCAAAACTGCGCCACGGCCTCTTCACCTATTATTTGCTGCGCGGACTCAAAGGCGAGGCGGATACCAACTTGGATGGGGACATCACATTGGGTGAACTGACGGCCTTTGTTGGACGGACGGTCCCCGCCGTGGCCCGGCAAGAGTTCAATCAGGAGCAGCACCCGTTGTTTGTCCCACCCCTGCCGTTGTCGAGCGCCGCCGCCGGGCTGGTGTTGTCGAAGTCGGCCACACGGTAACAGGCTCATGAAAAACAACGAGGCGGGGAGGATGACATCCTCCCCGCCTCGTTTACTGCTCGATGGAAGGGAATCGACTACTCGTCGCCGCCCTTTTTGCAGAAGCTCCGCTCGTAGTTGATCACCTGCCAGGCTTCCTCTTCGCTGATCGTGCCCGGCGTGAGCGACACCATGCCGGTGCCCGGGCTGCCGTTCTTGATGACCCAGAACAACTCGCCGTCCTTCCGCTTCTTGTGGAACTTACAGTTCGTGAAGTTCCGCGGGCTCGGGTTGAGGATCGCGCCGGCCGGGCCGTTGCCCTCGCCAGTCTTTCCGTGGCAGTTATAGCAGGTGCCCTTGCCTTCGAAAATCGCCTTCCCCTTGGCGATGTTCTCCGGAGTCGCGGCAACCGGGTTCTTCATCGCCTTCGCATCACCGATCGCATCCGCTGGCACGCGCGCCTTGAGAGGATCCCTCTCCTCAGCCACAGCGGCGGTCGCCGTGACAAACATGAGTGCGGTCACCAGACCGACTGCCTTGAGATAACCCATCACAACTCCTCCTTGTTAAGATCTATTTTCCAACGATGCGTGTCCGCAGCCATGATTGGCGCCTGACCGTCCGTCGGGCAAAAAACGTCGCACTATAGCTACGGCTTTGTGGACTTGTCAATCCTACGACAGACTGCGGACCCCCCCCTGACCGGGAAAAGACCCATGCGCATGAGTTCAGCAAGAGGCGCAAATTTGCGCGCCACCGGAAGTGCGGCGGTCTGATTCCGCTGTGGCGGGAAGGCCCTCTGGATGGAAACGGAACGCGGGGCCGGAACGGCGGATGGAACTCAAACCGGCTCGTGAGTTCAAGCGTTGAGGAAAGCCACTTGGAGAGGCCGGGAGCAAAGAGCGCGACGGGCCTGTTCCTAATTCTTAATCTGGGAAAAGCTAGCGTGTCACCACGATATCCCGAATAGCTTTGCCCTTCGGCCCGAACGGTGCCAACGGCGTCCCGTTCAACTCGCCCCGAATACCTCCGGCATTGCCAACCGTCAGCGAAAACTTCTCGTTCGCCCTCCAGGTCAGGCGATCCCCCGGCCGCATCAGTGCCTCGTGCGGACTCGCATTGTCGGTCTGCACCAACACCCAGCTCAGCTCCGTGGCTTCCAACGCCAAAATCAACACATTCTCCGACTCCGCGCCGCCATCCAGCGGCAAGCCCGCCAGCGGATCGCTTGTCGTGGCTGATGTTGGCGCCGTGACCACTGTCCCCCCGGCCGATGCGGGTATCGCCCCGCTCTTGGTGCTCACTTCCGTCGAAGTTCCCGCCTCCCTGGCACTTTTTCGCTCGGCTTCCCGTCCGGTTTTGGCCGGCACCAGCGGCCGCATGACCGACACCGCCCCCTGCTCGCGCGTGAGCAGCAGAATCAATCCCAGCACGGCCACGCCAACACCAGCGACGACGACCTTGCGGTTGGCTTGGCGCTTACGCTCATCCTCCACCTGCTGCTGCCGCAGGCGTTCCCGCTCCTCGTGCTTGCTGTAAAAGGTACAGGAGGACGCAGTGAAGCGCCGCATGGCGTCCTCCTCGTCCAACCCGAGCGACCGCGCGTAGGACCGCACAAACCCCTTGGCGAAGACCTGATCAGGAAGCTTGGTGAAGTTGGACTCTTCCAGCGCCCTGAGATAGTCCAGATGAATGCGGGTCTTGAGAGCCACTTCCTCCAGTGTCAGGCCCTTGGTCTCTCGGACCTGCCGAAAGAAGTCGCCGACCGATTCCGTGATGTCTGCCGCCGCCTCCGTCATAACTGCACCCGTTTCATCAGTACCTTGGCTTCCACCGTGCCCCCCTTATCCTTGCCCAGCCTGGTCTCGCGCATCATCAGCATCACGCTCCCCTCACATCCTCGAAGTGGGTCAATCGCTTGAATTCCTTGAACCGCGCTTCGATCTCTTTGTAGTCGAGGACGCGCAGCCGGTCAAGACTAAACGCTTCCACTGTAAAGGATGCCATCACGCTGCCGAAGATCACCGCCTGCCGGAACGCCTCTTCGGACAAAGTGCCTGTAGACGCCAGGTAGCCCATGAACCCGCCCGCGAAGGTATCACCCGCCCCGGTCGGATCCCTAGCCTGCTCCAATGGAAACGCTGGGGCGCCGAACGTCTGCTTGTGGTTGAACATTAAGACGCCGTACTCACCGCGCTTGATGATCAGATGCTTGGGACCGCGCGACAGGATGGCCTTCCCCCCTTTGACCAGGCTGGGGTCTCCGCCAAGCGCTCGGGCCTCGCCGTCGTTGATGATCAGCACATCCACCTGTTCGAGCACCTTCCACAGCGCGTCGCGCTTGCGCTCGATCCAGAAATTCATCGTGTCGCAGGCAACCAGCGACGGCCGCGTCACCTGTTTGAGCACGTCAAGCTGCAGCTCGGGATCGATGTTGCCTAGAAAGAGCAGCGATGGCGCCCGCAGAGACTCTGGCAGCTTGGGGCGAAACGTCTCAAACACGTTGAGCTTCGTGTCGAGCGTGTGCGCCTCATTCATTTGATAGGTATATTCGCCCTTCCACCGGAAGGTCTTGCCGGGACGCCGTTCGAGTCCCGTCAGATCGATGCCACGGCTTTTCAAAAACGTGACATGCGTATCGGGAAAATCCTCGCCCACCACGGCAAGCAGATCTACCGTCGTGAAATAGCTCGCGGCCGTTGAAAAATACGTGGCGGATCCGCCCAGTACTTCCTCGGCCTGTCCGAACGGCGTCTGCACCGTATCCAGCGCCACCGACCCGACGACCAGCAGTTTCCCCATGCTATTGTCGCTCCTTACCCCTCACGCCTGACGCTGCGCGGCTTTTTGAGATATTTACCGATCAGCGGCTGCAACTTTTTCTTTGTGGCCCCCGGAATCTTCTCCGGCGCCGTCACGATCGCATACTGCAACGCCGTCGCACAGGCACAGGCACGCGATCCTGCGACAACCGGCACCGCCGCCCGCAAGATGCGCTTGGCCTGCTCCACGTTTTTGTGCAGGGTGGCCAGGATCATTTCGACCGTCACCGACTCCTCGCTGCTGTGCCAGCAGTCGTAGTCGGTCACCAGCGCCAGCGTGGCATAGCACAACTCCGCCTCGCGTGCGAGCTTGGCTTCCGGCATATTGGTCATGCCGATCACATCCACGCCCCACTGCCGGTAGAGCAACGACTCCCCCCGCGAGGAAAACTGCGGCCCCTCAATGCACAGATAGGTCCCGCCTTGATGAGCCATGACGCCGACCCGGGCCGCCGCTTGATGGAGCGCTTTGCACAAGGCCCCACAGAGCGGATCCGCAAAAGCTACGTGTGCTACGATGCCCCGTTCGAAAAATGTGCTCGCGCGCCGCTTCGTGTGATCGATGAATTGATCCGGGAGGACGACATGCCCCGGCTTGAGCGCCTTCTTCATGCTGCCCACGGCGCTCACCGAGATGACCCGCGAGACGCCAATGGTTTTCAACGCGTAGATGTTGGCCCGGTAATTGATGTCCGACGGCGCAATCCGGTGCCCACGGCCGTGGCGCGACAGGAAGGCCACGGGCACGCCGTCGAGCGTACCCGTGATTACGGCGTCGGACGGCGCCCCGAACGGCGTGCGAACCTTCACTTCGCGAATGCTGGACAGCCCCTCCATATGATAGAGGCCGCTTCCGCCAATGATGCCGATGTCTGCGTGTGGCTTTGCCATTTCTGCTTCGCTAATTGCTCAGTGCAACATTTGCAGACGATGCCCCGGCCTGCGCCTGCGCGGCAGCGACAAATTTCTGGATGTCCGACACAATGCGCACGGCAGTCTGCGCCGGCGTTTCAGCTTCCCCGACAGTCAGCCACTGCACCCCGGGTTCTTTGCGAAACCAGGTCATCTGGCGTTTGGCGAAATGCCGCGTGTCCCGTTTGAGCCGACGGACGGCTTCCTCATAGTTATACTCCCCGCACAGATAGCCGGCCATCTGCTTATACCCTAACCCCTTCATGGAACCCAACTGCCGCCGGTAGCCCCGGTCCAGCAGTCGCTGCGTTTCCTCCACCAGCCCCTTGGCGATTTCCAGCTCAACCCGGTCGTCCACGCGCCGGTAGAGCGCGGGCCGCTCGCGCGTGAGCCCAAGTAGCAGCGACGTGAACGGACTGTCCGTGAACGCGTGACGTTGATGCGCCTCCGACAGGGGACGGCCCAGCAGATAATGCACTTCCAGTGCACGCGTGATCTTCATGCGGTCATTGGGATGCAGCCGGCGCGCGGAGACGGGATCCACCTCACCCAGCTGCCGATACAGCCAATCCGCCTCCTTTGTTTCAGCCTGTCGCGCCAGATGTGCTCTGAACTCCCAATCAGCTGGCGGGCCTTCCCACAGGCCATGCAACACCGTACGCACGTAAAGCCCGGTCCCCCCGACCAGCAACGGAATCTTTCCGTTGCCGTGCAATCGGGCGATTTCGGCCAACGCCTGCCGGCGGAATTCGCCTACGTTGAACGGCTGATCCGGCTCGACCAGGTCGATGAGGCGATGCGGCACCCCCTGCCGTTCGGCCAGGGTCGGTTTGTCAGTCCCAATGTCCATCCCGCGATAGACCTGCCGGGAATCCGCCGTCAGCACCTCAGTGCCCAACGCCTTGGCCACCTCAATGGCAATCCCGCTCTTCCCAACGGCCGTGGGACCGACGAGCACGACAAGCGGCCTTGCCGCTTGAGAATTGTGCCTTATGAATTGCGAATTATGAGGTCCGGCCGCCATGTCAACCTTAACGCTTCAACATTGGCCGTTATCGTGCTCATGCGCGCCCGAAGATACGGGCCAGTTTCTCTTCCGGCAGGCGGAGCGCCACAAGTCGCCCGTGCGGGCAGGTCGGCGGCAGGCCTTCCTGAATCCACTCCTCGACCAGTCGTTTCATTTCTGGCAATTCCAGCGCACGGCCGGCGCGCACCGCTCCGTGGCAAGCGAGCGTTGTCATCACCGCGCGCAGTTTCGTGTCGAGGGGCGAGGCCGTACTCCACTGCGACAGGTCGTCCACCAGATCGAGCACGAGAGCGGCATAGTCCAGCGGCTTGAGCAGCGCTGGCACCGCGCGAATGACAAAGGTGTGCGCGCCAAACGGCTCCAGTGTCAATCCGGCCTGCTGGAGCTCGGACAGATGGCGATGCAACAAGACGGCACCTGCCGCTGGCACTTCGACCGTTTCCGGGATAAGCAGCGGCTGGGACGGCACCGCGGTGCCGAGCCGAGTTCGGCAAAATCGTTCAAACAGCACTCGCTCATGCGCCGTGTGCTGATCGACTACGCAGAGTTCTGATCCGATCTGCACCACGATGTAGGTACGGTCGATCTGGCCTAATGGGATCACATCCTGGGCTAATACGGATGTGTGGGCCGCTGCCGATTCCTGTACCATACCCACGCCCGCTGTCACTTCGGGGCTAATGTCCGCCAAACTTGTCTGCGGCCCCATCTGTGTTATCGCCTGAGGGACCGCCTCATTCCAGATGACGAATGACGGTTGGCGATTGACGAAGCCCGGATCCGGCCTCGCCTCCGATCCGATGGCTGCGCCGACCGCCTGTCTGACCATCTGAAAGAGCTGATCCTGATCGGCAAACCGAACCTCCCGCTTTGTCGGATGCACGTTCACGTCTACGCGGTCGGGATCCACGTCAACGAACAGTACAAACTGCGGGTGCTGCCCCTTAGCCAGATAGGCGCCGTAGGCCTGATAGACCGCCTGCACCACGGCGGCATGCTTGACCGCTCGTTTATTGACAAACAATTCCTGTGGATTGCGTCCCGATCGCTGATGCGCGGGCTTGATCGAGAAGCCAGCCACCGTGAGACCGCCCCGTGCTCCGGATACCACCACCGACTGCTCGACAAACCGCAGACCATAGACTTGGAGGACACGGTCACGGCAGGAGAGTGCGGCCGGATAGTCACACACCTCCTGCCCATTGTGGGTCAGCCGGAACCGAACGGCGGGCCAGGCTAACGCTGCCTGCTGCACGGTCTGGCAGATGTGGGAAAATTCGGTGGCCGTGGTCTTGAGAAATTTCTTGCGGGCGGGCGTGTTGAAAAACAGGTCCTCGACTTCGATCTGCGTACCAGGCGCCGCAGCCGTATCCTCCGATTTCACGAGTGCGCCGCCGGCCAACCGTAGTCTGGTTCCGGCCGGCTCACTTCGCGGCGCGGTCACCAGTTGCACCTTCGACACGGACGCGATGGACGGCAGCGCCTCGCCGCGAAACCCGAGGGTCCGGATGGTAAAGAGGTCGTGTTCGGACCGCAACTTACTGGTGGCGTGACGCTGGAAGGCCAGCGCGGCATCCGCCGGCAACATGCCCTCTCCGTCGTCGCTGATACGGATGAGCTTGCGGCCGCCGTCCTCGATATCGACCGTGATCTTCGTGCTGCCGGCGTCTAAACTGTTGTCGACAAGTTCCTTGACGACCGCGGCGGGTCGCTCGACCACCTCCCCGGCGGCGATCCGGCTGACCACCTCGTCCGGCAGAACTCGGATTTTTCCGACGCGGCTGGCCACGCTCATCGCAGTTCTGCGAGCTTGCCTTTCGCCAGCTTGGCCTCGTTGGAATCCTTGTAGTCCTGGAGCACGCGCTTGAGATATTCACGCGCCTTGGCGGTATTGCCTGTTTCCACCGCCGCCAGGCCAAGCTTGTAGAGGGCTGGGGCGACTTTTTCGCTGGTGGGATATTCCGTAATCACCTTCTCAAACGAGTGCGTGGCCCGCACATGGTCTTTCGACCCATAATAGGACTCGCCGAGCCAATAGTGCACGTTCGGCACGAGCGAGGTAGAGGGGAAATCCTGGAGAAACCGTTGAAACCCGCTGACGGCCAGATCGTAGCGGCCGTTGAGATAATCATTGTAGGCCAGATTGTACGCCGAGGTCGGTGAAATGTCCGGCGTGCCGGGGAGCGCCTCAGGACGGGGCGGCAGCGTCACCGGCTTCGCCTGGCGGGACGGCTCGGCCGGGAGCGGGTCCGTCTTCACCGACAAACCCGACTGCCCTTCTTCCAACTTCCCGAGCTTCCCCTCCAACGCTTTCAAACGCGCCGTCAACTCATCCAGCTGTTGTTTGAGGCCGGCGCTGACTTTCACACCGTCGCCGGCGTCCGTTCCCCCTCCTCTGGATTCCAGCGCCTGCAGACGCTTTTGCGTCTGCGCCTGCATCTTGGTCACAGTGCGTAAATCTTCGCGGACCTCAACAAAATCGGTGTGTGTGGCACACCCGGCCAGCGTTGCAATCAGCACCAGACCGAACAGCCGCGCGGTGATGGACAGGCAATGGGCCATACGCTCCTACTGGTGATCGTACTGCGGAAAAAGGTTACTGCGGTTGCGCCAATTTCTCCAGCGCCTTGCCGGCCTCGGGCGTTCTCGGATAGGCCTCGACGACCTGCTTGAACGCAGAGGAAGCGCGCGCCTTGTCGTTCAGCGCGGCATAGGCAAACCCCTTCTTGAGCAGGGCAGCCGGCGCCTTGGCGCTGTCTGGATAGGTTCGCTGCACGCGATCGAAGGCCTCTACTGCCTGGGCATAGTCCTTGGCGCCATAGTAACTCTCGCCCATCCAATACTGGGCATTGGCCGCCAGCTTTGAATTGGGATGATGCTCGATGAACCCCGCAAACTGCTTTCGGGCTGCCTCGTAATCGCCGTCCTTAAAGGCCTGGAGCGACCGTTCGTAGCTCTTCTCTTCACTAATCCCGGATGGTTCATTCGGTGCAGGAGCCACCCCCGCCGCGGTAGCGGCCCCCTCGTCTCTCGCCTGACGGGTGTCGGCGGCGCCAGTTGCGCGCGTTGCCCTCTTCCCTTCTTTTCCCTCTTTGCCGGGCTTGGCGCCCTTGCTCGCGCCGGCCTGCCCCATGCCTCGCAATGCCTTGGCCATCTCGTCCAGGCGGCGGTCCTGCTCGGCTTCCCGCGCCTCGATCGCCTCGCCGACCGTCCGCAGCGCCTTGGCCACTGAATTCACACTCTTGTTGACCTCCGCGACGTGCGCGGACAAGTCGGCCGTCTGCTGCTCGTCCTGCGTGAGCTTGTCGCTGAACTTGGTCAGTGCCACCTTGAATTCCGTCAGCACCTGTCCGAGCTGTGCCAGTTGCTTATCCTGGCCGTCCAGCCGCGCATCCACGGTCCTGGCCAGCGTACCAACGGTCTCCGCCAATTTCACCAGTTCCCCATGTGTGCGGTCACGCTCGGTTTTCAGCAGATTGGCCTGGTCGTGCTGAATCTTTTCCAGGACGTTCAGCCGCGCGGACGTCTTGTTGTCCACATCGTCCAGTCGCCGCTGCATGGCATCGAACCGGTTGGCGCCCTTGTCCAAGTTGCCGCGCAGCTGCGGCAAATCTTCCTCGCGAAGCGTCGCGAGCTCCTGCTTAAAGCTCGCCCGGGCTTCCCCGATCATCTGATCGAGGTCCGCCCGCGCCTTGGCGAGCTTGGCGGACTGGTCCTTATCCTGCTTGACGAGGTCGGATGGCTGCACGCAGCCGGCCATCCCAGCCAGCAGCACACAGATGCTCACTACCCCTGCGATTTGAATGTGCCCGCGTCTTTGCCGCTCGCCGCTTGCCACGCGCCCCTTGCCCTCTTGGTTTATTTCACCTTCACCACGAGATGGCCGCGCCGGTTCTTTTGATAGCAGTCTTCATTTTGTTCGCGGCAGAACGGCCGGTCCTTGCCGAACGATGCCACGGACAACCGCTTGGCTTCCACGCCTAGATCCACCAGATAATTGCGTACGGCCTTGGCCCGCTTCTCACCCAACACCAGATTGTAGGCCTGCGTGCCGCGCTCATCGCAGTGCCCCTCGATCGTAAGCGCCCTGGCCCCATTTGCCTTCAACCACTGGGCATCCGTACCCAACGATTTCTTGGCGTCGTTCGTGATTGCCCAGCTGTCAAACGTGAAGAACGCGTCCTGGAGGCCGGAGCCGGCCGTCGCCGCCGCCTCCTGCTCCATTTCCTGCATCCGCCGTACGTCCGAGGACGGTTCGGCTTTTGCCACGGCAACGTTGTCCCTGACTCGCTCCTCCCCCGGAAGCGTCAGCGGCGCCGGGAGCGCCGGTTTCGCCTCGGCTGTGGTTTTCGAGCCCGACGTCCCCTCGATTGTTTTACTGCACCCCTGCGCAAACAGCACGAGGCATCCCACCATCATCATCGCGCAAATGGATCGACTCATTATAATCACCATTCCCCCCCCTGAATCGGACATGATTATCGCTTTTCCGCAGCTGGCCCCACCCTGGCGATCTCGACGGGCGACCAGGCGGGCATACTATCGCGGCCGCTAGCGGAGGTCAATTGCTCCTGTTCCTTGCCATCACTGTTGATCATGTAGAGATGGGTCTTCCCTCCACCTGTCGAGCTGAACACCAGATGCCGCCCGTCCGGAGACCAGGACGGCGAGTCGTCGACTCCCGCACCCGATGTTAATTGCTGCCGTTTCTGCCCATCCGGACTGATCAAGCAGATTTTGTACTGCCGCTGCTCGTTCCGGCACACGTAGGCAATCCAGTTGCCGCGCGGCGACCAGGCCGGTGCCGCATTGTAATCGCCGTCGAAGGTCAGCCGGCGGACATTGGAGCCATCGGCGCTCATCAAGTAGATCTGGGGCCTGCCGCCCCGATCGGACGTGAAGGCCAGCTCCTGCCCGGTCGGCGCCCACGCGGGCGACAGATCGCCCGCCGAGTGGACCGTGAGCCTCGTCAGCGCCTTGCTCTGCATGTCCATTGTGTAGAGTTCTGAATTGCCGTCCTGGCTGGTGGCAAATGCCAGCTTCGTACCATCCGGCGAAAGTGCCGGCGTGATATTCAATCCGGCCAGTGACACCAGCGATGACCGCTTACCGGTCGCCAAATCCAGCATTTCGATAGTCTGCCGCGTCCGGCTCTGATAGGACGTGAAGACAAGATACTTGCGGTCCGGCGACCACTGCGGCGTGATATTCAGAAATCCGTCGGCCGTCAACTGCCGAGCTCCGTGCCCGTCATATTCCATGACAAACAGTTCCTTGGCACCCTTGTGCTCCGATACATAGACGATGCGCGTCTGCGCGATGCCCGGCTCGCCGGTGTAGCGGGCGACCAGCTCGTCTGCCAACCGGTGCGTCATCTGCCGCAACAAGGGCCTCGATCCGACATACCGCTTGGCCGCGCCGATCTCTTCGCTGCCGTCGTCATAGACAAACCGATCAAGCAAATAATCGGGCTCGCGTACGCCGATCACGCCCCAGACCAGCACCTTGATGCCGGCGCCGACCGCCTGGGTGAGTTTGGATTTATCCGGTTCCCCGGTCGCCGGGAGCCCCACGCCCAGTCTGCCCGTCTCGGCCACGGCGAAGACCTGCGAGCGGCGCAGATCGGCCGCCAGCACGGCGGCGGCGTCCTGTCCCGGATGCGCGGGCACCGTGCCATCCTGAAAGCCCAGTACGCCGATCGGGATCTTTTGAAAATCCGGACGCGTGGCTTCAAGATAGACGTCCGCAGCATCGGATTCCAACAACGCTCCGGCCAGTCCGACTCCTGCCAGACCTAGCATGCAGCTCGCCAGCATCCTGGCTGCACGACTCCGTAGCATCATCATCCGACCTCTTCGGCCACGATAAAAGTAAAATGCGTCTCCAAGATGTCCTCTGTCACGGACGGCGGAAAGGCCGGCAACTGCCCGACTGACTGGACCGCCCGCTTGCCCGCATCGTCGTAGTACCCGTTTCCTGACGCGCGCTCAATTTCCACGTCGCTGATCCTGCCGGACCGATGCAGGCGAAACTTGATCACGACCTGATGGGATTTCCCCGTCAAATTGACCGGCGGCGCCACCCACTGCTCGCTGATCCTGGCCTGTACCAGGCTCAGATACCGGCCCAGCCCCGACGGATCACCCGTCGCCTGAATGGCCGTGACCGGTTTCAGCGACGCCTTTGGTTTCGATGCGACAACCGGTTGCTGGTGCGGCTGCTTCAGCGCGTCCAATTCCCTGGCCACGTCGGACAGTGACGGCGGTTTCTCCCGCAACTTCGTATCCACTGGCACGTCAGGCAGCTTGTTGAGTACGCTGCGCGAGCCCGGCTGGACCGGCTTGTAGTCACCCAGTCGCGGTGCCGCCGGCGCCTGCTCGATCCCCTTGAGCGCAGCCCGCAATTTGCTGTCCGCCGCTTTTGCCGCGATCGTCTCCTTGAACGACGGCAACACCGGCGTCTTTGACGCGATCGGCGCACTGGCCCGCGCCCTTGGCTCCGCCTGCTTCGGGGTCGGCGGGGGAGCGGCTGGCGGCGCAGCCTGGGGAGACGGCGCGACCGGGGCCTCGGGCTGAGGTTCCGGCTGGGGCAGCGCGACCAGTGTCACGTGCGTGGCCGTCATTCGTTCCACTTTGGGCGGCAAATGGAACCCCGCCACAGCCGCCAGCACTGCCAGATGCAGCGCCAGCGACACGATGACCATACGCCGCAGCGGCGCCACCGAGACATCGGGCTTTTCTGCCTCGCTCCATGCCGGCCATCCTGAAGGCAGTGCCGCCGTCATCGTTCCTGCTCCAGTCCTATTGGATCCGCTCAGCCGTCGCCTGCGCGCCAGGCACGGGATCCGTCACCATCCCGAGTTTTTCGATACCCGCCCGCTTGACCTCGTCCATCACCTGCACCACAGTCCCATAGGGCACGGCCCGGTCCGCCCGCAAGTAAATCGAGACGTCCGCGTTCTGCCGCTTGGCCTGCTTCAGTTTGAAGCCAAGTTGATCAAGATTCACCGGATCCTTGTCCAGGAACACTTTTTGATTGCGTTCAATCGTCAGGACAAGCCGCTCCTCCGCCTTGATCGTGTTGCTTTTGGAAGTCGGCAGATTGAGATCCATCCCGCGGTAGAGCATTGGTGCCGTGACCATGAAGATGATCAGTAGCACCAGGACCACGTCCACGAGGGGAATGATATTGATCTCAGCAAGAAACCGGCGCCGCCGCGTATCGAACATCATGGAACGCGGGTTTCCACTTTCGTCCGCGTCGGTAGCGCATTTAACAATTCGATGCTAAACGACTCCGCGCGAAAGACCGATTTCCGGATTCGGGTTAGAAAATAATTGTAGGCGATCACGGCAGGGATAGCTGTCAGCAGGCCGGCCGCGGTGGCCACCAGCGCCTCCGCCACGCCGGGCGCCACAGTGGAAATACTGGCCGTGCCCATCCTGCCGATCTCCTGAAAGGCATCGATGATCCCAAGCACCGTGCCCAGCAGCCCGATAAATGGCGTGATGTTGCCCGTCGTCGCCAGAAACGGCAGAAACGATTCCTGCCTCGAAATCTGGCCCTCCATAACGTGCCTGACGACGCGCTCCAGGTACTGGCGGTCCGGCGTGTCCTCCGCGTGACGCGCGTCATGCCCAGGGGCAATGCGATCCATAATACTCAGAAACACGGCCGCGCTGGGGCTCACCGTTATACGGCGGGCCTGCTTCCGCAGATCATCTCGATCCTTCGTGTCCGTGTAGGCATTGAGGAACCGCTGCTCTTCGCGGTCCGCCGCACGGAAGCCCCGCCATTTTGCGATGATGATCGCCCAGGAAACGACCGAGAAGATGAGAAGAACGAGCAGGACCAGCTTGGAAACGATTCCCAGCGATGCCATCGTGCCCACGGCGCTGGTCGGCATAAGGCTCCCTACAGTCACTGCGCCGCACAGGGGCGGCGCAGTGACCAATCAGAACATCTGGAACCAGAAAATTGGCGGGGCCGACGGGATTTGAACCCGCGACTTCCAGATTGACAATCTGGCGTCCTAACCAGGCTGAACGACGGCCCCGTTAACAAATATGAGACGGATATAGGCTGAAGATCAACGAAGGGGAAAAGGCCGTAAAAAATATATGGCCCACGTTCGCCTGCGTACTCTGCGTCCCCGCTTTTTCTCTCCCCTGTTGGTAGGCGGAACAGGGATCGAACCTGTGACCTCTGCCTTGTAAGGGCAGCGCTCTACCAACTGAGCTATCCGCCCGAATATTTAAAATTGCCAAATAATCGGCGATGGTATCAAGGCCTTTACGGGATGTCAACCGCACTAAATCGTCATCGGTAATGACTGCACCGTGGCGAGCAACCACGAGGCTCGTCCCCTTCCATACGCTGCCCCCCCGCACAACGCATCACCTGGGACTGGCCCCCTTCACTTCTTCAGCATGCGACGTGTCTTCCGCGGGAACCGGTCCCGGTGGAGTTGTTTGAGCCGCGCGCGCTCCACATGCGTGTAGATTTGCGTGGTCGCGATGTCCGCGTGTCCCAACATCGCCTGGACGGAGCGCAGATCCGCGCCATGATCCAGCAGATGCGTCGCAAAGGAATGTCGCAGCATGTGCGGCGAGACCGGCTTCGTAATCTGCGCCTGCCGCACCCGCGCGCGTAGCAGCTTCCAGAATCCCTGCCGCGTCAGTCTGCCACCGCGCCGCGTGACGAAAACATGGGGAGAGGTCCGTTTCTTCAACAAGACCGGCCGTACTGCCTCAAGATAGGCATCGAGTTTGCGCCGGGCGGGCTCACCCATAGGCACAACCCGCTGCTTGCTCCCCTTACCCTGCACCAGCACATAGCCGACCGTCAAATTCACCTGCGCCTGCTCAAGCCCAACCAGTTCCGACACGCGCAACCCGGTGGCATACAGCAATTCGAGCATCGCCGCATCGCGGACGTCCTCCGGTGTGTTGCTGGCTGCCACCCGAAGTAGCCGGTCGACTTCATCCGCCGTCAACGTCTTAGGCAGGCGCAGCCAGCGGCGTGGCACCGTGACGTCGGTGACCGGGCTGAGTCGGATCAGCCGCTCCCGGGACAGAAACCCGAACAATCCGCGCACGGCGGAAAGGCAGCGGCCCGTGGAGGCCGGCGAGAGCTTGTCTTGCGTCAGACTTCCGACGAAGTCCGTGATGAGTTGGCGTGAGACCCGAGCCGGATCGCTGATACGACGGGCTTTGAGAAAGAGGTGCAGCTTCCGCAAATCATTCCGGTAGCTTTCGAGCGTGTTGCGCGCGACTCCGCCTTCGATGCGCAAGGTGCCGAGATACCGGTCGATAAGCCCCTGCATGTCCATGGAATGGCTCGACTATAGCGAAGCCTCCGCGCGAAGACAATCACGCAACACGCACCCTGCATTGCCTTGACACCCTTGCGCGCGCCTCCGTATAGTCGGATCAACATCCAATACCCCCTGATGCAAATTTCTGCTGGCCGCACACGATCCCACGCCCTGCTTCTGTTGGCCGTCATGCTTCTCGCAGCCCTTTCGGACGACGCCGCCATCGCGCAAACGGCGACACCCGGCCCGCCGAGCGAGCGGGCCGCGGAGATCATGATTGAACAGGCACGGGGGCTAATCGAAACGCACCAGGACGACGCCGCCGTGGCCACGCTCAAGACTTTTCTCTCTGCCTATCCCAATTCGGGGTTCGCGGGCGACGCCCACCTGCTGCTGAGCACGGCGCTGCTTCACAACAAACAGCCCACCGAAGCCTTGTTTTACCTCGAACAGCTCATAACGGAATATCCGACGTCTCCGCTGATCGACCGCGCCCGCCTGCTTCTGGCAACGGCCCATGCCGACCTCGGCAATCTGGACCAGGCCCTGGCCTATCTTGCGGAAGCTCGCAGCCTCAATGATTCAGCGGACACCAAGCGCGAGGCGCTCAAGCTTAGCGGGGAGACCCTGATCACCAAGGGCGATTTCCCGCACGCCATCCAGGTCTGGCTGGACGAATTAAATCTATCCCCTGAGGAGGAACGCCCCGCCGTGCGCGAGCGCATCCGGACGCTCATTCAGGACAAAATGGACCGCAAGGGGCTCCTTCGCCTGCGGGATGCGTACCCGACCACCTTCCCCGGCGACCTCGCGCTGATTCGCCTGATCGAGCTGTACACCGCACGCGGCGAGGACCACCAGGTCGAACGGAATCTCAGAGTCTTTCTGAATCGGTTTCCCTCACACAACTATGCTAAGACCGCTTCGGAAAATCTGCAGGTATTGAAGGGCCGGCTCAAGGCCAGCCAGCATGTCCTTGTCGCCCTGCTGCCGACCTCCGGACGGCAGAGTCCCTACGGCACCGAGGTCTATAATGGGATCAAGCTGGCGCTCGAAAAAGGCCGGGACACGCTCGGCCTGACGTCGGTTGGCTTGATCGTCGTCGACAGCGAGACCGACCGCAATCTGCTGAAGTTTCAACTCTGGGACGTGCTCAACGAGTACAAACCGCTGGCCGTCATCGGACCGCTCTATTCAAAGGACCTGCCGCTTGCGGCGGAACTGGCCGAGAAAACCAATACGCCGTTCATCACACCGACCGCCGCGCTGGCCGACGTCCGCCGCGTGGGCGGCTATCTGTTCAACACGGCGACAAGCTTTTCACAGCAAGCCCGCCGGCTCGCCGACTATGCCATTCAGTATCTCGGCTACAAGCGATTTTGCATCCTGCACGCCGACACGGCCTACGGACAGGAGCTGGCTCGCCTGTTTGGCCAGGAGACGAAACAATTTGGAGGGGAAATCATCGCCGTCGAGTCCTACAAAGAAACGGACATGGACGTCGGCGCTCAGATCAAGCGTCTGAAAGCCGAGGACCTCAAGAAGCACGGCCACGCGAAGACCGTCCCCATGAGCAAGGGCGGCACACGCGTCGTGTACGAGCCGGGCTTCGACGCGGTGTTTCTGCCCGGCCGATCCGCGCAGATCGGCCTCATCACTGCGCAACTGCTCTTTCACGATGTGAAAGTTGGGTTTCTCGGCAACAGCACATGGAACTCGCCGGATCTGCTGCGCTATGCCGACCGCACGATCGAGGGGGATGTCTTCGTGGACGGCTTCTTCGCGGACAGCCCCGATACGACCGTACATGATTTCGTTGTCCGCTACCGCCTGCGCCACCAGACGGACCCGACAAGTTTCGCTGCGCAAGCCTACGATGCTACACGGCTTGCGCTTGAGGCGATCAAGCGCGGTGCCACGACCGGTCGCGCGGTTCGCGAGGTACTCGCCAACGCCCCTGACCTGCCTGCGCTCAGCGGCACGGCGGCCTTCGGCGCCAATGGCACGCTCAACCGACGGCTCTATGTGATCGAGATCAAAAAAGGGAAGTTCGTCCAGGTCGATTGATGAACTCGCTGCCGCAAATCCTCCAGACGATTTCCTACATGGCGCTACCGCTGCTGCTAGCCATGGTGCTTCACGAGTACGCGCACGGCTGGGTCGCCGACCGCTACGGCGACTCCACCGCAAGGATGGACGGGCGCCTGACGATGAACCCGCTGGCGCACATCGATCCCTTTGGCACGGTGATCCTGCCGCTGCTCTGTCTGATCCTGCCTGGCGGTTTTTTTCTCGGCTGGGCTAAGCCGGTCCCGGTCAATCCAGGACGGCTACGCAATCCGCGCCGCGACATGGCGTTGGTCGCTGCGGCCGGCCCCGGCATGAATTTGTTATTGGCCATTGCGAGCGGACTCCTGCTAAGCGGGCTGCTGGCAATCGATCCGACCCTCATGGCCTCCTGGCCGCCGCAGCCCGGGCAGTCCCCGCGCCGCGATCTCCTTGGCATGCTGCTGCTGCCGATCGCCGCCATGGCGCTCTACTCCGTCTTTATTAATGTCCTACTGATGGCGTTCAACCTCATTCCCATCCCGCCGCTCGACGGGGGACGCATTCTGGTGAGCCTGCTGCCGGCCGGCCCTGCCCTCACCTTGAGTCGACTCGAGCCCTATGGCATGCTGCTGATCGTGGCTCTGATCATGTTCGATCCACAGATCCACTTTATTCGTCTCATCACTGGCACGCTCGTCAGGGCGATGGCCGGCACCATTCTCTCCACCACAGGGGTGATCGAGTGAGCGCGCCGATGGCCGGCAAACCGCGCGTCCTCAGCGGCATGCAGCCGAGCGGGCTGCTACACCTAGGGAATCTGCTGGGCGCCCTGGAGAACTGGAAGGATCTTCAGGAAACGCACGAGTGCTTCTTCTTTGTCGCGGACTGGCACGCGCTCTCGACTAATTATGAAAACACATCACGCATCAAGGAATTCAACCGCGAACTGCTGATCGACTGGCTCGCAGCCGGCATCGATCCGAACCGCTCCACGGTGTTTCTCCAATCTCGCGTGCCCGAGCACGCGATTCTTCACTTGCTGTTATCCATGATGGTGCCTATCCCCTGGCTGGAGCGGAATCCCACATATAAGGAAAAGCAGCAGGAAATCGCGGAGCGCGATCTCTCGACCTACGGGTTTCTCGGCTACCCCGTCCTGCAGGCGGCCGACATTCTCCTGTATAAGCCGGACGTCGTGCCGGTCGGCAAGGACCAGTTGCCTCATTTGGAACTTACACGCGAAATTGCCCGCCGGTTCAACATGCTCTACAAGCCGGTCTTCACGGAACCGAAGGAGCACCTCACAAAGTTTCCCAAGGTGATGGGTACCGACGGCCGGAAGATGAGCAAGAGCTACGGCAATACAATCAATCTCTCCGACGCCGAACCGGTCGTGCGCCAGAAACTAAAAACGATGGTCACGGACCCCGCGCGCGTGAAACGGACTGATCCGGGCAACCCGGACGTCTGTCCTGTCTTCGAATTTCACAAGGTCTTCTCGCCCCAGGCAACCATTGACCAGGTCACCCGTGACTGCCGGACTGCCGCCATCGGCTGTATTGATTGCAAAAAGATGGTCGCGGATGCGATGGTAGCACGCATGGCGCCCATCTGGGAGGGCCGGACGAAGATGAACGCGAAACCGGGCCAGGTGGAGGAAATCGTGCAGGATGGCAGCGCGCGCGCCGCCGCGGTGGCGCATCGGACGCTGGAGGAAGTCAACGACGCGATGAATACGGGGCAAGGCGGACTATGAGGGCCCGGTCATTGACTTCGATGACGCGGCCTAAGTACGATACCGCCCTCGGTGCCGGTCGGAACGCGACCGGCATTTTTTGTTTGTCGGATTTGTAATCGCGGAGCCTCACGCAAGCATGTCCATTCGGATCGGCATCAACGGCTTCGGACGGATCGGACGCAACGTACTGCGGGCCTCGCTAGGCAACTCTGCCTTCGAGTTTGTCGCTATCAACGACCTGACCGACGCCAAAACCCTCGCCTATCTCCTGAAATACGATTCGGTCCACGGCACGCTCAACGCTGAGGTGGACGCCCGGGAGGACAGCCTGGTGGTTGACGGCAAATCCATCAAGGTCCTGGCCATGAGGGACCCCAAGGAACTGCCTTGGAAGGCGCTGGGCGTGGACATCGTGATCGAATCCACTGGACGCTTCACCGACCGTGAAGGTGCCAGTAAACATCTTTCTGCCGGCGCCACTCGGGTGATCATCACTGCCCCGTCCCCGAATCCGGACGCCACCTTCGTCATGGGTGTCAATGAACAGACCTACGACGCTGCCAAACACACTATTATTTCCAACGCCTCCTGCACGACCAACTGTCTCGCGCCCGTGGCCAAAATCCTGCTGGAGCAGTTTGGCATCAAGCACGGCATCATGACGACGATCCACTCCTATACAAACGATCAGCAGTTGCTGGACCTGCCGCACAAGGATTTGCGGCGCGCGCGCGCCGCCGCCCTCTCGATCGTCCCCACGAACACCGGCGCCGCCAAGGCGCTGCATCTAGTGCTGCCCCAATTGAAGGGCAGGCTCGACGGCATGGCCATCCGCGTACCGACGCCGAATGTCTCGCTCGTGGACCTGACAGTGGAAGTCGAGAAGGACTGCGACGCGGCGTCCGTCAACGCAGCCTTTAAGCAGGCCTCCCAGAGTTCCCTCAAGGGCATCCTGAAATATTCCGAAGCGCCGATTGTCTCTGTAGACCAGAACGGCGACCCCCATTCGGCCACGCTCGATGCTCCGCTGACGACGGTCGTCGATCGCCGTAGTGTCAAAGTGCTGGCCTGGTACGATAACGAGTGGGGCTATTCGTGCCGGGTCCGCGACCTGATCGCATTCATCGCATCGAAGTCCTGATTGGATCCCAATCGCAACCGCACGGCTATGACGACACGTAAGCAAACAATCGAAGACGTCGTACTGCGCAACAAACGCGTGCTGATCCGGACCGACTTCAACGTCCCACTCGACCACGCGCTGCAGATCGCCGACGACACCCGCATCCGCTCCACGCTCCCGACCATCAACCGCGCAGTGGACGAAGGCGCTAAGGTCATCCTCTGCTCGCACCTGGGACGCCCTACAAGCCAGACCGACACGAAATACAGTCTGGCGCCCGTCGCCAAACGGCTCCAGCGGCTCCTTGGTAAGGAGGTCACCTTCGCGCCGGACTGCATCGGGCCTTCGGCGGAAAGGCTCGTCGGCAAGATGAGCCCGGGTGACGTCCTGCTGCTGGAAAACCTGCGGTTTCACGCTGGCGAGGAAAAAAATGACGAGGCCTTCGCGAAATCCCTAGCGGCCTTGGCCGATGTCTACATCAACGACGCCTTCGGTGCGGCGCATCGCGCCCACGCGTCCATTGTCGGCATCACTAAATTCGTCAAGACCGCCGCCTGCGGCTACCTATTGAAAAAGGAAATCGAATACCTGGAGGGCGCAGTCGCTAATCCGATGCGCCCCTTTGTCGCGATTCTCGGTGGTGCCAAGGTGTCCGGAAAAATCGGCGTCATTGAAAATCTCGGCAAGCGCGTAGACAAGGTTATCATTGGCGGCGGCATGGCCTTTACCTTCATCAAAGCCATGGGCATGGAAATCGGCAGCTCGCTGGTCGAGGACGGCATGCTCGACTTCGCGCGCGGCGTGCAGGAGCACGCGCTGGCGCGCGGCGTGAAGTTCTACCTGCCGGTCGACTGTGTCGTGGCCGCCAGCCGCGAGCCAGGTGCCGAGACGAAAATCGTTCCCGTGCAGGAAATCCCCAAGGGCTGGTATGGGCTGGATATCGGACCGGCCTCCGTTAAACTCTTTGGCGAGGCGGTGCAAAACGCCAAGACGATTCTCTGGAACGGTCCTATGGGTTTATTTGAGAACGACGCCTATGCGCGCGGCACACAGGCAATGGCTCACTCGGTCGCCAATGCCTATGCGCTCACGATTATCGGCGGCGGCGACACGGCCCTGGCCGTCCATCTCGCCGGCGAAACTGAAAACATGTCCTTTATTTCTACCGGAGGCGGCGCCGCGCTCGGACTGCTGGAGGGCAAGGAACTTCCCGGGCTGGCTGCGCTGCCGGCCATCACCGCGTGAGCACCGCGCCCTGCCGCATCAGACACGCCACTCCCCACGAGGTCCCGTGCGCCGCCACCTGATCGTCGCCAACTGGAAAATGCACAAAACGGCTGTGGAAGCCGCCGCCTACGTTCGCCGACTCGCGCCGCTTGTCCGTCAGGCTGCGCACACTGAAATCGTCTTGGCGCCGCCGTTTACCGCCCTCTCCGTCGCATCGGTGCCGGCGGGCCGCCGGTTTGCCTTCGCCGCGCAGAACCTTCATTGGGAAGACGCCGGGGCGTTCACAGGAGAAGTGTCGGCACGGATGCTTGTAGCGCTGGGCTGCACCTACGTCATCGTCGGGCACTCGGAACGCCGGCGGCTGTGCGGCGAAGACGATTCGGTCATCAATAAAAAAATCCTGGCCGCCACCGGACACGGTCTCCGTCCGATTCTCTGCATCGGCGAATCGCCGGCTGAAAGGCGGCAGGGACAGACGACCCGCGTGGTGACCCGTCAGCTTCAGAAGGGCTTGCGCGGGATTACGTCGCAGGACGCGCGGCTGCTCACGATCGCCTATGAGCCGGTCTGGGCCATCGGCACCGGCATCGCAGCGTCGCCCGAGCACATCCACGCCGTGCACCTGACGATCCGGGCCTGCCTCGTGAAAAAATGGGGCGCGCGCGTAGCCAACCGCATGCGGATTCTCTACGGCGGCAGCGTCAATCCGGACAATGTCGTGGCGTTTGTGCAATCACCAGAAGTGGATGGCGTACTTGTCGGCGGCGCTTGTCTTGACCCGCGGACCTTTGCTAAGATCGCGCGCCGGTGTTAATCGCCTAACCGACCCCAAAAGGAGCCCATGTATACCCTGGCCGTCATCATTCACGTGCTGGTCTGTTTTCTAATGATTGCGTCCATCCTGCTGCAATCCGGCAAGGGTGCGGAGATCGGCGCGGCCTTCGGCGGCTCCAGCCAGACGGTCTTCGGGAGCCGCGGCCCGGGCACATTTCTTAGCAAGGTCACCATCGCAGCCGCCATCATTTTCATGTTGACCTCCATCAGCCTGGCCATCCTGTCCAAAGAGCGGACCTTCTCCTCGACCGTGATCGACCTCAACAAGCCGGCTCCCGCTGCCCCGGCCCATCAGGACGGCGCCACACACGACGTCCCGGCGACCGGCACAGCGACGCCTTCGGCCTCAGAACCGACCAAGTAACAAAAAGCTAAGCGCATGGCTTATAGCGAACGGCTATGCGCAGATGTGCCGTTGGCAGAATTTCCCGGCAGGTCTCATCTCGGCTGTTCAATGGGTCTCTGCGCAAGACCGCAGGAAACCTGACGACTGCGGCCTACGCTTTTCGGGATGTCGCAAGGAAGCAGGCGACTGAGCGCGCGGCTAGGAGCCTTTAGCAACCGACGTCAGACGCGGGTGAGCCACGCGGAGTGAGCCTTGTCCTCTCCGCGCACAATCTCGAAGAAAGTTTTTTGTAGTGACTTCGTGATGGGCCCTGGCTTTCCATTGCCAATCGTGCGCCCGTCCAACTCGCGCACTGGCGTCAGTTCTGCCGCAGTGCCAGTGACAAACACCTCATCGGCCACGTACATGGCGTCACGCGTGAACCGCTCTTCCGCCACGGGAATGTTCCGCTCCCTTGCCAGTTGCATGACGGCGTTGCGGGTGATGCCTTCAAGAATCGAGGTCAGCGGCGTCGTGATCAGCCGGCCACCGCGCACGATAAACACATTCTCCCCCGTCCCCTCAGCCACATAGCCGTCCGGGTCGAGCAGGATCGCCTCTTCGTAGCCGTCCGCCTTGGCCTCGCACTTGGCCATAATCGAATTGACGTAGTAGCCCGACACCTTGGCCCGCGTCAGGGACACATTGACATGATGACGGGTAAAGGACGAGATTTTCCCTCGAATGCCCTTCTCCAGCCCTTCGTCGCCCAGGTAGCTGCCCCATTTCCAGGCCGCGATGGCCACCTTGATCGGATTGTCGCCCGGAAAGAGCCCCATGGCGCCGTAGCCGATATAGACCAGCGGACGGATGTAGCAGGCGTCCAGCTTGTTGACCCGCACGGTTTCCACGATCGCGTCGGAGATCTCCTTCCGGTCAAACGGCATCGTCATCAGGCAGATGTGCGCCGATTCGAACAGCCGGTCCACGTGCTCAGGCAAGCGAAAGATGGCAGAGCCGCTCTTGCCCTTGTAGCAACGGATGCCTTCAAAGGCTGCGAGTCCGTAATGGAGAGAATGGGTCAGAATGTGGACGTTGGCGTCCGCCCATTTCACGAACTTCCCATCCATCCAGATTTTTTCACTTGGCTCCAGCATCGCGCGAACTATAACAGCGGCTGCGAAGAAGCGTCAAGCATTCGGCCGGAGTGATATGCGGGTTGATTCGCGGAAACAGCATCGCACTGCCGCGCCGCGCGTGTCACTATTTTTTGTCGAGTACGCACCACATTCGCCGCGTCTGCGATTTCTGGTCAGAAATTATCTGTCCCGTAAAGAAGCTCACATAGTAGGCCAGGATGTGATCGGACGGGTGCGGCGTTGAGGACCAGAAAATGTCCGACCGGATGTTCGAGAAGGGATGTCCGTCCGGCAGCGACGGATCGTTACGGCCAAGCTCAATGAGCATGGCTAGTTCGTCCTTGGTCGGCGCGCGCCAGCCTGTCTGACCGCCAACTGTCTTCGTCTTGCACCGCGTGACCGACGCGCTCCAGACATCAAACTCCTTGTCCGGCGCCTGTTCCCAAATCAGGCCGGTCTTGCTGTCCTTGACCGCCTCGCCATTTAACAGCGGCGTGAACCGGTCAGCAGCAGTCGCCACGCTGCCCACCTCCAACAGTATTGCGAAAACAATCACCCCACCGCGCACGAAGATTCTCTCCTTAAATGTGGTCGCATCATACGCCTCCGCCCGACCTCTGTGAAGCTGTCCCAAAGAGTCAAAATGAAAGCCGCCTGCGCTTGACACTCTGAAAGACCTCATGTTACAAACGAGGTCGCTCACGGACTAGTGAAGTCATCTTTAGGCCCACCAGTTGCCGTAAGCACTGAAACCGTTCTCAGTTTGAGGATGTTCAAAAAGGCCGACCCGCGCGAGTGCAGTGCGCGAAAAGCCGAGGTGTACTGCGTCTAAGTACGTTGGGGCGGGACGCAAGCGAGAACACCGCTGGCGGGGATTTTCACCATCCTGCAAGAAGGCATAAGATGTACGCAATTGTTCAAACAGGTGGGAAGCAGTATCGGGTTCAGCCCGGCGAAGTGCTCCAGGTTGAGTCCCTTCCGGGTAACGCCGGCGATACGGTCGAGTTGAAACAGGTTTGCTTAATCAACGGCGACAAGGGGCTTCAAGTAGGCACGCCCTGGGTGGACAGGGCCTCAGTGAAAGCGGAAATCGTCCGTCAGGGCCGCACCCGCTCGATCATGATTTTCAAGAAGCAGCGGCGGAAAAACTACCGGCGAACCAAGGGACACCGGCAGGGTTTCACGCAGCTTCGCATCACGGCAATTTCAGCGTAGCGAAACCGGGACGCGCCGGTCGTGAAGCGTCAAGCCCAACACTAAACGAAATCTGCTTCACGAAATACGAGGAACGTAAACCATGGCAACAAATAAAGGCGGCGGATCTACCAGAAACGGCCGTGACAGCAATCCCCAGTATCTCGGCGTGAAAGCGTACGGCGGTCAGACGGTACCCGCCGGCACGATCATCGTCCGCCAACGCGGCACTAAGTTTTTTCCCGGATTCAACGTGGGCGTTGGCAGGGACCACACGATCTTTGCCCGCATCGCTGGCGTCGTTAAGTTCGAAGGGGAACGCGCTCGTCGGCGGGTTAGCGTCTACCCGTCTGAGTCCTAACCACGCCTTTCTCGCGGCTTCTTCCAGAATCTCGCTAAATCCGCTATCCTCTCCCCAGCCGCGTTCAGGCGGCTGGGTCGCGCTATTGGAATTTCTATGTTTGTTGATGAAGTCAAAGTTTTCGTGAAAGCCGGGTGCGGCGGCAACGGCGTGTGCAGTTTCCGACGGGAGAAGTTCGTCCCGCGCGGCGGACCTGACGGCGGCGACGGCGGCAACGGCGGCAACGTTATTATGGTCGCCTCACGGCGGCTGACGACACTACTCGACCTTCGCTACCAGCAGCAGTACGAAGCCGGGAACGGCGGCAACGGCGGCGGCTCCCGCTCGCACGGAAAAACCGCGCCCGACGTTGTCATTCCGGTTCCATTGGGCACGATCATCAAGGACGGGCAGACCGCCGAAATCCTGGCTGACCTGACGGCGGAGGGCCAGCGCCACGTCGTCGCACGCGGGGGGCGCGGCGGGCGTGGCAACTCGCACTTCGCGACGTCGACCGTGCAGGTCCCCACGCGCGCCGACCCCGGCACACCTGGCGAGGAACGTTGGCTGCATCTCGAATTGAAACTGCTGGCCGATGTCGGCCTCGTCGGATTTCCCAACGTGGGCAAGTCCACGCTGATCGCGGCGATTTCAGCCGCACGGCCCAAAATCGCCAACTACCCGTTCACCACACTCGTGCCGAACCTTGGCGTTGTGGCAGTGGACGACGAACAGAGCTTCGTTATCGCTGATATTCCGGGCCTCATCGAGGGCGCGCATGAGGGGAAAGGCCTTGGTACGCAGTTTCTCCGGCACATCGAGCGAACGACGTTTCTGCTTCACCTCGTGGACATCTCTGAGTGGGCCGATGATCCGGTTGAGAGCTTCGAGACACTGCGCCGCGAACTGACCGCCTACGATCCCTCGCTCAAAACGCGGCCCTTCGCAATCGTCGGTACCAAACTGGATCTCAAGGGTAAGGGTACGCGGCTTGACGAATTGAAGGCTTTTTGCAAAAAGCGGCGGTTCAAATTTTTTGCGGTATCGTCCGCCACGCGCGAGAGTCTGGATCAGTTAGTCCAGTACATAGGCCGGCGCGTCGCCACGCTGAGGGCTGAATGCGAGACCGTCTCTTAAAAGACGCGACACGTGTCATCGTGAAGATTGGCAGCAGCCTCGTGGCGTCCAAGGGTATCGGTTTGCGTCCGGAGCGGATCGAGCAGCTCGCCGCTGACATTGCCGCACTCAAGAAAAGCGGCCGCGACGTGCTGGTCGTCTCGTCCGGCGCCATTGTCTCCGGCATCCGCAAACTCGGCCTCACGGCCTACCCAAAGAACCTGCCGGAGAAGCAGGCCGCCGCCGCCGTCGGCCAGAGCCGGCTCATGTGGGCCTATGAGAAAGCCTTCGAAGCGCTCGGGCAGAAGGTCGCGCAGGTTCTGCTGACGCAGCAGGACCTGGCGGATCGTAAGCGGTTCATGAACGCCCGGAACACGCTCACCGCCCTTCTCGAATTCGGTGTGATCCCGATCATCAACGAAAATGACACGGTCGCCGTGGAGGAAATCCGCTTCGGCGACAACGACAACCTGGCCGCGCTCGTCGCACATCTTATTGACGCAGACCTACTGGTGATTCTTTCCGACGTGGCCGGACTCTACACGGAGGACCCACGCACGAACAACCAGGCTACGCTGATTCCGGTGGTCGCCGACATCACGAAAGATATCGAGCGGCGGGCTGGTGCTACGCAGAGCTTCGAAGGCACTGGCGGCATGGCTACCAAGATTCAGGCGGCCAAGAAAGTCGCTGAATACGGTGGCGCCACGCTCATTCTGAGCGGCGAGCCGTCCGGACTCCTACCATCCATTTTCGACGGGGCTGAAGCCGGCACGATCTTTCTGCCGAAGGGCAAGCGGCTGACCAGCCGGAAGCACTGGATCGCCTTCACGCTCAAAGCCAAGGGCCAGCTCACGCTCGACGACGGCGCGATTGACGCCCTCGTCAAGCGGGGCAAGAGCCTGCTGCCCTCCGGCATCACGGCCGTGAGCGGCGAGTTCAACGCCTGCGATGCCGTGGCCTGCGTGGACCGCCATAAAAAAGAAGTCGCTAAGGGGCTGGTGAATTTTTCTTCGGACGCACTGAAGCGGATCAAAGGCATGAAAACCGCCGAGATTCAGAAAGTCCTTGGCACACAGGAATACGATGAAGCGATCCACCGCGACAACCTCGTGATCCTCTGAAGGTCGAGGGTGAGGCTGCGTACGGAGATGAAAAAACTATCCTCGTTTCACCCTTAACCTTAACCTGCCCTATGCGCATTGGCTTATTTGGCGGCACATTCAATCCCATCCATAACTGCCACCTGACAATTGCGACACAAGTTCGCACCCGCTTTGCTCTTGATCAAGTTCTGCTCATTCCCGTCGGGGATCCGCCGCACCGATCGAACCGTGATCTGGCGCCGGCTGCGCACCGCCTTGAAATGGTCCGGCTGGCTATTGCCGGCAACCCGACCCTTGCCGTTTCCGATGTTGAAATCCGTCGTCCCGAAAAATCCTATTCGATCGATACCGTCCGGATTCTGCGCCATCAGTATGGTGCCGGGGTAGACCTCTATTTCATTCTCGGCCTTGACGCCTTTCTTGAATTCCCCAGCTGGCGGCAGGCCCCGGAGTTATTGGCGCTCTGCCATTTCGTCGTCGTGTCCCGCATGGGCGTCTCTTTCGTGCCGCTGGCAGACCGCCTGCCCCTGCCGAAGCTCTCCCGCCAGGCGCTCGAAGACCTGGATCGTCGAGTGACCGACCGACTCGACGTCCCGGTCCCCGGCGGCACGAGCCTAGCCCTGCTGTGTCTGCCACCCTGCGATATTTCAGCCTCGGACATTCGGCAGCGGATTCACAGCCGGTCCGACGTCGCCTTATTGTTGCCGGCCTCTGTCAAATCTTATATAATGGAGCATAACCTTTTTCAGGAGGAGCTCAATCGTCCCGGATTCTAAGGCTAGGGCCCTCGCTATCGCGCACGCGTCGCTCGAGAAAAAAGCTGACGACGTCGTGGTCCTTGATGTTGGGAAGCTCACCTCCGTAGCCGATTATTTGGTAGTCTGTTCGGGCGGGTCGGACCGCCAGGTTCGCGCCATCGCGGATCACATCGATGGCAGCCTTGCCCAGCAACAGATCTCCCCCCTCAGCATTGAAGGCCTCTCCTCGTCGCAGTGGGTGTTGCTGGACTATGGGGATGTGATTGTGCACATCTTCCGCGCTGATATCCGCCATCACTACGCGCTCGAACGCCTCTGGAGCGACGCAGCACAGACGCGCGTCACTGATACAGAACCTGCGTCGGCTCTGGCCGCCGCAACGGCGCCCGCACGCGCCGGATGGTCCCGCACACGGGAGCATCGCTAGGTTATGCTGCGCCTGCTGCTCACCGTCTTCGTCGTGATCGTGGCCGTTGTGCTGGCCTTTCGATTCCACGAACTCAACCCAAACTCCGTGACGCTCCGCTTGAGCGCTGGCGCCGGATACGAACTTAGCCTCGCCTCGCTGGTCCTGCTGTCCATTGCCATCGGCGCTGGACTGGCCTCGTTGCTCGT
Source organism: Nitrospira sp. (assembly GCA_016873435.1). NCBI lineage: Bacteria > Pseudomonadati > Nitrospirota > Nitrospiria > Nitrospirales > Nitrospiraceae > Nitrospira > Nitrospira sp. The sequence goes on from VGXF01000001.1 coordinate 81,117, forward strand.
CGGCATTCGCGAAACGATTCACGCCATCATGAACTTGCGCGGCGACCGGCTGCTCCGGCGTAAAAGCAAGGTCGCGACCCTGCACCGCGAAGGGACCAATGCATTTCTCTCGAAGCGGACGGCGGAGGCCATCGGCCTCTTCCAGAAGTGCCTCTCACTCGACCCCAACCATGTGGACTCCCTGCTGTGGCTGGGCAACATCTACCGGACGGAAAAGAATTACACTGAAGCTATCCGGCTCCATCGCAAGGCGCGCAGCATCGAGGAGGGCAACATCGCAGTGTTGCTGACCCTGGTCAAGGACCTCGAAGACGCCAAACGGTTTGAGGAGGCCCTCCAAGTCCTTCGTGACATTCTCAAGCTGGACTCCGCCAACCTGACGGCGCTGATGAGCAAACGCGACCTGCTTATTCGCCTGGAATCGTGGCACGAGGCACTGGAGATCCAGCACCGCCTGATGAAGGCGCACCTGACGGAAGCCGGCCAGCAACGGGAACGTACCGAGCTCGTCGGCCTGACCTATGAGGTCGGCCGGCACCTGCTCGAGCGTGGCAAGCCAGACAAGGCCCGCCACTATTTCCGTGCGGCCATCAAGCGGGACAAGCAGTTCCTGCCGGCCTACATCGGCCTTGGCGAGATCCTGGTGCAGGAAGGCAAAACGAAGAACGCCGCAGAAATTTTCGAAAAAATCTATACCAAAACGGGCAATATGGTTCTCCTGCACCGTCTGGAAGAACTCTATCTGGAGATGGGCGAGCCCGGTGAGATTATCCGCGTCTACCAGCAGGCCATCCAGCGGGATCCCCGCAGTCCAGCGCTCAAGTTTTATTTGGGCAAGCTGTTCTACCGCTTGGAGATGGTGGACGAAGCCTACGATCTGCTCTCCGGTCTGGAGGGACCATCGGACCAGATGGCCGACTACCACAAAATCATGGCTAATTTGTATCTGCGCAAGCAGCAGATGGATCTGGCCATAGACGAATTGAAGAAGGCCCTTGGCTTCAGGAAAAGGGTCGTCGTGCCCTACCGCTGCACCCAGTGCCAGCATGAGTCCGCCGACTGGTCGGGCCGCTGCAGCCGCTGCGGTGCGTGGAATTCGTTCGTGGCGTTGCCCTGGGTGGACGCCTCCAGCGGGGCCACGCAGGCCGACGAACGCCAGAGCGAACCCCGGTCCATCGCCTACCGCGGCATTGGAACGCCCTACGAAACCTTATGAAAGGAACCGCGCCGATGACTGCGTACCAGACCTATGCTGAGAAAGCGCTCCGCGACGAAGTCCTGACGCGTACTGAGTGTCGGGACGTGCTGGCGACGCCGGATGCCCGCGTGATGGATCTGCTGTCAGCCGCCTTCACAGTGCGCGAACGCTATTTTGGCAGGAAAGTCCGCCTCCAGATGCTGCTCAACGCCAAGAGCGGCGCTTGCCAGGAGGACTGCGGCTATTGCTCCCAATCATCCGCGTCCACTGCTGACATTGAACGGTACGGGCTGGTTTCAAAGGAGTCGATGCTGGACGGCGCGCGCCGCGCCGCTGCCTCCAAGGCGCAGCGCTACTGCGTCGTCATCAGCGGGCGCGGCCCGAGCGACCGGGAGATCGAAGCCATCGCGGACGCAGTTCGCGCCGTCAAGCGGGAGATTCCCATCCAGGTCTGCTGTTCCATGGGATTGTTGAACGAGTCCCAGGCCCGTGCGCTGAAGGCAGCCGGCGTGGATCGCATTAATCACAACCTCAACACCAGCGAGGCCTACCATCCGTCCATCTGCACGACGCACACCTACAAGGACCGCCTCGACACGATCGAGCATGCCCGCGCTGCTGGACTGGAAATCTGCTCCGGCGGCATCATCGGCATGGGCGAGCAGGACGAGGACCTGATCGATCTGGCGCTAGCGCTGCGCGAGGTCCGACCGGATTCCATCCCCTTAAATATGCTGCACCCGGTTGAGGGAACGCCACTGCAAAACTGCAAACACCTGACGCCGCAACGCTGTCTGAAAATTTTCAGCCTCTTCCGATTCCTGCACCCGCGCACAGAACTGCGCGTGGCGGGTGGGCGCGAGTTCAACCTCCGCTCGCTCCAACCGATGGCCCTCTACGCCGCCGACTCCCTCTTCGTGAACGGTTACCTAACCACTCCGGGCCAGCTCGCGCCAGATGCCTGGAAGATGATCACCGACCTGGGCTTTGAAATCGAAGTGGACTACGCTTCGCAGAAGTGCTGAAATCAGCCCTCAGCCCGATAAATGGAAGCCGCCCGCTCCCCCATTCATAGTTCTACGCTCACTCGTACCTAAGCCCGTTCACAACCGATTGGTTTGACGCCCACACGGCCGGCAGATAACTGGCCACCAACGCCACGCCGACCGCCAATACGACGCCCTCAAGCACCAGCCAGGCGGGAAACTGGAACTGGATGGTCCAGCCAAAGGATTGCTTGTTAACCACGTGAATCAGCACCAGGGACATCAAGACCCCGCCGGCCACGCCCAGAGCAGCGCCTAACGCACCGAGATAGAGACCTTCCCAGAGAATCAACCGCCGAATCTGCCTGGCGCTGGCGCCGATTGCCCGCAGCGTGGCCAGTTCGCGCTGCCGCTCCAGCACCGATGTCAGCAGCGTATTAACGATACCCAGCAGCGCGATTGCCACCGCGATGCACTCTAACGCATAGGTTACCCGGAAGGTCCGATCAAAGATCGCAAGAATTTCACGCCTGATCTCCGCATTGGAAATCGTCACACTCTGTCCGACCTGTCCCATGACCTCGTCCACCCGCCTCCGCACCGTGGCGGCATTAGCGCCCGGCATTAGATAGACCGCAATGACCGTCGTCGTGTCGTCATCCCACAGCGACCGATAAAGCGAGCGATCCATGACCAGCTTGCCACCATCAGTCGCGTAATCGTAGAACACGCCCATTACGGGAAATGACCGCTCGCCTTTAGGTGTCCTGAGTGCGATCGCCCCACCAACCTGCACGCCCAGTTTGCCGGCCAGCACCTCCGACACCACGACGCCCTGCTCCGATACGGCCCGGTGCAACCGCTCCGTCGAGTCGCCCTCCAGAAACAGATAGCGGCTCCTTTCAGCGTGCACCCGCAGGTCCCGCGCGACCAGCGAAACGGGCCGGCCATCAATCTCGACGGACACGTCCCGGTACGTGTCCACGGCTGCCACGCCGGGGACGGCAGCCGCCAATTCGCGCCAGGCGAGCGGCAGCCTCTTGGTCCGCGTGCCGTTGTCTTCACCTGCCAGCCAGTCGGGAGACGCCACGACCAAATCGGCCATCACCGTCTGATTGATCCAGGCCTCGACCGTCTGGCGAAAACTCTGGATCATGATCCCGACGCCCAGCATGATCGCAATACCCACCATCAATGCCGACACGGTGATCGCATTGCGCCCGGGCGCGCGCACGATCTGCCCGGCCGCGATGAGCCCCAGGACGCCCAGCTCGCCCGAGCGCGCCGTCTGCACGCGCGTCGCCAACACGCCGCCACGTTGCACCAACAACGGTGCCAGACAGGAGAGACCCAGCAACAGGCACAAGGCTGCCGTGTAGCCAAAGACCGGCATGCCGTGGACCGGGCCCGGGATCGCCAGTACGCCGGCTAGCGCCAGACACCCGACACCAAACCAGGCGAATACACTCAGGTGAACGGTTTGCGTCTGTTCGTATTCGCCTGGCGCCAGGGCCCGGGCCGGCGCGGTGCGGGCCGCGTTCCAACTCGGCGCCAATGCCCCCAACACGGCGACTGCCGCACCGATGAGTCCGCCTTCGCACAGCAGCGCCAGCGTGAGCGGCATGGTTACGTCCACGGCCCCCACCGGCGCATAGAGATCCGATACGGTGCGCCCCATCAACAAGACCAATCGCTGCGCCAACAGCACGCCCCCTCCGCTGCCTAGCATCCCGCCAATCACACCCATCACCGCCGCTTCGACGGCGAACAGCACACCAATGTCGGCACGTGAGCAGCCTACGGCACACAGAATACCAATCTCACGTCGGTGCCGGACGACCGAATAGTCAACCGTGTTGTAGATAAGAAACAAGCCAATCAGCAGACCAACGCCGCTGAGCGTCGCCAGATTGAGCTGGAAGGATCGTACCATCCGTTCCACTTGCTCATTGCGACGTGCTGGGCGCTGGACGGTCAGCGGCGGCGGGAGCGCGGCGGCAATGGCCGCCGCCACGTCAGATGTCGAACGGGCAGGATCCGTCACCAGATCGATCCGGTCCAGTTTGCCGAGCGATCCAAACAGCGATTGTGCGGCGGCAATGTCCATCACCGCCAGGCGTTCCCACGCCATGTGGATCCCCGCCTCTGACTCCACCACGCCGCGTACCACGAGTCGGTGCACTGACGTTCCAATGCGCACATCGAGCGCATCGCCTGCCGCAAGCTCCCAGTCAGACGCCAATTGCGCGCCGATGAAGACCGCGTTCGGCTCCAGCAGCGGATCAAGGGTCAGCGCCGCCCCCTCTCTGGTCCGGATCCGGAACGATCGGAGGTCTGCCGTTTCGAGCAGATCAAACCCCAGCACCGTGAGCGAGCGTCCCTGCTGCGCCCCCGACGCCACGCGCACCCCCTGCTGAAGGACCGGCGAGGCCGAGACAACCCCCGGTATATTCCGCAACAGGCCGATGACCCGCTCGTCCACGCCCAACTCACTGCCGGAGACCTCAAGCGTGGCTTTTCCGGCCACCGTAAGCACCGTCTCCTGAAACGATCGCAGCACCTCCACATTAGCCGTGCGGATGGCGACCGACACCGCCACGCCCAGCGCGATGCCGAGCACGGTCATTACCGTGCGGATCGGCCGCTTTACCAAATGGGACCGGGCAATCATCAAAAACGCTGTCAGCATTTTGTCGCCCCCAGCCCCTTCAGGAGTCCTACGTATTTACCGATACGGAACGTGTGCTAGATTTTATCTACTGTAATCTTCAGCACCATCCTTGATATGGAGGAAGGGCTCGGTGCTGTTTGTACAGCGCAAGACGAGGTGTTAGACAGGTTCCAATCAGGCGGCTGCCTCCCGCCCTGACGTCTCGTCACAAGCAAATTCTCTGCCTTGTAGCCGAAAGACTGACGAATTGTGAAATCGGAAACCGTTGCGGTTCACCGATGCAATCCGATGCAGACGCTGAAAGTCCGGAATGTGGCGCCACGGCTCCAGCAGGCTCTCGTACTAGGCTGTCGGCCAACTAACTTTCTGTCGTGACGGGCCCTTATAATCCCCTCAATTTTCCGATGCAGGCGTCCGGAGAGGCATAACCCTTCTTCTCAAGTACCGCGGCCAGTTCGGCCTGGATACGGCCGAAGACGCCCAGCCCCTCGTCCACCAGCACGGTTCCAATTTGCACGGCCGAAGCGCCACAGAGGAGATGTTCGAATACGTCCTGCCCGGACACCACGCCGCCAGTGCCGATGATCGGCAGCTGCCCCTTGAAACGCGTCCAGAAGGCGTGGACATTGGCGAGCGCTACGGGCTTGATGAGCGGCCCGCCAAGGCCGCCGAATCCACCTTTCGGCTTAATCACCACGGTTTCCGTTGCCGGATCCAGGACTAACCCGTTACCGACTGAATTGATGAGTGACAGAAAATCCACGCCTGTGCGCCTGAGTACCTGCGCCATGGCATCGTGGTGCGCGGGATCGAAATAGGGCGGCAACTTCACGCCCATCGGTACGGTGATGACCTTCCGCACCCGTGTGATCAGCCGCTCCGATGCCTCCAGGTCGTAGCCGATCTGCGGCTTTCCCGGAATATTGGGACACGACAAATTCACTTCGATCAAGTCCGGCTTGCTGGCGTTGATGGCGGTCGCAATCGTGAAAAAATCGTCCTCGCAGAGGCCGGCCACGCTGGCGATCACCGGCTTGCCAAATGATTTGAGTCGCGGAATGAGCTCTGCGTAGGCACGATAGCCCAGATTGGGTAGACCCATCGAATTGATGGAGCCCCCAGGGAAGGCATAGTACCGGGGCGTCGGATTGCCCTGCCGCGATTCGACCGTCATGGATTTGGTGACGATCGCCCCGGCTTCAGACCGTCCCAGTGCCTCCAATTCCTCTCGCGTCACACAGAGGGCACCCGCCGCATTCATCAGGCAGGTAGGAAACCGCACGCCCGCGATGGTGACAGAGAGATTGGGGCTCACGCGGTCACCTCTAATCGGCCGTCCCGCATTCGGCAGATCCGGTCGGCGCTCCGCGCCGCCTCTTGGCTGTGCGTGACGAGCAGAACGGTTTGCTTCAATTCCTTCGACAGGGACCGTAGCAGGGCGATGATGCTCTCCCCGCTCTGCGAATCCAGATTGCCCGTTGGCTCGTCGGCCAGAATCAGCCTTGGCTTGTGCACGAGCGCCCGCGCAATGGCCACCCGCTGCTGCTCGCCCCCGGACAATTCACCGGGCCGGTGTTGCCCGCGCTGTTCCATACCGACTCGCGTCAGACTATCGGCCACGCGTGTCCGAACGGTCCCACGGGGAGCGCCCTGGAGCAACAGCGGCAACGCGACATTTTCCTCCGCGGTCAGCGTGGGCAGGAGATGAAAAGACTGGAAGACCATGCCGATGAGCGAGCGCCGCAGTTCTGTCCAATCGCCATTCGACAGAGCGCGGGTCGACCGCCCGTCAAGCTGCACCTCCCCCGATGTCGGATGGTCAAGCCCCGCCACCAGATTGAGCAGCGTGCTCTTGCCGCATCCGCTGGGCCCCATCAGAGCGCAAAACTCGCCGTCTTTCACATGCAAACTGACATCCCGGAGCACCGGCACATCAGCTTCAGCACGGCGATACGATTTTGAGACATGCTCAAGTCGGATCACGGTGCCGCCTGCGATGACTGCCATGACATTAGTCCCTCATACCATACCCGCTCGCGCCCTCACAACCAGATGGATCGGAGTCGTTACGGATCAATGTTGAACGTTCAATTTTTAATTTTCAATTCAATATTCGGCACCCGACAGTGAAGATTTCATATAAGAGTTTCCACCATGCCACTGTTTTTCTAAGTTATAGATTTTAAAGGATTGCCCCTTGGCGGGGCCAGATGATTTAAACCTCGGACTCCTGAGCCAAGAATACGGCAGAACACGCTGCGAGGCCGGGGCCACGGAGGTTTACGTCGGCGCCCTCGCGAAAACGGTTTGCCCGATCTCCCAACGATACGCACGGCCCGCCAGTGTCATGTATTGTCATGCGGAATAGCTTGACATTTTTCTGACCTGCTTCTATCGTCAGTTCTTGGTGTTTAGGATCCGGACAAGCACGACGATGGCCGCATCCACACAGAACGATTTACTGACAGCGGCGGAAACCTGCCGCCACCTCAAGGTCACGCCGCGCACGCTCTATCGGTACATCCAGAACCGCCACATGCCGGCCTTTAAGCTGGGCAAGGAGTGGCGGGTCGTGCGCTCCGATCTGGACCAGTGGTTGTGCAGCCAGCCCCCTGCACAACATCGTTCAGTCTGAAAGGACGTTCGCGCGAATGTTTTCCGGCGAGTACAGTTGCAAATTGGACGAGAAAGGTCGCTTCCTTGTACCGACCCTCCTGCGCGAACAGCTCGAAGCCGAGGGCAACGGCGTCGTGTTTCTCAAGGGACCGGAACGCGCGCTTTGGGCCTACTCGCCGGCCGAATGGGACAAGGTGCTGGAACGGACGCGCGCGAAGCTCGACGAAGACCAGAGCCGGCTGTTCATGCACTTCGTCGTCGCGGAAGCCGGGACGTCCGACGTAGACAAGGCCGGGCGCATTCTCATCCCCGGCAAACTTCGCAAACTGATCCCCGTGGAAGACGATCAAGAAATCGTGATCATTGGCCTCTACAACCATCTCGAAATCTGGAACCCCTCCGAGTGGCGGCGCTATGTCAGCACCTCGGAAGACAAGCACGAACAGAACCTGAACAAGATTCTGAATCTTCTGTAATCCTTTGCCGCGACGCGCACTCAGACGCCTCAGCCATCCCGCGCCAGTGCCCGTGCGCCTGACCTCCTATCGAACCGGCGCGGCAGCCTCCTCCGCGCGCCCGATCATTCCCGTTGCCATACCGCGCACGAAGCGGATACACCCGGCGCTGGCGGGTCTCCCGACGCAGGCAAAGCACAGAGCCGTAGCCTTTCACGCAGCCGTCGCACCGGACCGACTGACGATCACGTTGCCGGTACCGCCCAGCATCAATCATCAATATGCGACTGTGAACAATCGGCGGCTTCTATCCGCGGAAGGGCGCGGGTACAAGTCAGAGGTCGGACACCATGTGCTGGTGGCCCTGGCCAAATCCCCGCACCGCGAGACGCTGCGGCACACACTGCAGACGAACTATCTATCTCTGGCTGTCCGGTTCTATTTCGCCTCGCCGCTCCGGCGTGACGTGGACAGCGGCCTGAAGATCACCCAAGACGCCCTCTGCGAGGCCTTGGGCATCAACGACAACCGAGTCCTGGAAATCCACCTTTACAAAGCCCTGGACACCACCTATCCCCGCATCGAACTGGCCCTGACTACGATTACCCGATAGTCCAGGTCCATTTCACTCGTATCTCAACGCATCAATCGGATTCAATCGTGACGCTTTGTTGGCCGGGTACAGCCCAAAGAACAGACCAACGACAAGCGAGAAGGCGAAGGCAGAGACGATGGATTCGACCGAGATGATCGTCGGCCATCCGGCAATCGCCGTCGTCATACGCGCCGACAGCACACCCATCACGATCCCCAGCAGCCCGCCGAAGAGACTCAATGTCATAGCCTCGATCAGAAACTGCAAAAGAATATGACGCCGCTTGGCGCCTACGGCCATCCGCACGCCAATCTCGCGCGTCCGCTCCGTCACGGACACTAAGAGAATATTCATGATGCCGATGCCGCCAACGAGCAACGAGATGGAGGCGATGGCAAACATCATGACCGTAAGCGTCTGCCCCGTCCCCTCCTGCACCGAGGCGATGTCGACCTGCGTGCGGATGGTAAAATCATCCGCCTGCTCGGGCTGGAGCCTGTGCCGCGCCCGCAGCACCTCGCGGATCTGCGCGTCGGCCTCCGGCAGATCTTCCGTCCGGTCAGTGGAGGCGAAGATGGCCCCGATGGAGCCAAGGAACTGTGTCCCCAGCACTTTCCGCTCTGCTGTGGTAAAGGGGATGAAAACAATGTCGTCTTGATCCGTCCCCTGCGCTGACTGGCCTTTGGGAGACAACACACCGATCACCGTGAAGGGCACATTCTTGAGCCGGATAGTCGCCCCCACCGGCTCCTCGCCTGGTTCGAACAGATTGCCTACGACCGTCTGCCCCACCAGCGCCACGCGTGCGGCCACGTCCATGTCCATCTGCGTAAAGGGCACCCCGCTCGCAAACAACCAATCCCGCACCATCAGATAGCTGGGAGAAATCCCATTGACCGGCGCATTCCAGTTCTTGTTGCCGTAGACAATCTGCATCACGTCCCGCTTACCCCAAGCTGTATCGGTCAGTAGCGGGACCCGTTTTTTCAAGTCCAGCGCGTCGGCCACGGTGAGCGTCACTCCGCTACCCTGCCCGCCGCGCACGCCGCCCGTCGTCGTGGCGCCGGGCAGGATGATGATGACGTTGGTCCCCATGCTGGCCACCTGCGAGCGCACGACGGCCTTGGCGCCTTCGCCGATGCTGGTCATGGCGATGACCGCGCCGACGCCGATCACGATACCCAACACCGTGAGGCCAGCGCGCAGGCGATTACGTCCGAGAATACGAAAGGCCGTGGTGACGGTGAGCAGAATGAACGCGCCCATCTGGAGCCCCCATCAGTCGAGAAGCGAAAATCGTGAAATGTCAGAAGCTGGAATCATGTCCCCGGCCTCCCCATGCGTCTACCGCTTCACGCTAAACGTCTCATGCATCTTCACCCAATCTTCCTGCACCTGCCCGTCCTTGATGACGATTTTGCGAGCGGCATAGGCCGCGATGTCCGGCTCGTGCGTCACGACCAGCACGGTCATGCCGTCCTGCCGATTGAGACTTTCGAGGACAGCCATAATCTCGCGACTAGATTCAGTGTCGAGGTTACCGGTCGGCTCATCGGCAAGCAGGAGTGTGGGCATGGTCACCAGCGCCCGGGCGATGGCCACTCGCTGCTGCTGACCGCCGGAAAGCTGCGCTGGATAGTGGTGCTCGCGTCCAGACAATCCCACGCGCGCCAGCGCCTCCACCGCCTTGGCCCGCTGCTCGCGCAGCGAGAGCCCGCGATAGAACAGCGGCAACTGTACGTTCTCCAGCGCGCTAGTTCTTGGAATTAGATTGAAATTTTGGAAGACGAAACCGATCCGATGGTTGCGGAGCTCGGCCAGCTCATCGGTCTCCATCCGCCCGACGTCGATCTCGCCCATCCGGTAGCTGCCACGGGTGGGCGTGTCAAGGCACCCGACGATGTTCATGAAGGTAGATTTGCCGGAGCCGGACGAGCCCATGATCGCCACGAACTCGCCCTGGTCAATGGAGACGGTGAGGCCGCGCAGCGCCTGCACTTCCAGGTCGCCAAGCCGGTAGATTTTCCAGACGTCCTGACAGTCGATTAAGGACGCCACGTGCGTACCTCGTTGTGCGTGAAGCGTGGCGCGAGGGCAGGACCACGTGGATGCACAACTAAGAACGAGCGACGCTTCACGGGGTCACAACCCGCGATCCCGTCCGCCTGGCCGCCGCGGTTGATGCGGCCCCCCGCCACCGAACCCCGGAGGTAGATTATTCGACCGCGTGGACTTCAGCGCTTCCAATCCGACGATGATGGAATCGCCCTCCTTGAGGTCCCCACTGGTGATTTCGGTGACCAGTCCATCAGAAATCCCAGTCTGCACCGCCACCGGCTTCGGATCACCGGACGCATTCATTTTCCAGACTGTCTTCGCTCCGCTCCGCTCTTTGAGCGGCGCCGCCCCCGGATGGCCAGATGACCCGCCCGCGCCCTCGGTCATTTTGGGCGGCACAAAGCGCAGCGCGGAGTTCGGCACTTTCAATGTGTCGTCCTTGCGCGCGACGACAATGGAGACGTTCGCCGTCATGCCTGGCTTCAACTGCAGGCCCGTATTATCCACGTCGACGACAACGTCGTAGGTCACCACGTTCTGCACGCTGATCGGCGAGTTGCGTACCTGGCGGATCTTGCCCTGGAACCGCTGGCCCGGATAGGCGTCCACCGTGAACGCAACCTCCTTCCCTTCCGTGATGCCGCCGATGTCGGCCTCGCTCACGTTCGCGTTCACCTGCATCTTCGTCAAATCCTGAGCGATCATGAACACCACAGGGATGGACATGCTGGCATTTATCCGCTGCCCGACTTCGACCAGACGCGAGATGACGATGCCGTCGATGGGTGCCTTGATGACGGTATAGGTCAGGTCGAGCTCGGCCGCCTCCAGCGCCGCTTGTGCCTGCTTGACCGCGGCTTCCGCCACGGCCAGTTGCGCCATCGCGCCTTCGTGAGCGGTCACAGCCACGTCTACATCGTTCTGCGAAACAAACTGCTGTGTGATGAGGGACTGCACCCGGTCAAGCTCGCGCTTGCGTTGCAGGAGATCGGCCTTGGACTTGAGCACTGCCGCCTTAGCGTTGGCCAGATTCGCCGACGCCTGGTCGCGCCGCGCACGGTACGGGAAGGGGTCGATGCGGGCGACCACGTCGTTCTTCTTCACGACGGAATTGAAGTCCGCGTGAAGGCTTTCTACCATGCCCGTCACCTGGCTGCCGACCTGGACCATTGTCACAGGATTAATCGTACCGGTCGCATTGACGACCGACACGATCGCGCCCCACTCGACCGGCACGGTCTTGTAGCGGACAGGAATCTTCCGCTCGCCGCTAAAAAATACGTAGCCCCCTATGGCCACGCCCACCGCGAGAATGCCAGCGATCCAAATCACTTTCCGTGTCATGCTGTGGTATCCATACACACTGTGCTTGCACTCATTGTGCAGCCAAACCGGCTCAAACGCAACAGGCCATCCGCCGGGTGGAGAATGGCCTGCGCAGCGCTGCGACCGCGGCGCCTATACGCCGCGAGAGTCCCCGTTGTTACTGGGAAGCAGTGATCCGATCCTTGATGGCGTCAAGCTTCGGCTTTGGCAATATGCCTCGCAAGACGAGTTCCTGTTTCACCTTGTAGGGCCGTCCGGCGACCACCTTGGCCGCCTCCTCCTGGGTGAGCCCGAGCATTTCGAGCTGCTTCGACAAGGCGGTATTGACGTTCACAAGCCCGGCAGCAGCCGGATCCGCAGGCGCAGAGGTCGGCACCGGCGCCACGGGAGCAGCGGGCGGCATCGGCACGGCCATCGGAGAGGCCGGCGGTTCCTTGATCGCCCTCTGGTACTTGGTCACCGTGGCTTTGAGCGAATCATTCTGCTTCTTCAGGGAGTCATTGACCTGTTTGAGCGCGCGGTTCTGCGCGGCGAGATCGCGCGAGCGCTGATCCAGATCACGCATGCGGGAATCCTTGCCGCCTCGTTCTTTGTCCAGACTGTCGTTTAGACGCTGCAACTCGGCGGAGGCTAGTTCGGCATCCGCCGTTAGTTTGCTCTTCTGATCCCGAAGACTTTTGACCTCGTCTTCGAGAGCCTTCTTTTGCAGCTGCACCCGCTCGGCCTTCTCTTTCGCCTCCTGGGTATCCGCCATCGCCTGCTCGTACTTACTCGAACTCACGCAGCCACTTGCGACCATCGCCGCTAGCGCCAGCACACCCATCACTGCTCCGCTTTTCATGTCTTCCTCCACCACCGACCAGAAAAAACTCCAAAACTTACGACTCTGTGTAGTGCATCCCATGAAATTTGTCAACCGAAACAATGATTTATCGTGTTTTCGGCTTCCGTGGCTGATGGGTCGCCCACTCGACAGGCCGGACAGACACAATACCGCTCAGCATCAGCCCTAAGCCCATCCCGCTTGGAAGGCCGGGCATTCGAAGAGTTGACGCCGCCCAACAACTCTGTGAAGATGCGCGCCGCCATGAATGTGTGGGGGCCGGAACTGGCTGTCATTCTCGGGATTGTTGAAGGACTCACCGAATTCCTGCCGATTTCTTCCACCGGCCATTTGATTCTCATCGGGCACTGGCTGGGTTTTACCGGCGAGACCGCGGCGAGCGTCGCGATTTCCATCCAACTGGGCGCAATCCTGGCCGTGGTCGTCTACGAGCGACAGAAACTGTCCGCTTTTTTCTCGCAGGCCCTAACGGAGCAGGCGTCGCTCAGAGCATCGTGCGGGACGACCGGTTGGATGGACGCGCTCACACAATCAATGACCCAGCACCGGAACCTCTGGTTTCTGATCGGCCTCTTCGTGGCCTTTCTCCCCGCAGCCGTCCTCGGTCTGCTAAGCCACCACTGGATTGAGACCCATCTGTTTAATCCGCGCACCGTTGCCATCGCCTCCATCATAGGCGGGGGCATCATCATGGGCGTGGAGGCGCTGAAACTCAACCCGCGCGTAACCCAGTTGGGGCAGGTCGGCGTGCGGACGGCTTTCTGGGTCGGCGTGGCCCAGTGCGTCGCCCTGATCCCTGGCGCCTCCCGTTCCGGCGCCACGATCATCGGCGCCCTGCTGCAAGGCATGGACCGCAAGACCGCAACGGAATACTCCTTTTTTCTGGCCCTACCGACATTGATCGCCGCAACCGGCTACAAGCTGTTGAAATCGGCAGCCACGTTTTCCTCGCACGACCTGATGGCGCTTGGGCTGGGCATGATCGTCGCGTTCTTCGTGGCTTGGGCGGTCATCGCCGGCTTCCTGACCTTTGTCCAGCGGCACAGCTTGATGGTCTTTGCCTATTACCGCATCGCCATGGGCGCACTAGTACTCTGGATCATTCCGTAGAGAGGAACTGTTGGGCTGCTGCTACCATGAAAGCCTACGCCCCCTGAGCGGCGGACAACAAAGACACGCTTCACTCCGACGTGATGAGGACCGATAAAGCGCCAGCGCTGCAACTGGCGAAGGGATACCTGCCCAGCTAAGCGAGGCCGATACGGCGGTCACAACCAAAGACGATCAGTACTGCTACACCCAGCCGATATTATTTTTCTCAACCGAAAAGCAGAAACAGTTCTACGCAAAGAGCGGATCTATCCTGCCGCTTTCCGCTTAAACTTTAGCTAATTCTTCAACTGTTGTGGCGCGGGCTCTGCTTCGTGCTTCTCGAAAGCCAAATGATAGACCAGGAAGCAGACGCCGGCACTGATGGCCGCATCGGCCACATTGAAGGCCGGCCAGTGATACGCACCAAGGTAGATATCCAGAAAGTCGATCACTTCGCCGAACCGCACACGGTCCAATAAATTTCCAATCGCCCCTCCGAAGACCGCCGCCACGCTGAGCTGCCCGATCCAATGCGTGGGCTTTAGCCGTACGAAGATCGTGCTCAATAAAACCAGCGCAAGGATGGACGTCACCCCAAAAAAGGCCAGCCGAAACCCGCTGCTGCTGGACGCCAGAATGCCAAAGGCCGCGCCGGGGTTGCGGATGTAGGTGATGCTGAAGAAATCTGGCACCACCGGAATGGACTCGTGCAGCCGCATGGACTGCGTGATCTGGAGTTTCGTCGCCTGATCGAGCAACACGGTGATGACGCTGACCAACCCCAGCAGCACGTAACGGGCCGTCGGCTTACTCACTGGATTACCTCCACGCAGCGGTCGCAGAGGGTCGGATGATCCATGAACGTCCCAACCGCCGGCCGGTAGTTCCAGCAGCGCTCGCATTTGCTGCCTTTAGCCTTAATGATTGTGACAGCAAAGTCTGGCTTGAGTGGCAGATTTGTGACTGGCTTCAGATTAACCTGTGACACAATGAACAAACTCGGGAGAATATCTTTATGACGGTCCAGAAGTTTAAATTTGTCTGGATTAGCTTCAATCAGCACTTCCGCTTCCAGTGAGGACCCAATAGTTTTGTCCTTGCGTTGGATTTCCAATTTGGCCTGTACGTCAACTCGAACTTCCAACAGTTTCTCCCACTGCGCTGCAAGTTCCTTGGCTGGCTTACCATCTGTCCATTTCGGAGAGGCCTCCGGGAACGATGCCAAATGCACGCTGGCCGCCTCCTTGCGTGCCGCCTCTGGCAACATCTGCCAGATTTCATCTGCCGTGAAGCTCAGCACTGGTGCCATGAGCTTCGTTAGCGCCACCACCACATCATACAAGACGGTCTGCGAGCTACGCCGCTCGTGCGCGTCCTTGCGGAAGGTGTAGAGCCGGTCTTTCAGAATATCGAGATAGACGGCACTCAAATCTACCGCGCAGAAATTATTCAGCGTGTGGAAGATGGTGTGGAATTCATAAGCGTCGTAGGCCGTTTGGACTTTTGGAATCAGTTCGCCCAGTCGCAGTAGTGCCCAGCGATCTAATTCCGGAAGCTTCTCGTAGGCCACCCGGTCCCGAGCCGGATCAAAGTCGTAGAGATTGCTCAGCAGAAACCGGCAGGTATTGCGGATCTTGCGATAGGCCTCAACGAGATGGCCTAGGATCTCCTGTGAGATGCGGAGGTCTTCCCGGTAATCCTGCGCGGCGACCCAGAGCCGGAGAATTTCCGCTCCGGATTGCTTGATGACGTCCTGTGGTGCCACCACGTTACCGACCGACTTGGACATTTTCTTTCCCGCTCCATCCACGACAAAACCGTGGGTGAGCACCGCTTTGTAGGGCGGCTGACCGTCCGTCGTCATGCCGGCGAGTAGCGTGCTGTGGAACCAGCCGCGATGCTGATCCGAGCCTTCCAGATAGAGGCCCGCTGGCCACCACTGATGTGGTTTGAGCACGGCCGCAAAGCTCACACCCGACTCGAACCAGACATCGAGAATGTCTTTCTCCTTTTCAAACTCCTTTCCCCCACACGAACAGACCGTTCCAGCAGGCAGCAGTTCAGCCGCTGTTTTCTGGAACCAGACATCTGCGCCCTGCTGCTCAACCAAGCCGGCCACATGCTCGATCAGTCTTTGATCAGCCAAAACTTTTTTGCAGGCTTTGCATGTGAATCCAGGAATCGGTACGCCCCAGGACCGCTGACGCGAGAGGCACCAGTCTGGCCGGTTCTCGATCATGCCGAAAATGCGATCGCGCCCCCAGGGCGGAATCCAGCCCCTGCGCGCGGCCATCTCATCAATGACGCCAAGGGTCTTTTTCCGAAGATCGTTTTTCTCCATCGAAACGAACCACTGCTCCGTCGCACGGAAGATCACCGGCTGCTTGCATCGCCAACAATGTGGATAGGAATGGCTCAGGCTGTCCGATCCCAGCAGTACGCCTTTCGACTTGAGCGTTTCAACAATCGCAGGATTGGCCTTAAAAACATGCTGGCCCGTGAAGTCGTTTACGCGCGCAGTAAAGCGTCCCGCGTTGTCGACCGGTGCAAGGATTTCCAACTGCTCCGCCTTTGGCGCGACGGCGTTATGCTCCAGCACAAGGATATAGTCCTCCATGCCGTGCCCGGGCGCGATGTGCACACAGCCGGTGCCTTGCTCCAAAGTGACGAAGTTGCCAAGCAGCACCGGTGAAATGCCATCCGTCAGCGGACGCTTTGCTCCGAGCCCCTGAAATACCTGTCCCTTTTTTGCCCCCAACACCGTGAAATCCGACACCGCACAGGCCTTGGCAAATGCATCCACCAGTGGCTTGGCGATGACGTAGGCCTCGCTGCCAACCTTTACCACGGCATAGTCGAACTCCGGATGGAGACAGACGGCCTGATTAGCAGGAAGCGTCCAGGGCGTGGTGGTCCAGATGACCACGGAGAGTGTGTTGACGCCGGAGAGTGCAACGCCGATCTTTTTTTCGACAGTTGCCGGGCCATCCACGAGCGGAAACTTCACATAAACCGACGGCGAGGTGTGATTCTCGTACTCCACTTCCGCTTCCGCCAGCGCGGTCTGGTCCTGTGTACACCAGAGAACTGGCTTGAGGCCCTTGTACACACAGCCCTTTGCGACAAACTTGCCGAACTCGCGCAAAATTGTCGCCTCGTAGCCCGGGTTCATCGTCAAATAGGGATGGCCCCAGTCGCCCAGCACACCCAGACGCTTGAACTCGTCGCGCTGGATCGCGACATATTTCTCAGCGTAGTCGTGGCAGAGCTTGCGGATCGCCGTGGCATCCAGGTCTTTTTTCTTGTCGCCTAACTCTTTCAGCACTTGATGTTCGATCGGTAGACCGTGGCAGTCCCAGCCCGGGACATAGGGCACGTGGAAACCAGCCATTGTTTTCGACTTGATGATGATGTCTTTGAGGATTTTGTTCAGCGCATGGCCGATATGAATACGGCCGTTCGCGTAGGGTGGCCCGTCGTGCAGTACAAACAGCGGACGGCCTTTCCCCGCATGCTGAATCTTCTCGTAGAGCCGCTCCTCCTCCCAACGCGCGAGCATCTCGGGTTCCCGCTGCGGCAGGTTCGCCTTCATCGGGAAGTCAGTCTTGGGCAGGTTGAGGGTCGCTTTATAGTCCATTGTTTCGAATTAAGAACGGTGAATGATGAATTGTGAAGTGCACGGGTGGTTGAATCCGAAATTCAACCTTCGGCTTTCACAATTCGAAATTTCCAGTTAGCTAATCGCCATCATGCGGTCAAGCGCAACCTTGGCCCAGCGTTTCTCGTCATCCGGCACCACGATGGAATTGGCGACATGCCCGCTGGCCAGGTTTTCCATCGCCCAGCAGAGGTGAGGCGCATCGATGCGGAACATGGTAGCGCACTGGCAGACTGTGGAAGAGAGGAAGTAGACGTGCTTGTCGGGCTGCTCTTTCTTGAGTCGGTTGACCAGGTTCAATTCCGTCCCGACCGCCCAGGCGGTGCCAGCCGGCGCAGCCGTGACTGTGCGGATGATAAACTCCGTCGAGCCAACCTGATCAGCCTTGTTGACGACATCTTCGTGGCATTCCGGGTGTACGATCACCTTGATGCCAGGATATTGTTTACGGAAATAGTCCACGTGCGCCGGCTGGAACATCTGGTGCACGCTGCAATGCCCCTTCCAGAGAATGAGCTTCGCGCGCCTGATCGCCTCCACGCTGTTGCCGCCGCGGGGCTGGAACGGATCCCACACAATCATCTCCTCGCGCGGTAGGCCCATCTTATTGGCCGTGTTGCGGCCAAGATGTTCATCGGGAAAGAACAAAATCTTTTCGCGGCGCGCCCAGGCCCACTCGATCACCGCGCGCGCATTAGATGACGTGCAGGTGATACCGCCGTGCTCGCCACAGAACGCCTTAAGCACTGCCGCAGAATTCACATAGACCGCCGGCAGGACGGTCTCTTCGACCGGAATCACGCGGCCGAGTTCGTCCCAACACTGGTCTACCTGCTCGATTGCCGCCATATCGGCCATGGAGCAGCCGGCAGCCATGTCCGGCAGGATCACGGTTTGATTGGAGCGGCTGAGAATATCAGCCGTTTCGGCCATGAAATGGACGCCGCAGAAGACGACGTACGGACGGTCGGATTGCCGCTCGGCGATCTGGGCCAGCTTGAGGGAGTCGCCACGAAAATCTGCATGCACAATAACTTCGTCGCGCTGGTAGTTGTGGCCAAGGACCATCACGCGGTCGCCGAGCGCGCGCTTGGCCTCGGCGGTTCGCTGGAAGAGTTCTTCAGCGGAACGTCCTTGATATTCAGCGATGGTTCGCGGCTCAGAGGTGATGGCCTTCACGATCTCACTCCCCCCGCCCAACCCCTCAAAACTCCACGGGTTGTGAATGCGTTGCCATTGTACGCGAGGAGTTTCAGACAATCAATGCTGCCTGCACGGCAGTGACCGCCCTACTGCGGGGAACGATGCGCGGCCATCTGCGTCGTGCGGGGCCTGAAAAAATCCTCAATGTGTTCTGCGAATACCCCTCTTGTTTGTTTGGACCTACAGCCTAGCGTTTGGCACGCCCTCTTCACCTCATCACGGCCGGCAATGCCGGACAGACTCGTCGTTGACATTCCAAAAAAAAGGGGAGTACGATGCGGCGTAGCTAGGGGGGCCTTGCGGCTGAGATGTGGCCCGCGCGCCACACTCCCTCTGAACCTGACCTGGATAATGCCAGCGTAGGGAAGCGGACAGAGCGTGGATCCTTTCAAACGCCGCCGTTCCCTCCGCTGGGAAATGCCGGCGTTTTTATTTGGGCCAGCAGAAAGGACACGCTATGAGTCTCACGGGAAACGGCTCCAACGGCCACAAGGGGAATGGCAGCGGCCACACCCCCACCGCCTCTCTGACAACGACCCCCTTCCCAGCCTCTCGAAAGGTCCATGTGGACGGCACACGCGGTGTCCGCGTGCCGATGCGCGAAATTAGCCTGACTCCGACCCGTTCGACCAACGGCGACGCGCCGGTGCCCAATTCCCCAGTCACCGTCTACGATACGTCCGGTCCCTACACGGACCCGGCCGCGACGATCGATGCCCGCAAGGGCCTCGCGCCTCTGCGCTGGCAATGGATTCTGAATCGCACCGACGTGGAACAATTGACCAATGTGTCATCTGAATATGGCCGACTGCGTGCGGCGGACCCCAAACTGAACGAACTGCGGTTCCAGCACATTCGCAAGCCGCTGCGCGCCAAGCACGGCATGAATGTTTCCCAGTTGCACTATGCCCGCAAAGGCATCATTACGCCGGAGATGGAGTTCATCGCGATTCGTGAAAATCAATCGCGCGAGTTCGCCCTTGAGCTAATCGCTAGAAACGGACACGGCGGCGGTGTTGCGCAGCATCCTGGCCAATCATGGGGCGCCAAAATTCCAGATAGGATCACACCTGAGTTCGTGCGCGACGAGGTCGCCCGGGGCCGCGCGATCATCCCGGCCAACATCAACCACCCAGAAAGCGAGCCGATGATCATCGGCCGCAATTTTCTCGTCAAGATCAACGCCAATATCGGGAACTCAGCCGTCGCCTCTTCGATTGAAGAAGAAGTCCAAAAGATGATCTGGGCCATCCGCTGGGGTTCGGACACGGTGATGGACCTCTCCACCGGCAAAAACATTCACGAAACCCGCGAATGGATCATCCGCAACTCCCCCGTGCCCATCGGGACCGTGCCGATCTATCAGGCGCTGGAGAAAGTCGGCGGTAAGGCAGAAGACCTGACTTGGGAAATTTACCGTGACACGCTGATCGAGCAGGCTGAGCAAGGCGTGGACTATTTCACAATTCACGCGGGGGTGCGCCTGCGTTACGTACCGATGACCGCGAAGCGGATGACCGGCATCGTCTCTCGTGGCGGGTCCATCCACGCCAAGTGGTGCCTTGCGCATCACGAGGAGAATTTCGCCTACACGCACTTCGAAGATATTTGTGAGATCATGAAGGCCTACGACGTCTCCTTCAGCCTCGGGGACGGCCTACGCCCGGGCTCCATTGCTGACGCCAACGACGACGCGCAGTTTGCCGAACTGGAAACGCTGGGTGAACTCACCCAGATCGCCTGGCGCCACGATGTACAGGTAATGATCGAGGGCCCCGGCCACGTTCCGATGCATCTCATTCAGGTCAACATGGAGAAGCAGCTCAAGGAATGCCACGAGGCGCCCTTCTACACGCTGGGGCCGCTGACCACGGATATCGCTCCGGGCTACGATCACATCACGTCCGGCATCGGCGCTGCGATGATTGGCTGGTACGGCTGCGCGATGCTCTGCTACGTGACGCCGAAAGAACATTTGGGCTTGCCGGACAAAGAAGACGTGAAGGTCGGCGTCGTCACCTATAAGATCGCAGCCCACGCCGCCGATCTCGCCAAGGGACATCCGGGCGCGCAGGCGCGGGACAACGCCCTTTCTAAAGCTCGGTTTGAGTTCCGATGGGAGGATCAGTTTAATTTGTCGCTGGACCCGGACACGGCGAAGGATTTCCATGACGCCACTCTGCCAGACAACGCAGCGAAGGTGTCACATTTCTGCTCCATGTGCGGTCCGCATTTCTGCTCGATGAAGATCACGCAGGACGTGCGGGACTATGCCGCAAAGAAGCAACTCGACGAGCAGCAAGCCATCCAGATCGGCATGAAGGAAAAGTCGGACGAATTTAAAAAAACCGGTGCGGAAATTTACCGTTGAGGCAGACCATGGTCAAAAAACCAACACCCGCCCCATTAAGGGAACGTGACATCACCCGACAGATCGCCCGGGAATACTACAAAGAGTTCGACCAGCTCATCGAGAGCGACGTCATCATCGTCGGCGCGGGGCCATCGGGCCTCATCTGCGCGCACGATCTCGCCACGATGGGCTTCCGCACACTGATTGTGGAGCAAAGCCTCTCGCTGGGTGGCGGCTTTTGGTCCGGTGGCTATCTGATGAACAAGGCGACCATCTGCGCGCCTGCCCATGAAATCCTCGAAGAACTCAGCGTCCCCTGCAAGAAGATCAAGGACTGCGAGGGCATGTACATCGTGGACCCGCCCCATGCCACCGGTGCCCTGATCCACGCCGCCTACAAGGCCGGCGCCAAGCTCATGAACCTGACCCGCGTAGTGGACCTCATCCTGCGCAAGGATGGGCTACTGGAAGGCGTCGTTGTGAACAACACGACCGCCGAGATGGCCGGCCACGACATTATCCATGTGGACCCGATCGCGCTGGAGAGCAAAATCGTCGTGGATGCCACTGGCCACGATGCCGTCGTGGTCCACCTGCTGAATAAGAGGAATCTCTACAAACAGGTGCCGGGCAACGGTGCCATGTGGGTGTCTCGTTCTGAGCAGGACGTGATGGACCACACGGGGGAAGTCTATCCCAACTGTTTCGTGGTAGGATTGGCCGTGGCCGCCGTGCACGGCACCCCCCGTATGGGCCCGGCCTTCGGCTCCATGCTCCTATCAGGACGCTACGGCGCAGAGCTCATCAAAAAGAAGCTCAAACAGGAATAGCACGCATCATTCAGTACGCGTCAAACGAGGCTTTCTTCTGCACAGTTGACACATGACGGCTAACGACTGACAATTGACCACCCATGGACGTCCAAGATTTCCTCATACAAGGCGAAGGCCGAGAAGAAGATAAAAAAGAAGCCTGGCGTTTTTTCCAGCAAGCCTACGAGTACCAGATGAAAGGCGACCTGGAGGAAGCCGTAGACCTCTACAAGAAATCCATCGCGACCCATCCGACGGCCGAAGCCTATACCTTCCTTGGCTGGACCTACAGTTTTATGGGCCGGCTCGACGACGCCATTGAAGAATGCCGCCACGCCATCAAAGTGGACCCGGAGTTTGGGAATCCCTACAACGACATCGGCGCTTACCTGATCGAGCAAGGACAATTCGATGAAGCCATCCCCTGGTTTCAACAGGCCATGCAGGCCAGACGCTACGAAAGCCCGGCCTTCCCCCACCTAAACCTTGGCCGTGTGTACGAAAAAAAGGGCCAGTGGGACCGGGCCATGGACTCCTACAAGCAGGCGCTGACGCTCAATCCGCAGTATGCCCTGGCCAAGAAAGCGCTGGGCCGGCTTATCGGAATGCTCAACTGACCTGGCTTCTCCGGCGTATCTCGTTTTTAGGCTTGTTTCGGTGACGTCCGATCCGATGAACCAGATGATTTGAACAAACCAGATAAACCCAATGAACCAGAAAACCGTGCTGATCGCTGTCAACGACATTTTTTTCTACACGAAAGTCCGTGATGCGCTGCTGCCCCACGGCTATGCGCTGGAACGAGCACGCTCGCAGGAAGAGGTACCGGCCAAGGCCGCCAGTTTCAGCCCCTGCGCTATGATCCTGAACATGAACGACGAGAAGTTGAACGCCTTTGAGGCGCTGGCGCAACTCAAGGCGCAGGAACAGCTCAAAACTCTCCCCGTGCTGGCCTTTGCCAACCACGAAGAAGTGGACACCTGGAAGCGGGCAAAAGAGCTGGGTGTGACCAAGATTGTCTCGCGCAATGAATTCTCGTCGCGCACGCGCGACCTGCTTGAGGAAATGTTGAATGTTCGATTGTGAATGTCGATTGCAACGTTACCTATCCGCCCTCTCACAATTTTCATGAAGCGCTCATCTCTACACGACCGGCACACCGCACTTGGGGCCGTCTTCAGCGAGGTTGCCGGCTGGACAATGCCGAAGCACTATGGCCACTCTGACGCTGAGTACAAGGCCGTGCGAAACAGCGTTGGTATCGCCGACCTGTCGCACCGCGGCCGGCTCAACGTCGTCGGTGACGACCGCGTAAAATGGCTGCAGGGAATCATTAGCAACGATCTCCTGCCGTTGAAGCCAGGCCAGGGCCTCTACTCCAGCTTTCTCAACCACAAGGGTCGGATGCTGACCTACTTCCGCGTGTATTTACTCGCTGAATCGCTGCTCGTTGAAGACGTGGGTGAAATCGGCGAAGTGACGCTGCAGGCATTCAAAAAATTTCTACTCTACGGCACCAAAGCCAAGATGGAAAGCTGGGCCGACTCCCGTGGACTCTTACTGGTCAGTGGTTCAAAGGCCGCCGAGCTGATCAAGGCTGCCTTCGGTGCCGACGTAACCGGTCTGAAACCGATTTCCTGCCTCCCCTATGAAATCACCGGGCAGCAAGGGCTATTCCTGAGGACAGAAGAAACTGGCGAAATGGATGTGGAACTTTTGCTGCCGTCAGATGGTTTGGCCGCAGCGTGGGATCAGTTGCTCAAGGCCGGTGCGTCAATGGGCGTGCAGGCCTTTGGAACCGACACACACAACGTCCTACGCCTGGAAGCAGGCCTCCCCATGGCCGGTCATGACATCACAGATGAAATTGTCCCGCACGAGGCCAATCTTGAGGGCAAAGCCTTCAGCCTGTCGAAGGGCTGCTATCCGGGGCAGGAACTGATTGCGCGGATGGATACCTATCACAGCGTACGACGACATCTCGCTGGATTGACGCTGAGCAATGCAGAGATTCCGAGCAAAGGTGACAGGCTATTCAGCGGCGATCGCGAAGTCGGCTGGATCAGTAGCGCGGTGCAGTCACTGGCGACTGGGAGCGTGATCGCACTAGGATTCCCCCTGAAAGATTTCTGTGCACCCAACACCGTGCTGGAGGTGGAACACGACGGCCGTCGATATCAGGCGACGGTACACGCACTCCCCTTCTACACCCGCCGCTGATTACTTTTCTGGAGTGCGAGATTCAGAAACCGCTTTGGCGAGCGCCAGCAAGCTCTTGCGCGCGTCATCATCAAGCGCCAGCGCGATGTGGGCTTCTTCTCCGTGCATCAGACGAAGGCTCAGGAACGGTTCTTCCTGCCGCTTTTCCTTGTTTTCCCAAGCCGCGTCCACGAGCTGCACCTTATCCAGCTCACCAACTGAGATAATGTCGTAGCGGAAATAGGAATCGCCGATGACCATGTCGAAGAAAACCTTGCCGCCCGTCAGCAACAGTACGTTGAACCGCCCCTGTTCCTCATAGCCTTCCGGCAAAAACTTATTGATGTGCAGCAGCGCGACTTTGCGGTCGCCCAGCGCCGCCTGGACATTGACCTTCAGTGCATCGTAGTCGATCTGCAACGCCTGCTCGTCTGGGCTTGTCGCATCCGCCGCCGCATCCCTGATTTTCTCGAAGACCTGTCCCGCCGTCATTGCCCCTGCCATGTGTACTCCTTCGTCAAATTGGATGGCTGCAAACGGATGGCACAGTACCCGATCGCGCTTTCGGATTGCAAGCGACCTACAGGGCTTTGATTGCGTAGGTGAATCGAGTGCGCCCGGTGTCATCGACGATTTCCAGCCGCAGCTCGGTCTTTTTCACCGTGATCACGCCAAAATTGTAGAAGCCCCCTTCGCTGTGCAGGGTTGCCGGCTTGAAAGCGGGGTCGGGTGGCAGAGGCAGGCCCGGAGCGGCCGACAGAGGCCCAACGATAAACTCATGGAAATCCGCTGTGCCATCATTGTTTGGATCGTAGGCATTGACCTGCGTGTAGTGGACGTCGCCGGCCAGCCAGATGACGTTGCGGACTTGGCGCTTGCTCAGCGCATGGATGATTGCACGGAGTTCCGTGTGAAACCCTGTTCCGTCCATTGCGCCCACCCAACTGTCGTTGCCCGGGACCTGGACCGTGCCTCCCTTGGGATTCGACAGCGGGACGCTAGTCACGATGAATTTCCAGGTGGCGGGCGAACGGTCCAGGCTGTCGATTAGCCATTCGCGCTGCGCCGTCCCGAGCATGGTCTTGGCCAGCCCATCCGGCTTGGCGTTCAGATCACGATATTGGCGCGTGTCGAGAATAAAGACCTCGGCGTCCGCGCCGCGGCGAAATGATCGATAGAGCCTTGCGGGATCGTCCGCCGGAGTCCCGATGGGCCAATATTCGAGAAACGCCTGGCGGCCGGCCGACATCTGAGGATCCGCGAGACCTGAAAAATTGTTCCGCACCTCATGATCATCCCAGATCGTATAAACTGGAATGGCTTCCAAAAATCTCTGCAGCGCCGCCGAGCCCCGCTGATAGCGATGCTTGGTGCGATACTGCTCGAGGGTCGATGCCACAAAGTCCGCGCCCGGCACGTTCGGCGGCGAGGGGCAGGTGTCGTCGGCATAGATCGTATCACCTAGCATGATGAAGAAATCCGGCTTGACTTGCAGGATGCGGTCAAAAATCGGATAGCCGCCCCAGAGATCGCGGCAGCGCTTCTGGCCACCCAGATCGCCGCTCCACGCGAACATCACTGGCTCGCTGCGGGTGTCTGCCGGTGCGGTGCGGAACGTCCCACTCCCCGTCTCTTCCACAATTTGTCCAGTGGACAGCGCAGCGGACCGACGTGCCGTCACGCGATATCGATAGGACGTCGCGGGCTGGAGGTTATCGATTGACACAGTAGCGGTGAAGCTCTGTTCCGGAGACGTCGTGAGAGCGCGAGTCCCCGTTAACTCCGCCCCCCTTCCGTCAGGCGCCCACTCGAGCTCAACACGCGCGGGGCCGGACGTCCGGAACCAGATGCGGGCCGTGCGGCTAGTCACGTCCCCACTGGCCACACCCTGGGGGAGCGGTACTGTCGTCACCGCCACCTTCTCATCGGATGCCGGCGTGGCGACCGGCGGGGCCAACTGCCCGCCCATGCAACCAATCAGAAGGAGCAACACTGGAACTGGTAGACCGATTGTCCGAAGCAACACAATCATGATGCGTCTGACATACTGGAATGGCTGGAGTGCGTCAAGCTGTGCTTTCGAGCCGCGCGTGCCGCCTTGCAATCCCGCCGGACGCTCCGGCATACTGCCGTCACGGAATTAGGTATGAGTGACTACGGCACCTGTCTTGTTCCCAACTGTACGCAAAAGCCTTATGCCCCGGCGGGCACCTGCACGGCTTGCAAGGATCATTTTCTGGAATTCCTGAAGTGGCGGCGGCGGAAGAGCGCGCAGATGTTTCACTCCTATGCCGCAATGACCATGCCGGAGCGAGATGACGTGGCGGCGGAATGGCTCAAAACCGTCAAAGTCGAATAAACGACACGTTACTCGTCACCCGTTATTCGTCATCTGTTCAAAAAAATGCACCGTTCTCGTCTACGATTGACGCATGGCGTCTGCGCTATCGCATCACTGGCGAGCCGTGGTGATGGATGATTTTCCACTCCTCGCCCACCCGCTCGTAGAGGTTTGTCGCCAGCACCTGGCTTACCTGCTTTTCGTCTGCTGATTGTTGCGCCGTGATATTCTCCGTGCAGATCACCCAGGCTACATCGCCCGCCACTTGGATCTGAATCTCCGTTAGCTCGAACCGCATGGCAAAGGTGTTGTTGAAGATCAGCACCCAGGAATCACGCACCTCCGGCCAGCCGACGCGCAGCGCCCAGCCCGGGTGGACACAGGTCACATACTCCTGATGCGCCCAGAGGCGGTCCATCTGCGCGATGTCCAGACTTTCGAAGGCCAAGTAAAACGCCTGATTGACGCGGGTGACTTCTTCGATTCGTTCTTTAATCATGGGAGTCGTCCACGTATGCCGGTCAGGCCGACGCTAACATGCGTACTTCTCGCTGCGGCAACGGCATCTCAATCCGATGGGCACGAAACTGCTCGATCACGGTTTGGTAGAGCTCCGCCTGAGCCGTTCCGTAATCGGTGATCTTCACCCAGGGTTGAATCGACAACACGATCGCGGAATCGCCAAGTGTTGCAATCCCCACAAGTGGCTCCGGATACTTCAGCACGCGCGGATGGATTGCAACGATCTGCCGCGCCAGCCTGAGCGCATCCGTCAGATTGCTTCCATAGGCCACGCCGACCGATAGGTTCAACTGACGCATCACGCCGTAATTGCGTAGGACCTCACCTACGATCTCCCGATTGGGCACCACCACCTTGGACTGATCCCTATGGCGCAGCACGGTTGAAAATAGGTCGATCGACACCACTTCGCCATGGACGCCGATGATCTCGACGTACTCGCCAACGCTGAAGGGCTTGGTAATGATAATCGTCAGGCCAGCGACCACGTTGCTCAGGACGCCCTGCAACGCGAGACCGGCACCGAGACCGGCAACGCCGATACCAGCGATCAGCGGCGCGATCTGCACGCCGAATTTATCGAGCGCTGCAAGAACCGCGAAGGCGAACACGCCGCCCCGCACAACCCGAGCGATGAGACTCCTTACCGGCGGCTCCATATCCTGGCGGTCCAGCCAGCGCTGCACAGTCCCGCCCGCCCAACGGGCCAGCAGTGCGCCTACCGTCAAGATGGTTAGCGCCCCGAGCACCTGCAATCCGTAGCGGAAAGCCAGATTCGTTACAAGATCCATCCAGGACATGACGGCATCCGGTGTCATTTTCACATTCATGAGCGGGCCTCCTTGTAGCGTCCTGACTGCCAATTCACAAGCCAGACACCTACGAGAATCAGTACGATACCGGCAATTTTTGGCGCGTCCATTGCCTCACCCAGAATCATGACCGACAGCAACAGCGCGGACACAGGAATCAGATTGATAAAAATGCCCGCCCGCGACGGCCCCACTCCCTTCACCCCATGAAGCCAGGCCTGCTGGCCGAGGGCTGTCGGAAACACGATGAGAAACATCACTGCCAACCAAGCCGAGGTTGTGACGGAGTCCGTGCCCACAGCCAGCGCTTTTTGATCCGTCCACAGCAATGGAATCTGCGGCAGCAGCGAAAAGGCCAGCGTCGTCCAGTTGACTGTCAGCGGTGAGAGCCGCTCCATGATATGGCGACCGCCAATCGAGTAGAGTGCCCAGCAGACCTGCGCCAGCACGACAAGTGTACCACCCAACCATGGATTGGCGCCCGCTCCTCCAGATGCTCCCGCCGTGGATACAAGCGCCACACCGCCGAACGAGACCGTGCAGCCCAGCACCACGACGCGAAACGGCAGATCACGAAGAATAACAGATGCCAGCAGTGCCGTGATGACCGGCGCGGCCCCGATGATGACGCCGCCCACCGCCGCCTCCACGTAGCGAAGGCCAAACAGCGTCAGCAGATGGTTACCCAGCACGCCGAGGCTCAACCCCGCCAGCGTGGCCAGGTCGCGCGCCGACAACTTGGTCGTCGCCCCCTCCTGCCACCACCACAACGGAACCAACAGGGCCAACGCCCCGAACCCGCGCAGCATCGACACTTCGACCACCGACAGGGAGCCAAGGGCCCACTTCTGCGCGACGATTGAGGCGCCCCACGACACCGCCGCGAAGGTCAGCCCGCCGAAGGCGATCGTTTCGGAAGATTTCATCATCGCTCGCATCTCGCGAAGCGTATCGTAATGTACGTCGAGGAGAAGATTTTCTTCACGCTTCACGCTTCAGATCTCGTGGCTTGACAACAAGGACGCCATCGCGGATGGTCACAAGCACAGCGTCCACGGACTGGTCCCCGGCCACAGTCCGGTTTAATTCTCGAATGGCCGCCGTGGAGTCATCCGGCGGAGACTGCTTCAAGACACCCCCGGACCACAGGACGTTATCGATAAGAATGAATCCAGATGGTGACAGCAGCTCCTTGGCGCGCCGGTAATAATTGACGTAGTTGACCTTATCCGCGTCGATGAACACAAGATCGAACGGACCGGTCACCGTCCGCATCGTCTCTAGCGCCGGACCCAGCTTGATGTCGATTTTCCCGCCCTGCGGGCTCTTTGCAAAATACTTCCGGGCAAGCGCGGCCGGTTTCTCGTCGATCTCGCAGGTGATAACTTCGCCGTCGGCCAGCAACGCCTCCGCAAAACAGAGCGCGCTGTACCCAGTGAACATCCCGATCTCCAGTACGCGCCGGGCACCGGACACTCGCGTCATCATTTTCAGAAATGCGCCCTCAAGCGGGCCCACGATCATCTGCGGCAGGTCCATTGTACGATAGGTTTCCTCGCGAAGCGCCTTACACACCTCAGATTCCGCCCATGAATGGGAAGCGGCGTAGTCGTCGATGTCGGGGTGCCTCAGGTCTTTCATTAGTAACCCATGGCTGCATTTAACTTTGCCAGGACGACCGGCGGCACGGTGAATTCGTGCGGCACCTCGATCCGGTGTGGCACCAGCAGGATCGTATGAAACGAAATATCGCGGATTCCCAACTTGAAGTCTGGCCGCTCGGGCGTGCTCAATTCGACTACCTCCACGGAATTCGTAATCGCGCCCGTGTCCTGCGGGCTGTAATGCGCAACCACCGCCTCCAGAATATTCAGTGCCTGCGTGTTGGGCTCGATGTCCTTAGAAGCCTCCCGCAGTAGCGGCACGACCGCCTGAGCTTCCTTCGCCACGTTGAAATTTGCCACCCGCCCCTTGTGTCGCAGGGACATGAGATCGTTGTCCAGATCCTTGCTGAAGGCACCGTAGGCATAGCGGAAGAATTCGCCGTGAAACCCCTTCACGCCCTTATTGAACATCTGCAGCGCGGAAAGAAACGCCAGCTGCTGGAGCTTGACATCGTTCATGAGCGTAGGCGGCTGGTCATCCTGCGCATCATCGCGGGCACGGTCGAGGGATTCCACCTGGCACAGCATATACACGAGCAACGCACGATCTACAGCGATCTGATCCGGCTTGCGCATGGCGGGACTATAGTGCGCCATCTGATTCGGGGTCAATGCGATATTTCCCTGCTTGACGCGCTTTGGCCAAATTCGTTTTAATACCGCCCATGCCGGTCCGGCCCCCCACGCACAAGCCGCCCAAAGATATTGGCTTGCTCAAGGACCACTTGGCCAAGCATCAGCTCAAGCTGACACGCCAGCGCGAGGAAGTGCTGGCCGTCTTCCTGCAAAACGAGCACATCACCGCTGAGCAGATGTACCGCCTGCTCAACAAAAAGGACCCGCATATCGGCCTCGCCACCATCTACCGGACCCTGAACCTGTTCTGCGAGGCGGGACTGGCCCAGGCCCGCCACTTTGGCGCGCAGACGCAATACGACAACGTCGCCCACAAGGGGCATCACGATCACCTCATCTGCACTGGCTGCGCCAGGATCGTCGAATTCGAAAACGAGGAAATCGAGCGTCTCCAGAGCCAGGTCGCGTCCCGCCACGGCTTCACGATCACCAGCCATAAACTCGAGCTCTACGGGCTGTGCTCCCGCTGCCGTCACTGACGGACACTGAAAAACCGCCTCCTCACATTCATTAAAAATTGACGACTTTCCTGTTTTTTTGGTATCGTATTGAGAAGATGAATCAATATCGTTTTCACAATCTGGCGACGATGCTCGCCTTCTGCGCCTGTCTCGTCGTCGGGGCCGCCGTCCCGGCTGCCGAGCCAGACACGCTGGTCGTCTATTCGGGCCGCGCCGAGCGGCTGATCAAGCCCGTACTGGACGCGTTCCAAGCCTCGAGCGGCATTCGGGTCGAGCTCCTCTCCTCCGGTACGACCGAACTGGTGAATCGTCTCCGGGCCGAAGGCTCGCGGACGCCGGCTGACGTCTTCATCACGAATGACGCCGGTAGTCTGGAACGGGCCCGCGAATTGAAACTGCTGCAGCCGGGCAATCTCTCTGACGTAGACCGCGCCATCCCCGCCCCCTACCGAGCGGCGGACAATAGCTGGATCGGGCTGTCAGGCCGGCTCTGGGTGATTGTGTACAACAAGAATCTGGCAAAACCATCCGACGTGGCGTCTCTCCTCGATCTGGCCGAGCCCAAATGGAAGGACAAGATCGCGATTCCCAATGCCGGCAGCGAATATCTTCAGGCCGGCGTCTCTGTCATGAAAGTTGTCCATGGCGAGGCGCGCATCAAGCAGTTTCTACAGGGGTTGAAGACCAATGCCGGCGCGCAAATCTATGGAAAAAGCTCGCAAATCGTGGAGGCGGTAGCCAAGGGGCAGGTCGTACTGGGTATCGTCAACCACTATTACATCTACCGCCATCTGGGAACCACGCCCGATGCCCCGATCGCGCTGCTCGTGCCCGATCAGCAGGAAGGGAAAATGGGTGCGATTTTGAACGTCGCTGGAGTCGGCATCACGGCCCAGACTAGGCATCTTGATGCCGCCAAGCGGCTCGTCGCCTTTCTGGCGTCCGAAGCGGGACAAAAACAATTCGCCGATCTCAACAAGGAATACCCGCTCCGGCCTGATGTCACCGCCGACCCGGCGCTGCCGGACCGCGAACAACTCCGCATCGCTGCCGTCCCGTTGACCCGTCTCAGCGAACTGCGCGAGCCAGCCATGGCACTTATCGAATCGGTCGGCCTTCGGTAATTCCATGTCGGCCCTCACCGCCGTCAGACACACCGCCGGCAGCCCCTTGTCAGTGCTTGCGCTGACCGTCGCTGCGCTCTTGCTGGCCCCGCTACTCTACGTGGTGACGCTGGCACTCTCAGTCGATCCCGCTGTCTGGCAACGTCTGTGGGCCACACGTATTCCAGAACTCCTAACCAACACGGCATGGCTGGCGGCCGGCACCGCTTTGGGGACCTGCCTTCTCGGTCTCTCGCTTGCCTGGATTGTCGTCCGCTACGAATTCCCCGGCCGTCAGATCTGGGAATGGGCCCTCGTGTTACCGTTGGCCATGCCGACCTACGTTTTGGCTTATGTCTATGCGCATCTGGCCAGCCTTGGTGGCCCGCTCGACGACCTGTGGCAGCACTTCGCCGGTCCGCAAAGCCATCTGCCTTCGCCGCAGAGCCTTGGCGGCACCACGCTGGTCATGACGCTGGCCACCTTTCCCTTCGTGTATCTGCTCACCCGAGTTGCGCTGCTGAACTACAATGTGTCGTTCGACGAAGTGGCCCGTTCGTGCAACGCCTCCCGCCTACGCCGCCTGTTTGGTGTTACACTGCCGTTGTTGCGGCCGGCCATTGTTGCCGGCTTGTCGCTAGTGATCCTCTATGTCGTGTCAGATTTTGGTGCCGTGTCCCTACTCCGCTTCCAGACACTGACTTACGCGGTCTATCAGCAGATGACCGGCCGCTATGATACCACCGCCGCCGGTGCCTTGAGCCTACTTCTGGTCATCTTCGCCCTGCTCTTCTTCGCAGCTGAACGCTGGTTCCGTCAGCGCAGCCGTTTCTACCAATCGAGTGGACGTTTCCGAACATGGGACCGCTGTCGCTGCGGCACGGGAGGCACGACACTGATCCTGCTTTATCTGGGCCTCGTCCTGGGTGCCGCATTTCTCGTACCGGCCGGCCTGCTCGTCGAATGGAGTCTTTCTGCCATTGCACAGCACGCCGTGGATCAGCGCTTTTGGGGCTTTGCCGGAAACAGCATGATGCTGTCTGGACTGGCGGCCACCGTGGCCGTTCTGCTGGGCACCCCGCTGGCATCGCTCGCCAGCCGAAAACCGTCCCGCGTGAATCTATTCTGTCTGCAGGCGGCTTATGCCGGCTACGTCGTGCCGGGACCGGTCGGCGCACTCGCGCTGCTCGTGCTGTGTTTGCACTTCGCACCCTGGTGGTACGGCACGGCCGTTGTCGTCGTGCTGGCCTACGTGATCCATTTCCTGCCGGCCGGATTGCAGTCGCTCGAGCCAGCCTTTCAGCAGATCAACCCGAACATCGAAGAAGCGGCGCGCTCGCTTGGCCTCAATGCCTGGCAAGCCCTGCGCCGCGTTACCCTGCCGCTGATCAAAAACGGATTTCTGGCCGCCTGGGTGCTGATGTTTTTACAGAGCATGAAGGAATTGCCTGCGACCTTGCTGCTCCGTCCGGTCGGTTTCGACACGCTGGCCGTGCGGGTCTGGTTGGAAGCGAGCGAGGAATATTACCAACTGGCCGCCCCGGCTGCACTGCTGATCGTCCTGCTGGCACTGCCAGCCTTGTGGCTACTCGTGGCCAGGGACTGGCGGGCATCGATGCGCACATGAAACCGACTGTCTCCGCACAACCAGACTATGGTGCCGCTTCACAAACCCACAGCCGGCGGCCTGTCGTCCTGGACCTCCGTGCCGTGAGCTGCCGGTACGGCAAAGATCGGGCTGCGATCATCGACATTTCGCTCACGGCACAGGAAGGCGAAATCCTTTGCCTGCTCGGCCCATCCGGCTGCGGCAAGACGACCACGCTGCGGGCCATCGCCGGATTCGAACCGGTGACGGACGGCGAAATCCGGCTCGGCGGACAGCTCGTGTCATCGCCGGATATCTGCACGCCACCGGAAACGCGGCGCGTCGGTATGGTCTTTCAGGAATATGCCCTATTCCCCCATCTGCGCGTGGCCGACAACGTCGCCTTCGGACTGCACGAGCTGCCCCGCGAGGAACGCACCGCTCGCGTACAGCGTATGCTCACGCTGGTCGGCCTGACCGATTTCGCACGCCGCTTTCCCCATGAGCTCTCCGGCGGCCAGCAGCAGCGCGTGGCGCTGGCACGTGCACTCGTCCAACAGCCGGTCGTGCTGCTATTGGATGAACCATTTAGCAATCTCGATCCGGACATGGCGAGTAAAATGCGGCAGGATCTGCACGATCTTCTGCGGCAGACAAACACCACAACCGTTCTGGTGACCCACGATCACAATGAAGCCTTCGCCATGGCCGACCGCATTGCCGTGCTCAACAACGGGCGTCTGGAGCAGTTCGACACGCCGGAGACGGTTTATCACACGCCGTCCACGCCCTTTGTCGCAGATTTCGTCGGGCAGGCCGACTTCATTCCGGGCACCATCCACGGTGACCTTGTGGCCACGGAGGTCGGAGAATTCCCGACTTCGTCGGAATACCGGGGCGGTGCCGACGTGGAGGTTATGGTCCGGCCAGACGACATTCACATTCTCCCGCTAGCCACGGCCAAGGCCTATATTCAGGCCCGGCAGTTTCACGGCTCCGAAAATCTCTACACGATCAGCCTGCCATCCGGCCGGATCGTGCACAGTAGCGAACCCTCGACCACTGTGTATCCCGTCGGTACGCCGGTGGAGTTGCACGTCATCGCCACTCACACGGTCCTCTTCGAGCGACACACCAACCGCTCCTGACCGCCGGCAGCGGCCCCTCATGTCGCAAGCCAGGAAGCAGGCATCCGGAAGCCCAAATATTGTATTGACAGCATACTGCCATTTTTGTTATTGATACTAATTATCAAATTCAATTTTTAGCGCTCGCTGCGCAAGGACTGTCGCATGGAAGGCTTGAAAGAAGCGGTGGATTACGGGGTGATCGGGCTACTCCTGGCGCTCAGCGTCTGGTCAGTAGCCGTGGCCGTCGAGCGCTGGGTGTTCTACCGCCGCGTGGACGTGCGCCAGTTCCCCTCTCTGCAGGAATGTGAAATTGCCCTGACCCGGCGACTGGTGATCATCGGCACGGTCGCCGCCAACGCCCCCTATATTGGCCTGCTGGGCACTGTGCTGGGCATTATGCTCACCTTCCATACAATGGGTACCTCCGGCACCATGGCTGTGAGCACGATCATGATCGGCCTAAGCCTGGCCCTCAAGGCCACGGCGGCCGGGCTACTGGTGGCCATTCCCTGCGTGGTCATGAACAACGTGCTGCGCCGCCGCGTGACGGAATTGATCGCCCACTACAAGGCCTCGCATGGATCGTGAACTCGACCAGATCAATGTGATCCCGCTTGTGGACGTCATGCTGGTACTGCTGGTCATCGTGCTGACCACCGCCACCTTCATCACCACCGGACAGATTCCGGTGGACCTGGCCAAGTCGAAGCAGGCGGGCGACCGGAAAGACGTGTCGTTGATCCTCACGTTGACGAAGGAAGGCCAGCTTTTTCTGAATGAGCAGTCCGTGACGCGGGAGGGCCTCCAAATCGCGATGGCTTCTCATCCGCGCGAATCGCTGGTTGTTGTGCGCGCCGACCGCGTGACGCTGCTGGAACGATTTGTCGAGGTCGTGGATGAGGTCCGTGGGCTGGGATTCCGTCAGGTCAGCCTGGAAGTAGTGAAACTGTGAGTACGCTAGCAATGCCCGACAACCAGCTGATCCATTCCTCTGCGTTCAGCTGGGCTTTTTCGGTCCTGTTCCATGCCGCCGCTGTCGCTGCAGCGGTTGTCGTACTGTCGGATCTCCGCCTGGCGCCGCAGCCGGAGCCCTTCAAATGGGATGTCTCCGTGGTCGAGCCGATGATGCAGCCCAATACGACGCGCCAGGCACAGCCGACACCGCCGCCCCCCCCGCAGCAGGAACCGAGCAGCGAACCGGTGAAACCGCAACCGGTGGTTCAGGCGGTGCAGGCCGTTCAGCGTGTGGTGCAGCAGGAGGTGCGGACGGTCACGCCGGTCGTGCAGCCAACCCCTCAGCCGATGGAAACTATCGCCAGAACTGCGCAGCCGATCGAGCCGGTTGCTGCGCCGATCCAGCCAGCCGACGCCCCTGCAGCCCCCGCCGCCGCTCCAGCCGTCAGCTCCGAACCGGCCCCTTCAACCGTCGCCGCCGCGGCGGTGACGCAGATGCCGGTCCGGTCCGCGCCGGCCCCACAGCGGGACTATGGCTGGCTAGCCGAAACGCTCCGGGACCGGATCGAGGAATTGAAACGCTATCCACCGATGGCCCGGATGAACAACTGGCAGGGCAAGGTCGTGCTCAAATTCGTGGTAAAGGAAGACGGGACGGTGGAAAATCTTGAGGTCGTGCAGAGTTCTGGCCATACCGTGCTCGACGAGGCAGCGATGGATACCATCCGACGCGCCTCCCCCTTGCCCCTGAAGCACGAACTAGGCAAGCCGCGGGTCACCTTCCAGTTCCCGATCAATTACATGTTACGTTGATCAGGAGGTGTTATGAGTATCCGGTATCGATCACTAGCATTCGTCGTTCTGGCCGGCAGTCTGTACGCAGCCACCATTGGATTGGCCGGTGAATTGGCCACCAAGGAACCTGAGGAAGTTGCCGACGAAGAGAAAATTAAATGGGCCCAGGCCGCCAAGATCTCTCTCATAGAGGCAATCAGAACGGCCACGATGCACACACCGGGGCAGGTCATCGAAGCGGGACTCCACGCCATCCACGGCCGCCTACTCTATGAAGTCGAGGTGGTAAGCAAAGACAACCGCGTTGTGGAACTGCTCGTAGATCCCCAAACCGGCAAACTCATACAGCAGGGAGAACTCAAGAAATGATTTCGCCAGCCATGAAGCTTGGAATCCCCATCCTGCTTGCCATGCTCCTGACTTCCGGTCCGGCCGCTGGGGCGCAGGGCAAGGCGGACAAATCATTCCAGGCTGTCCTGACCGACGCCCAGGGCGTCGAAACAGACGTAAAGAACGTCATTTTCTATTGGGAGGAAAAGATCAGCGAGGTGGCCTTTGTCCCCCACGAACTCAAGCAGATCCCAGTCAAGCGTGGCACGACAACGGTCAATGTCAAGTTCGACACGATCAAGATTATTGACGTGAAGCCGTCATCTGACCCCAAGATCCTGCCTACGCTGATGATCACACTGACCAACGGCAAGACCGGCGAATTTACGCTGGCGATCGACGGCAAGTTTAAGGGTGAGTCAGACTTCGGTGAAGTTGAACTGCCCGCCAGCGGTTTAAAGAAGGTGGTTTTGAAATGAGCCGCACGACTTCAGTATCAATGGAACTTTTCTGGTTGCCACGCCCCCCGACCACCCATCGCTATGATGGGATGGTTGTCGTTTCCCTGATTTAACCAGCCCTACGAAAGGAACGGTCATGCATCCCGATATTGTAAAATTGAGAATGAGAATTATAACTATTCCTGTTGTTTTGCTAGCTCTCACCGCAGGGGCAGGGTCGGCCTCCTCTGCCCGAGCGGCGGACGCCGATGCGCCGATCGTGCTCGATGAGCCCGTCAAAGCTGAAACCAAGAAGCCAGACGAAAAGGCGATCAGGCTGCCTCTGACCGAGGTCATCGGCCTTGGCGAACATGCGTTGGAGCACATCCCCGGATCCGGCCGGGTCGTTACGAAGGAGGATCTGGAGCAGAACCACCGCTTTACGATCAATGAGGCTCTGCGCGAAGTCCCGGGCGTCAACGTGCGAGACGAGGATGGATTTGGTCTACGGCCGAACATCGGCATCCGCGGCCTCAACCCGACTCGGAGCACCAAGATTCATATCATGGAAGACGGCGTGCCCATTATGCTTATGCCCTATGGGGACCCCTCCTCCTATTACTTCCCCCCGCTCTTCCGGTTTGACCGGATCGAGGTGCTCAAAGGGAGCGGGCAATTGCTCTACGGCCCGCAGAGCGTCGGCGGTGTCATGAACCTGATCACGCGTATGCCACCCGCCACGCCGGAGGGCCACTTCCAGCTCACTGGCGGCAACCTGAGCTACGTCAACACGCACCTCGACTACGGAGGGATGTGGGGCAAAAGTGGCTATTTTGTGGACTATACGCACTACCAGGGCACCTCACCGCGCTTTTTCCAAAACCGGACTAAGGTAGACGACGTGACGTTCAAGAACGTGCAGGAACTGAGCGACCGTACCACGATCCTCTCGAAGTTTAACTATTATCGGGAGGATTCCAACATCGGCTACCAGGGCATCACGGAGCAGCAGTGGGGCCAGGACAAACATCATTCGCCGTTTCATAACGACAACATGGACTTTCGGAGACTCGGATTTCATGTAGCGGTCAATCACATGCACACCGCCAACCTGACTTCCACGACCAACTTTTTTGGACACTACATTTCACGGGATTGGGGGCGGCAGATGCAGGATAAGGACGGTGTTTCAGGAGGAACCTGCACACTCTCATCTGGCAGCGTGGGTGGCGACTGTGTCACCGGCAACAGTATTAACGCCAGTGCCACCCAGGCGCTGCCAGCCAACGGGCGGTTCGTCAATGCCCGCAAGTACTGGGTTTACGGCGTGGAACCACGGTTCCACCTGGACCACAAGCTGCTGGGCGTAAACTCAGAATCGGACTTCGGCGTCCGCTATATGCATGAACAGTCGGAGCGCAAGCAGTTCATCAACATCTCTTCAGGCATCGGGACGACATGCCCGACGACCCAGACTGGCTGTCTGGGCGAGGACACGCTGCGCACCACCAACGCCTATTCGATGTTCTTCCAAAACCGGTTCCACGTTACCGACAAGGTTACGATCACGCCCGGACTCCGCGTGGAGCACGTGAATTACGATCAGCTCAACAAACGCTCCAATAACGGCGTTGGTGCATTCGCAAAGAGCCACCTCACCGAGGTGCTGCCGGGCATTGGTATAACCTACTCGCCGGTCAAGCAGTACACAGTGTTCGCCGGCGTCCATAGGGGATTCGCGCCGCCGCAGATCTCCGATGCCATTCAGTCCGATGTCGTGACGGATCTGAAAGCGGAAAAAAGCATCAACTATGAAGTGGGCCTGCGCGGGCAACCGGTCCACTGGCTCGGCTTCGAGACGACCCTATTCCGGATGGACTTTGAGAATCAGATCATTTCGCAGACGGTGGCCGGCGGCTCAGGCTCCACAAATACCAATGCGGGACGGACAGTCCACCAGGGTATCGAGCTGGGCACCAAGATGGACCTGCTCGATTTGGCGCGGAACCGGCCGGACAAAAACGAGGACATAGTGCTCGATTTGAATTACACCTGGGTGGGCCAGGCCGAATACAGGGGTGCACGGAACAGCACCATCACGGGCTCCGCACTTCTCACTGGAGAAGCATCGACCTTCAGCGTCACCGGGAATCGCCTCCCCTATGCGCCGAAGAACATGCTGACCGCGGGACTGGGCTACGCCAACCGTGGCTGGGGCTTCGACGCGCGAGTGGAATCTCAGTGCATCAGCGACATGTTCGGCGACGACCGGAACACTCACAATCCGACGCCGAACGGCCAGCGCGGCATCATCCGTGGCTGGTGCGTCGTGAACGCCTCGGCCAACCAGTACGTGAAGGCGATCGACACGACGCTCTTCCTCACTGGGAAAAACCTATTCGATCAGCAGTTCATGGTGGACCGGACTCGGGGCATTTATCCGGGCCTGCCGCTGCTGGTGCAGGGCGGCGCGAAGTGGACGTTCTAGCCTTGATGCCAGAGCATCCAGAGACGGAACCGACGTGCGCAACATGGCCACCGCGACTACCGTCACGGTGGCAGAGCCGGTTCAGTCGGGCACGTATCAGAAAAAACCGGGAACGAGCGGACGGGCCTGATCAGCCGGCTTCCTTGTAGCCGCAGTCCTGGTTGCGACACTGGATGCTGGTGCCGCTCTGTTTACTAATCTTCTCGACCAGGAACGGCGCCTTGCAGTTGGGGCAGACTTTGTTGACGGGCTTGTCCCAGAGCGCGAACTCGCAGTTGGGATAGTTGGCGCAGGCGTAGAAGGTGCGGCCCTTCTTGCTGCGTTTCTGGACAAGGTTGCCGCCATCCTGTGGGCATTTGACACCGAGCGGAATGGCTTTGGTCGTCTTGCAGTTCGGATAGGCCGAGCAGGCCATGAACTTGCCGAACCGACCGATCTTGATCACCATCGGCGAGCCGCATTTCTCGCACTTCTCATCAGTGGTCATGTCCTGCTTGGCGATGATCTTCACCGTACCGTCCGGCAGCCGCTCGAAGTTTTGCGTGTTCCGGCAAGGCGGATCCTCTTTATAGCCCGGGCAGGCAAGAAACTTGCCGTTTCGCCCCCACTTGATTTCCATCATCCGTCCGCACTTTTCGCAAGCGATGTTGGTCGGCGGCTCGACGATATCCTTGGGGCCCGCAATGTCCTTGGCCTTCTCCATGTCCTTGGCAAAGGGCCCGTAGAAGTCCCGCACGGCCTTCACCCAGGGCTTCTCCCCTTCCTCCACCTCGTCGAGCTCCTTTTCCATCAGCGAGGTGAAGTCCACGTTCAGAATGTCCGGAAAGCCCTTGATGAGAAAATCGTTGACAGTCTTGCCCGTCTCGGTCGGGATGAACCGGCCCTCGATCTTCTCGACATACTTGCGGTCCTGGATGGTTGAAATGATCGCTGCGTAAGTCGAGGGGCGACCAATGCCCTTCTCCTCCAACTCCTTGATCAGCAGGGCCTCGTTGTAGCGCGGGGGCGGCTGGGTGAAGTGCTGTTTGGGCACGATGCCCGGGACCGTCTGGCCGTCCTGCTGCATTAGCTTGAGCTTTTCACCTTCGGCCAGTACCGGCAGTTGTCGTTCGGCCTCTTCGTTCTCCTGGTCTGCCTTGCGGCTCTGCTCGGTGAGCTCGGCGTCCTGGCCTTCCATATAGACCGCGAGATGGCCGGGGAATTTCACCACCGTCCCGTTGGCTCGAAAGACATACCGCTCTTTCGTGGCCTGCGGCACACAGTCCACCCGCGTCACTTCCATCACGGCCGGCGACATTTGTGACGCGACGAACCGGTTCCAGATTAGCTTGTAGAGCTGATAGTGATCGCGATCCATGAACTGTTTCACGGATTCGGGATCGCGATGCGCGGAAGTCGGACGGATCGCTTCGTGCGCCTCCTGTGCTGCCTTCTGCGTTTTGTATACGTTGGGCGTCCCTGGCAGGTACTCAGCCCCAAACCGCTCGCGGATGATCTGCCGCACATCTTCCGTTGCTTCAGCAGAGATGCGGGGCGAGTCGGTACGCATATAAGTGATCAGCCCAACCGGTCCTTCCTTGCCGATTTCCATCCCTTCATAAAGCTGCTGGGCAAGCGTCATCGTTTTGCGAGCCGTAAACCGAAGCTTGCGCGACGCTTCCTGCTGCAGACGGCTGGTGATGAAGGGCGCGACCGGGTTGCGTCGCTTTTCCTTCCGCTCGATGGATTGCACCGCGAAAGTCTTGCCCTGAACGTCGGCCACGATTTTCTCAGCCACTTCGCGTGACGGGACAACTGCATCCTGGCCGTTGAAGCTGTGCAGGCGCGCGTCAAACGGCGGCGGGTTCTTACCGGCCAGCGTGGTGGTGATGGACCAGTATTCCTCCGCCCGGAAGGCTTCGCGCTCCAGCTCGCGGTCACAGATCAGCTTCACCGCCACGGACTGGACACGGCCCATGCTGAGCCCGCGGCGCACCTTCTTCCAGAGCAGCTGGCTGCCTTGATAGCCGACAACGCGATCCAGCACCCGGCGGGCCTGCTGCGCATTGACCAGCTTCATGTCGATTTCACCAGGCGACTGCAACGCGCGCTTGATGGCGGATTCAGTGATTTCGTTGAAGCGGACACGGAAGATCTTCTGGTCGGCTGGCTTCTTTTTACCCTTGGGCTTTTTTCCGCCTCCGAGTTCCTCAGCAATGTGCCAGGCAATGGCCTCGCCCTCTCGATCCGGGTCGGGCGCCAGGTAGACTTTGTCCACTTCCTCAGCTTTTTTCTTGATGTCGGCCAGCACCTTGGCCTTGCCTTTGATAGTGACGTAGTGCGGCTTGAAGTCGTCGTCGAGATCCACGCCGAGCTTGCTCGTCGGCAGATCCTTCACGTGGCCAACCGAAGCCATGACCGTATAACCGCGCCCCAGATACTTAGTGATGGTCTTGGCTTTCGCCGGGGACTCGACAACGATGAGCGACTTTGCCATTTGACAACGATCCTAAACGTGTTGTGAACGAATCAGCACTGCAGGGGCTGAGATATATACCCGAGTCGGGCGATTTTCAAGCTTCTGCACATTTTACCCCCCTGATACAACCAGGCTCCGGCGGTTCACAGATTACGCTTATCAGCTCCAGCCGGGCGTGGAGCCGCACCACTGCATCAGAGCGCGACGATGTCATATTGCTCTAAATGTAGCAACGGATCGGGCTTGATGACGAACTTGACTCGGTACTCGCGTTGTATGGATTCGACCCCGCCATATTCCTCCCCGCTGAGCAACTCGGCTACGGTGGGGTGCACGCCGATGACAATGATCTGATCGTCTGTCGTGCCTTCGAGCCGCTGCAGCTCGCGGAAGACCTCGTAAACCACTGTCGTCGGCGATTTCGTGTAACCACGCCCGTCGCAATAATGGCAGGGCTGCGACATGGTACGCAGCAGGTCCTCGCGTACGCGCTCTCGCGAAATCTCGATGAGTCCCAGGTCCGAAATCCGGGAAATGCGCGTGCGCGCCTTATCGCCCGACATAGCGTCCACCAGTGCCTGGTACACGCGTTCGCGATTTTTCTCCCGCTCCATGTCGATGAAATCGACGATGATGATGCCGCCGATGCCGCGCAGCTTGATCTGGTATGCAACTTCCTTGACGGCCTCAAGGTTGTTCTTGAGGATTGTCTCCTCCTGATCACGTTTGCCGACGAACCGGCCGGTGTTGACATCGATAACCGTCATGGCCTCGGTGTGATCGACGACGATGTAGCCGCCGGACTTGAGCCACACCTTGCGGCTCAAGGCACGAGCGATCTCCATTTCCACACCCAGATGATCAAACAGGCTCTCCTCTCGATTGTAATAGTGAACGCGCGAGACCTGATCGGGCAGGAAGCGTTTCACGAAATCACGAACGGCGTCGTATTCCTCCTTCGAATCAATGAGTAGACGATCCACCTTCTTTGAAAACAGATCGCGGACGATACGGAAACTCAAGGACAGGTCCGCATGCAACAAAGCGGGGGACGCCCCGCGCTCGCGCTTGCTCAACACATCGTTCCAGAGAGCTTCGAGAAACTCCACGTCGGAACCCAGCTCCTCCTCCTTCACACCCTCGCTCACCGTCCGCACGATGAACCCGTGGCCCGGCTTGCGCAGGCGCTTGACGATCTCCTTGAGGCGGGCCCGCTCCTCGTCGCGGGGAATCCGGCGGGACACACCCACGTGCTCGACGCCCGGCATGAACACCAGATACCGCCCCGGCAGCGAGACGTAGGTCGTCACGCGGGGACCTTTTGTCCCGATCGGCCCCTTAGAAATCTGGACCATCAGCTCCTGCCCCTCTTTAATCAATTGTTCGATGGGCTGGCTCGACTGGCGGCGCTTCGGGACTTCCCCACCCTTGTCGCCATCTTCCTCGTCGCTATCGATCAGCGTGTCGCCCGCCTCCGCGTCAACCGAGAGATCTGATACGTGCATGAAAGCTGCCTTGTCCATCCCGATATCGATGAACGCGGCCTGCATGCCGGGCAGCACCTTGACCACCCGGCCCACGTAGATGTTTCCGACAAAATCCTTCTGTTTGGCGCGATCGATGTACAAATCCGTCATCACGCCGTTATCTAAGACCGCCACGCGGGTTTCCTCCCGCGAGACATTAATCGCAATTTCTTGTCCCATACTCACCTTCTGCGCCGATCGCCGACGCGCTGATTAATAGAGCAGCGTCAGTCGACGCTGTGTAATGTTGAGCACCCGTCCCAGCGCAGCCATTATGGCCACGGTCGAACTGCCCTTAATTCATGATGGAAGCGGGATTGCTCCATGCCTTCCTGAATTTCATTTTAGTAAAAGAGAGTCAGACGCCTCCGTTTGATGTTCAGCAGCAGGCCTAATGCCGCCATGGTGGCCACGGTGGAACTTCCGCCGTAACTCATCAGGGGAAGCGGGATGCCCACGATAGGGAAAACTCCCGCCGTCATACCGACGTTGATGATCAGGCAGAACGACAGCATCGCGATCAGGCCGGCGGCCAGCAGCGTGCCAAGCATATCCTTGGCTTTGACCGCAATTTCTAGCGACAACCAGATCAAGCCCGTGAACAGTCCCAGCAGCACCAGCACCCCTAGAAATCCCCATTCTTCCGCATAGACGGAAAACACGAAATCGGTGTGCCCCTCCGGCAAAAACTTCAA
This sequence comes from Nitrospira sp., assembly GCA_016873435.1. Lineage (NCBI taxonomy): Bacteria > Pseudomonadati > Nitrospirota > Nitrospiria > Nitrospirales > Nitrospiraceae > Nitrospira > Nitrospira sp. The sequence continues at coordinate 125,126 of VGXF01000001.1, forward strand.
CTGGCTCTGCGTCCCGCCGTAGAGGCCTTTCCCCAACACCTCGCCCGACCCGATCGCGATGCGCGACTGCAAGCCATGATAGCCCCTCCCACTCGTGTCGTAGGCGGGATTCACGAAGGTCATGATCCGTTCGCGCTGATAATCATGCAGCGATTCCCAGACCGCCTCCCAGGCAAACGGAAACAGCATCACCGCAAATAGCAATAGCAGCCCCATCGCCTTGGACCGCATGCCGACCACCAGCAACATCGAGAGGTAGACCGAGAAATAACTCAACCCGCTGCCCAAATCGGGTTGCTTGACGATCAGCAGCAACCCGGGGAGCATGATCAGCCCCGGCAGCACCACCCGCTGCGTCCAGCCCTGGCGTGGACTCTTCGCATAATAGGTCGCCAGCGTCAGCACCAGCACCAGTTTGGCAAACTCTGACGGCTGGAACACCAACGGGCCGATGGGAATCCAGCGCTGCGCGCCGTGGCTGGTCTTGCCAGCCACCAACACGACGGCCAGCAGCACGAGCAACAGCGCATAGAGCACATAGGACATTCGGGCGATCTTGTGGTAGTCCACCATCAGTGCGACGACAAAGGCCACGCACCCAATCCCGATCCACCCCAATTGTTTGAGATACATCGGCGTCCCCAGCTGCGCGTAGGTCACGCTGTAGATGGACAGGACACCGAGCGACAGGATCGCCGCGATCAGGCCGAGGAACCGCCAGTCGAACTTGTCGAACGCCAGCGAGTGGTTGTCCAGCATACGGTCAATCATGATGGCTCCGCATCGCGACTGCCACGCGCGGCGCGTCTCTCGTCACCGACTCCATCGGCTTTGATTTGATATAGGCTTCGATCACCTGCCGGGCCAGCGGTGCCGCCGCCGTGCCACCGTGCCCCATGTTTTCCACGAGCACCGCCACGGCGATGTGCGGATCGTCGGCCGGTGCATAGGAGACGAACCAGGCATGGTCACGCAATTTCTTGGCGACATCCCTATTTTTCTTTCGGTCGTTTTTCTGGGATACCGTCTGCGCTGTCCCAGTCTTACCCGCAATCCTGACCAGCGGCGTGCGTGCCCGGGCGGCTGTGCCACGCGTGACCACCCCTTCGAGCGACTCGTGGAGCAGTTCGTAGGTTTCCGGCTTGAGCGCGAGCCGGGGACGTGGCACGGACGGCAATTCCAGCACCTGCGTCGTCGCCCGATCCTTAATGGCCCGCACGACGCGCGGGCGAAACGACTCGCCGTTGCTAGCCACCGTCACCATGACCATCGCCATCTGCATCGGCGTCACGGTCGTGTAGCCCTGCCCGATAGCGACCGAGATCGTCTCGCCCGGCAGCCAAATTTCGTTTTTCACTCGCGTCTTCCAGGCCGTAGATGGCACGATCCCGACCCGTTCGGACGGCAGCTCCACGCCGGTCTTTTGTCCCAGCCCGAACCGATCGGCATACTCCGCGATCGCATCGATGCCCAACCGATGACCGATCGTATAGAAAAACACGTCGCAGGAGTTCACGATCCCGTCCACGACATCCATCATGCCGTGGCCCTGTTCCTTCCAATCGTGATACACGCGCCTGCCGAACGGAAACCCGCCCGTACAGCGGACCTGCGTGCTCGTGTTCACCGTACCGGTCTCGAGCCCGGCCGCCGCCACGATGATCTTGAACGTCGAGCCCGGTGGATACTGCCCCTGCAAGGCGCGGTTGGTCAGCGGATGGCTCTCGTCCGTGACGATCTTATCCCACTGCTTGGGCGTCAGTGCGTGCGACAAGATGTTCGGATCGAAGACCGGCCGGCTTGCCATGGCTAATACATCGCCCGTCCGTGTCTCGATTGCTACGATGGCGCCGGCCTCCTCGCCCAACAACTGCTCGGCCAGCGTCTGCAAGTGGACATCGATCGTCAGATAGAGATCGTCGCCGGCCTGTGGCTTCTCAACCTCGACCGTCCGCTTTTCATGGCCCAGCGCATCCACCTCGACCAGCTTCTGCCCGACACGCCCGCGCAAAAACCGGTCGTAGGTTTTTTCAACCCCGTACTGGCCGATGATGCTGCCCAGGTGCAGCTCGGCATAGTCTGGCTTCTCCAGCTGATCCGACGACACTTCGCCCACGTAGCCCAGCAAATGCGCGGCCGTGGAGCCACCGGGATAATTCCGCTGGGACTCCGCGCGCACCGTCACACCTGGCAGATCCAGCCGGTGAGATTCGATCAGAGCCGCTTCGCGAAGCGTCAGCCCATCCTTGACCTTCCGCGCAAGCAGTTTACTACCGCGTTCGGCCAGTTTTTTACGGACTGTCGTCTCATCGAGGCCGACGAGCTTCACCAGCGCCTCCTCGAGCGCCTTGCGGTCCTTCACATCCTCCAGTGTCACGTAGAGACCGAAATTGAGCACGTTGTTGGCCAAGAGCACGCCCTGCCGGTCGTAGATCAGGCCGCGCACCGGTTCCAGCACAACCGCCCGCCTCCGATTGTTCTCTGCGAGATCGCTGTAGTAGCTCCCCTCACCCACCTGGAGATACCAGAGCCGGCCCGTGAGCACCCCCACCACTAGGAGCAGACTGATCTTGAACAGCGATAGCCGCTGATGAAGGTCCCTCAGTTCCTCTCGCCGTATCCCGTGATCTGTGCTCATACGGTATGGCCGTTACACCAGCGCGTCGTCTTGCTTGAGCAGTTTTTTAGCCAGCACCCAGTACAGCGTGATGCCCAGCACAGTGTCGAGTGCCGCCTCCGGCAGGAGCACTGATTGGGCTACCGCCAGGGCCTCTTCGTGCTGACCCGCGCCGGTGATGAGAAACACGACGCCCGATGCAAGCGATAGCCCCGCCAGCACCGCCCCCGCGGAGACGAGTGTGGCACGGGTCAGATAGTGCCCTGCGACGCCAGCGATAAGGCCGACCGCCCCCTTCGCCAGCGCATTGGTCCATCCATCGCCGGCTGAAAACAAATCCTGCTGCAACCCCAGCAACAGCCCCATCCCCACGCCGTCCGTCATGCGGCCAAAGAGACCGATCAGACTGATGGCCACCACGCACAGATCGGGCCGGATCCCGCCGACGCTGGCATGCTCGAGCACCGTCACCTGAACCGGCACAAGACCCATCGCCAAAGTCAGATAGAGCAGCGACTTCATGACGGCTTTGCCCCTTTCGCAGCAGCTGGAGCAGCAGGCTCCTCGGCGCGCGGCGTCGTCACCACCAGCACTTCCTCCAGTTTCGTAAAGTCCACCTCCGGCTCCACGTCAGCCGCCTGAAAAAGCACCCCCTCCTCCTTCTCGATCCTTGTGATGGTGCCAATCGGCACGCCTTTGGGAAATTTGCCCGTGAGTCCGGACGTTACCACTGGATCACCCACGCGCACCGTCGAGAGCAGCGGAATGTATTTCAGGCGGGCTTTGCCGGCGCGCGTGCCCTCGATAAGGCCCTCGTCGCGTGTCCGTTGCACGAGCGCCGGCACGGCATTGTTCGGATCGGTAATCAATAATACGACAGCAGTGGTGGCGGTGGTCTTGACGACGCGCCCGACCGCTCCGGTGGGCGTGATCACACTCATTTCGACTTCGATTCCGTCGCGGGCGCCCTTGTCGAGAATGACACCCTGGTACCAGTTGGTGGCATCGCGGCCAAGGACCTGTGCCGCGACCGTGCGAGACGGCGTCCTCCCCTGGAACTTCAGGAGTTCGCCCAGACGGTGGTTGGCCGACGCCAGTTCACGCAGGTCGGCCACCTGCCCGTGCAGGAACTCAATTTCCCGTTTTAATTGCTGATTTTCTTCATGGATGTTGCGAAGAGCGACGTAGTGGTCCCAGGCGCCCCCGGCACGGCGGTCCGCCTCGGAGAACAATTCAAGCGGCAGCGAGACGATGTCGGCGAGAGGCACTCCGATGGCCTGGAGCAGCCCCCGGCTGTGTCTGGGCAAAACGAGCACAAACAATAGCAGGCTTGCGCAGAGCGCGAGCAGCACTCGCCTAATTACAGATGTCGTTCGAAACATGAACCATCCCTGGGCGGGATGGGGCCCTTACCGCGAGCTGCTGTATTGGGACACCACCGTGACCTTGCGCAGCAGGTCCAACTCGTCCAAGACTTTCCCGACCCCCAGTACAACGGAAGTCAACGGATCGTCTACGGTGATGATCGGCAGATTAGTTTCCTCCCGCAGCCGGATATCCAGGCCTTTCAGCAAGGACCCGCCCCCGGTTAGAACAATCCCACGATCGATGATATCGCCAGCTAGCTCCGGAGGGGTGTTCTCCAGGGCCACCTTGATCGCATTCACGATCGTACTGATGGGCTCCTGAAGCGCCTCCCTAATTTCAGCGTCATCCACCCACAACGTTCTGGGGATGCCCGAAATCAGGTCCCGCCCTTTAATCATTAAGGTCTTTTTCTGCTCGAGAGGATAGGCCGAGCCGATCTCCAACTTGATATGCTCGGCCATGTGTTCCCCGATGAGGAGGTTGTACTTTTTCTTGATGTAATTCAAAATTGCGTCTTCCATGCGGTCGCCAGCCACTTTGACGGATTCGCTGTAGACGATACCGCCCAGCGAGATAACCGCGATGTCTGTCGTGCCCCCACCGATATCCACCACCATGTTGCCGGATGGCTCGGTGATCGGCAGCCCGGCCCCGATGGCAGCCGCCACCGGCTCTTCAATCAAGTAGACCTCGTGCGCGCCGGCCAGCTCGGCGGAGTCGCGCACCGCACGCTGCTCCACCTGCGTAATGCGCGACGGCACCCCGATGATGATCCGGGGCCGCACGAACATGCTGCGATTGAGCGCCTTGTTGATGAAATAGCGGAGCATGCGCTCGGCCATTTCGAAGTCCGCGATCACACCCTCTTTCATCGGACGGATCGCCGTGATGTTGCCTGGCGTACGGCCGAGCATCTTCTTAGCCTCCGCGCCAAAAGCCAGCGCCTGCTCGGTCTTCTTCTCGATCGCCACAACGGAGGGCTCGTTCAACACGATACCTTTACCGCGTACGTAAACCAGCGTCGTCGCAGTGCCAAGATCAATTGCAATGTCGTTGGAAAACCAGCCGAGGACTTCCGAAACAAATCCCACTGTCTGCTCCCTTATGCCCGCTTACTCGTGTAATTCCAATTGACCACTATCCAGGACCTGCGTCCGCGCGATTTCGTCACCAAGCCGGGCGCCCTGGTCGTTTCCAATCAGCAGCAGCGCTTCAAATAGCACGATGCCACCCGCCAGCAGCCAGCCGACATAGGGCACCAGAACTAACAGATACGCAAATACCAGCGGCAGATTGCGAATGATGGATTCCCTGAACCCCGAAAATTCCTTCGTCCGTGGCACCACCGTCTGCAACCCGATCAGCCGCTTCCCCAGACTCTGCCCGCCGGGAAATCCGTCGGCAATCAGCGCGTATGCCAAACCGGCGAGCCAACCGATTGGTGATAGTACCTGGCTGGACGCCGCCACCAGCAATCCATCAATCGCCTTGGCGAGGAACCGGTTGAGGACGTGCGCTTTGGGATAGACCCCGGTGTACAACGGGCTCGTTTCCCACGTATCCTCCGCCAAGCGACCTCCTCGCAACGGGCCGCAAAGTATAACAAAACTCCCCCGAGATCACAAATTTAGCCCCGCGAAGGTCGAATAGGATTCCTGCCCTTGCGTTTCACTGGAACGACCAGTAAAATCGCCCTCGCTATGATTAAACTACTGCGTGAAGGCAATTATCGGTATCCGTGGCTGCTCAAGGGCGCCATGGCGGCGATCGCTATCACGTTTATCGTCGGCATGGGCTGGTGGGGCTACGGCGAGGCACAGTCCGACGCGGTTGCCACCGTCGGCCCGCTCAAGGTCTCGCGCGACGAGTTCACGCGCCGTCACAAAAACATTTACGAATTCAGCAAAAAGCAGAAGCTACCCGACACGTTCAAGGAAGAAGTCCTCAAGGAGATTGCCGTCGAGCAGATTGTCGAGGAAAAACTCTGGCGGCTCGCGGCCGAGGAGATGAATCTGGCTGTCTCTGCTGCGGACCTGCGCGACGCCATCATGCAAATCAGGGATTTTCAGACCAACGGACAGTTCGATCCCGAGTTGTACAAGCGCCTTCTGGCCTTTAATAAGCTGACCCCGGCCCAGTTCGAAGCGGAATACTCCAGCCGTTTGCTCGGCGACAAGGCCATGACCGTCATTCTGGACGCCGTGGCACTGACACCGGCCGAACTGGCCGAAGCCAAGGCCCTCATGGCCCGCCCGTCTTCATCCGAACCAGTTGCCGGCCTGTCTGCCAACGACCGCATTCTCCAGGACATGCTGGTTCAGAAGCAACAGCGCGCGCTGGTCGCCTTTAAAGACGCCATGCGCACGAAGGTGCAGGTGACGATCAGAAAAGAAATACTCTAGAATCGCCCCGCATTCACTCTCGCCCTACTGCACCAACATCGCATCCCCGTAACTGTAGAACCGATACTTCTCCCTGACCGCCTCGGCATAGGCCCTGCGAAGCGGTTCTATGCCAGCGAAGGCTGAAACGAGCATGAGCAAGGTCGTTTTCGGCAGGTGGAAGTTAGTCATCAACACGTCCACAACCTTGAAGCGGTAGCCCGGGGTGATGAAGAGACCAACGTCGCCCTGCCTAGGTTGTACGGTGCCATTTGAAGATGCGACTGACTCAAGTGTGCGCACAACCGTGGTGCCCACCGCCACAATCCGACCACATGATTTTTTGGTTTCGTTGATCGCATCCGCCGTGGCCTTGGAAATCTCTGCCCATTCTGTGCCCATTCGGTGTTCTTCGATTTTTTTCGCTGTCACAGGACGGAACGTAGCCGGCCCGATGTGGAGCGTTACCGTGGCAGTCCGCACACCCTTGGTGTTGAGCGCCGCCAGCAGCCGCTCCGTGAAATGCAGCCCCGCCGTCGGTGCGGCAATCGCACCGGCCTTGCGCGCAAAGCGCGTCTGGTACCAGATTTTATCCAGTTCGGTGGGCTCACGTTTGATGTAGGGGGGCAGGGGCATCCGCCCGACCATCTCAAGCAGCGCAGGCACAGAGGAGGAAAACTGCATGATGATCCCGCCCGCTCCCTGCTCCATCACCGTCGCGGTCGCACCGCCGTCCAGTTCGATCACCTGCCCCTGTTTCGTACCCTTGCAGAGCACTTCCCAGCAATCTGTTGCGACCGGCCTGACCAGCACCAGCTCCACTTGCCCGCCGCCCGGTTGTTTGCGTCCGCTCAGGCGTGCCGCGAGGACTTTCGTATCATTGACGACGAGGAGGTCACCGGAGTTCAGCAGCTCCGACAGGTCCGCAACACGACGATGACCACAGGCCTCACCGTTCTTCGGTACAACGAGGAGGCGCGCTTGATCGCGCGGTTCAACTGGATGATCCGCAACCAACGAAGGATCGAATGGAAAATCGAATTCGGAGAGGAGCATTACTGTGCGAGCGCTGATGCGCGACGGATTTCAGTACCCGGAAAGTAGTAGGAGAGAATGGTGGTGTACGGATAGCCGCGCTCTGCCATTTCCTTAGCGCCCCACTGGCAAAGCCCCACAGCGTGGCCAGAGCCGCGTCCCGACAGAACCACCTCCATCCCCATGGACTCCACGTTGAACTGCGTGCTGAGGATAACCGAGTAGCCGATCAGACGGCGAAAATCCTCCCCTCGCAGAATCAATTCGCCGCGGGAATGAAGAATCCTGAGCTTGGTCACCCGGCCGGCCCTGCTGTAGGCAAAGGGCGTGAGGCTCGCAATCGCGCCCACGTCCACGCCCTGCTTTCGGAACGTCGCTTCCAAGTCAGCGAGTTTTAATACCGCACGCCACTGGTAGCGCGGCGCGTTTACGTCAAAGGGGCAGTCCACGCCTTTTAAGTACGGCAAGTCCTTGGACCAAACATTCATCGCATCTTCAGTCGGGCCGGCCGCCGTGGACGAAAAAGCCGCATAGATCGGCGCGTTTTGATAGGCCACGGCCAGCCCGCGCGTGGATTCTACCGCCTTCTGCACACGCTGATCCACGCCCTGCCGCCCCTGATAGACCTGGTCCTGAACGGTTGAAACGAGATCGTACTCGCGTGCCTTGTTCAGCATCCGCTGATAGAGGGCATAGGTCCGCGCGACAACGGCCTGGGCCTTGAGCGCCTCCAGATGCCAGCCCGGCGACATTTCGGCTGGCACGACACCCTTGATGTATTCCTCCAAATCCACATCGTTGACGAGGGCCAGCCCGCTCCCGCGCGTCAGCACTTTCAACCCCCCGCCGACCGCCAGCGGCTTCGCATCACCATTCCCGCTCGTCACTACCAGATCGCCACCGCGGCTGCGGATCGTCACGACATCGGCTGACACCCTCACGCCGTTGAGTGCAATTCCGCCCGCCGCGGGGCTGACCACGACCGAACTGGAAAAGGCGCGGGTGTCCCTATTCGGCACATGGACCATCACGCCTCGCTGGGCAAAGATTTCGACCCGCTGCACGTCCTGCTGCATCAGCACGCGCACCGTGTCATCAGCAAAACTGATTCCGGGGAGTAGGAGGACGCACGCTGCGAACAACGCCGCAACCGGCATGGTTACCGTTTCGAGAACAGATAGATGAGCAGGCTTAACACGACACTGATCACAATGCTCGTCGTCAGCGGAAAGTAAAAACTGACCCCCTCTCGCTTGATGGAAATATCACCCGGGAGTTTCCCAACCCAGCCGAACCACTCGCTTAACGGCCCACTTTCAGCGTGCCCCTTGGCCAGCAACAGGACGACTATGCCAGCGAGCATCAGCAGCCCGCCCGCCACCAGCAGCATCTTTCCCAAGCCGTCGAGTTCCGGCATGGTCCGGCTCACTTGATCAGATGTTCCGCAATCTGAATGGCGTTTAGCGCCGCCCCCTTGCGTAGATTGTCGGACACGACCCAGAGATTCAGTCCATTCGTGATCGAGAGGTCTTCGCGGATCCGGCCGACGTAGACCGCGTCTTTGCCGGACGCATCGATCGGCATGGGATAGAGCTTCTTCAAAGGATCGTCGTAGACCAGCACACCCGGCATGGCCGCCAGCGCCGCGCGCGCGTCGTTGGGTGAGAGCGCGCGCTCCAGCTCAACGTTGATTGCCTCTGAATGACAGCGCAGCACCGGCACACGCACGGTGGTCGCGGTGATCCGCATTGTTGGCGCTCCCAGAATCTTCTGCGTTTCACGGACGATCTTCGTCTCCTCCGAGCAGTCACCATCCTTGCCGAATGACCCGATGTGCGGGAGTAAATTAAACGCGATCTGGTAGGGATAGACCTTGGCTTCCACGTCGCGGAAAGACAGGAGCGCTTTAGCCTGGTCGACCAGCTCGTCCATGGCGGCCAAACCGGTCCCCGACACCGATTGGAACGTCGTCACCACCACCCGCTTGATGCCCGCCGCCTCCTGAAGCGGCTTGAGCGCCATGACCAGCGGCGTGGTTGTACAATTTGGGATCGCTACAATGCCGCGTGGCATTTGTGTCAGCGCCTGCCCGTTGACTTCCGGCACGACCAGCGGCACATCAGCGTCCATGCGGAAGACCGAACTGTCGTCGATCACAACCACACCGGCAGCACCCAGCTTTCTGCCGTATTCCTTGCTAATCTCGTCAGTCGCGGAGATCAGCGCAAAATCCACGCCGGCGAAGGACGCCGACGGTGTCAGTTCTTCGATCTTCCACTCACAGCCCTGGCAGGGCATCGCATTCCCGGCTGACCGCTTAGATGCAAACAGACGTAGGGATTCAATGGGAAATTTTCGTTCCTCAAGAATCTCAAGGGTTTCCTTCCCCACGGCGCCCGTGGCGCCAAGGATCGCAATGGTATAAGCTGGTTTCTTCTTTAACATGACTCTAGGCTGCGATCATCCGGATCCGGTGATTGAATGTGTCCGCAATATACACGTTCCCGGCGCCGTCCACCACCACCCCGAAAGGGTAATTGAGGCTGCCGGCCAGCGGATTGCCCCCGTCTCCTCCAAACTGCGCTTGGCCGCTGCCTGCGAGGCGGGCGATGATCTTTTTCTTTTTGTACCAGCGCCGGAGCAAATGGCTGTCGGAATCCGTGATCAGTAGATTATCCTCTGCATCCAGCGCGATGCCATAGGGACGGGACAGGCTCGTTGAAAACTCGTTGGCCATGCCAGAAAATCGATATTCGCTCCCGTCACCCACCACCGTGCTTATGATGCCTGACGCATCGATCTTTCTGATCCGCCCGGCAAAAGTATCCGCAATATAGAGCGTGTCATCGGGACCGAGCGTGAGTCCGCTGGGGCCCGACAGACCAGCCTCCACCGCCGGCACGCCGTCACCCGTGTAGCCCGAGTCGCCCGTCCCCGCCACCGTTGTGATGATGCCGGTGGTCAGATCGACTTTGCGCACGCGATTGTTACTCTGGTCGGCGATATAAAGTTGATTCTTGCCGTCCACTGCTAGCGCCGCCGGCTCGTTCAGAGCTGCGGCCGTTGCCAGGCCCCCGTCTCCCGAATAGCGATGCTGTCCCGTGCCGGCAATTGTCGTGATCACACCGGTCTTCGCATCGACTCGGCGCACGCGATGGTTCATCGTATCGGCAATATAGAGGTGCCCGTGGCGATCCACCGCTACCGCGCCAGGAAAATTCAGCGTGGCCTTCGTGGCCGGACCGCCGTCACCGCCAAACCGCCCAGCCTTACCCTGACCAACGATATATCGAACTGTTCCGCTCAAATCGGTTGTCTGCACAAACTTCTGCGCCGTTGAGGGAGACGGATCGGCAAAAGGATCCTCGTCCTCTTTCGGCATAACCGCCAGCGCTGGACCGCTTGAGCCGTTCCCCTTCTCGGGATAGCCTGCGACGGTTGTAATAATGCCAGTAGCCAGGTCGACGCGGCGGATCACATGATTTTCCGCATCGGCGATATAGAGAGCGCCCGCCCCCAAGGCAAGCCCCTTTGGCTCATTGAGACAGGCCTCGACCGCGGGCTTGCTGTCGCCGGAGTGACCGAGCTCGCCGTTGCCGGCAAGGGTGCCGATGCAACCGGATGGGATTGAAACTGAGTGGGGTCCGGGCACGGTCAGTCCTTGAGATTCTTCAGAATCGCCGCACCCATTTCCTTCGTCCCTACGAGTGTCATGCCAGGCGTGTGGATTTCCTTGGTCCGGCAGCCCTGCGCAAGCGTCTTGACGATCGCCCGCTCGACCGTCTCCGCTTCCCTATCGAGCTTAAAGGCATAGGACAGCATCATGGCCACCGAGGCGATGGTCGCGATGGGATTGGCGAGATTCTTCCCGGCAATGTCGGGCGCGCTGCCGTGGATCGGCTCGTACATGCCGGTCTTGGTACCCACGCTGGCTGAGGGCAACATGCCGATTGAGCCGGTCAGCATTGCCGCCTCGTCGCTCAGAATGTCGCCGAACATGTTGGTCGTCACGATCACGTCAAACTGTTTTGGGTTGCGGACAAGCTGCATCGCGCAGTTGTCCACGTACATATGGCTCAGCTCGACGTCCGGATACTTCTTGTGCACGTCAATGACCACGCGGCGCCAGAGTTCGGACGACTCCAGCACGTTGGCTTTGTCGATGGACATGACTTTCTTCCGACGTCGGCGGGCCGCTTCGAAGGCCACAACGGCAATGCGCCGGATCTCCTGAGTGGTATAGACCTCGGTGTTAATCCCCTTTTCACCACCTGGGATTTTCCGAATCCCCTTTGGCTTACCGAAATAGATACCACCCGTCAGCTCGCGCACGACGAGAATATCGATTCCCTCAACCACCTCGCGCTTAAGCGTCGAGGCATCGGCCAGCATCGGATAGAGTTTGGCCGGGCGCAGATTGGCGTAGAGACCCAGTTGCTCCCGCAGGCCGAGCAATGCGCGCTCAGGCCTGATGGAATAATCCAGCCCTTCCCACTTGGGACCGCCGACTGCGCCGAGCATCACGGCGTCGCTGCTTTTGGCCAACGCCAGCGTCTTGAGCGGCAGCGGCTTGCCGGTCAGGTCGATAGCTTGACCGCCGACCGGCGCCTCGATAAACGTGAACCTGTGGCCAAACTGCTCACCGATGGCCTTAAGCACCTTGACGGCCTCGGGCACGATCTCCTGCCCGACCCCGTCGCCCGCCAGTACAGCAATCGTCGCTTTCATACTACCGTCCCTGCTCCTTTCACTCCGTCACGGTTTCGTCTTCCGGCTTCCACGCCGGATCTACCAGGCACAGAAATTCCAGATTCGCCGTCCCCGTATTCTCCACCCACTGTTGGCCCTTCGGCGGGACATAGACCACCGAACCAGCTTCGATGTCGGCCGACTCCTGATCGATCCGGAACCGCCCCTTGCCGGCCAGAAAATAATAGACCTCCGAAGAGGCCAGCCGGTGGCGTTTCGACTTCGCGCCAGGCTTGATGAGGCCATGCGCGAGGCTAAAGCCCAGCGCCACCGTCGCTTTGCCCGGATGCAACAATTCGCGAAGAAGGGTATGGTCGCCCGCTAGAAATTCCGGACAATCCTTGAGCTTAACGACGTGCACACTCCCCCCAAGATGCGCAACAAGCTCTTCAGCAAGACTGCAGCGAGTCAAAAGAGACGGCGCACACCTCTCAATACGTTAAGCCTTTGAGCGATGCAAGGACGCCGCTGGCGCTTTTTTCAACATGCCGCTAGACGAGCCCGATCTTTTGATCGGGGCTACTGCTCTTGGATGCCCAGAACGACAGTTTGTTGAGCGCATTTAGGTACGCCTTGGTCGATGCGACAATGATATCGGTGTCGGCTCCGTTGCCGATGGCAGCGTTGCGGCCCTCCTCCAGTTTGACCGCCACTTCGCCCTGCGCGTCCGTCCCGCCCGTAATAGCCTTCACTACATAGCTCAACAGCCGGCTCTTGGTGCCGAGCATCGCCGCAATCGTGCGATAGGCCGCGTCCACTGGGCCATCACCCGTGCCGGTTTGCTTGACAGCCTGCCCATCGATCAGCAGTTCCACCGTCGCCGTTGGCACCTCTCCCGTGCCGCTCTTGACGTAGAGCGATTTCAACGCATACCGCTCGGGAATCCGCCGCGTCTCCTCCGAGACAATTGTTTCAAGATCCTCTTCGAAAATTTCTTTCTTCTGATCAGCGAGCCGCTTGAAACGCTCGAATGCCTGGTTGACCTCCTGATCGGACAACTTGTAGCCCAACTCCTCCAGCCGCTGCCGAAACGCATGCCGGCCCGAGAGCTTGCCCATGACCAATTGCATCTTGCCCAGTCCGACGGACTCGGGCCGCATGATCTCGTAGGTACTCTTCTCCTTGAGCAGCCCGTCCTGGTGGATGCCGGACGTGTGCGCAAAGGCATTGGCGCCCACGATCGCCTTGTTCGGTTGTACAACCATGCCGGTGATCTTACTGACGAGCCGACTGGTCTTGGCAATCTCCTGGGTGCGGACCTTCGTGTCGGCCTCGTAGAAATCCTTGCGGGTCCGCAATCCCATGACAATTTCTTCCAGTGAGGCATTACCGGCCCGCTCGCCAATCCCGTTGATCGTACACTCCACCTGCCCCGCGCCCGCCGCAATGGCCGCCAGCGAATTGGCGACAGCCAAACCGAGATCGTTGTGGCAGTGGACCGAGATGACGGCCTTCCTGCTGTTCTTGACTTTCTTCCTGATCATGGCAATCAACTGTCCGAACTCGTCTGGCGTGGCATAGCCGACGGTGTCCGGAATGTTAACCGTTGCGGCGCCGGCCGCGATGACCGCCTCGATGACTTCGCAGAGATAAGTGACGTTCGAGCGGCTGGCGTCCATCGGAGAAAACTCGACGTCCTTTACGTAGCCGCGCGCCCGCTCGACCATCTCCACCGCCCGCTTGAGCGCTTCCTTGCGCGTCATGCGGAACTGGTGTTTCAAATGAATATCTGACGTGGACAGAAACGTATGGATGCGTGCCTTAGATGCGCCCTTGAGGGCTTCCCACGCACGGTCGATATCCTCAGGCCGCGCGCGCGCGAGGCTACAAATTGTCGGTCCTTCGACCTCCTGCGCCACCTGCCGCACCGCCTCGAAATCGCCGGGCGAGCTGTAAGCGAACCCCGCCTCGATGATGTCGACGCCCAAGCGGGCCAGTTGCTTGGCGATCATGACCTTTTCCTCAAGGTTCATGCTCGCCCCCGGTGACTGTTCCCCGTCCCGTAAGGTCGTATCAAAGATGCGGATATTACGCGTGGTCATAACTCACCTCTTCTCAAGCTGGCACACAGCACAAACAAAAAAGCCTCCGCCCTGGGGCTTTATGCCAGGGACGAAGGCGTTCCGCCCTCCGTGGTACCACCCTGATTCAGCGCCGGGCTCCTTGGTTGCAGTCCCGTCGCCCTCTGTTTGACCCGTGTCGTGGGTCATGCGGGATTCCCTACTCCTAATTCAGGAACCAGGCTCCGAGGCCAGTTCAGCGACGTGCAACACCGGCTCGCACCACCCGCCGGCTCTCTGCAGACTGCGCGATCGCCTACTATTCCTCTTCGTCGCCCTACTCTTTCGTCTCCAGCACTGGCTGCGATTCCACCGGGCGCTTCCCGGTCAGTTTGAGCACCAGTTGCACGCCTTTCTCAATTGGACCGGACACAGCATAACACGCGAACACGATGAATAGCATCGCCTGCGGCCAGGCAATCACCAGCATGATCATCAGGATCGCCAACACCAGATTGTCGAAATGCGCCCGCCCACTAAACTTCAGATCCTTAAAACTCCGGTACTTGATCGTGCTGACCATCAAAAAGGACAGCGCCATCGTCAGTACCAGCACCGCCACGGGCTTACTGGATAGGCCGAGCTGAGCCACCTCGCGGTCGAAGATCACCAGCGTGGCCACCACACTCGCAGCCGCTGGGATCGGCAGGCCCATGAAATATTTACTCTCGCTCGCGGCAGTCATCACGTTGAACCGCGCCAGCCGCAGCGCCCCGCAGGCCACGAAGGCGAACATCACGGACGGCCCGAGCATGTCGTAGACGCTGAGCGCCCAGCCGTAGATCAGCAGCCCTGGCGCTACCCCGAACGCCACGAGATCGGCCAGCGAATCGTACTCCACGCCAAACTGGCTTGTGCTATTCGTCCACCGGGCCGACTTGCCGTCCAGCATGTCAAAAATCAGCGCGATCATGATCGCCACAGCCGCCGCGAAGTAGTTGCCGTGGAACACCGCCAGCACGGCGTACAGCCCACTGAACAAGTTTCCCGTCGTCAGCAGATTCGGAATTAGGTAGACGGCCCGGCGCCGTTTCGGTTCTTTTAAAAAAGCCGTCCTCATCTTACAGTTCCCCGAAGAGGGTTTCCCCGCCCTTCACGTGATCGCCTACTTTGACCTTCAACTTCGTCCCCACCGGCAGAAACACATCCATCCGAGAACCGAACCGGATCAGCCCGAACCGCTCGCCGCAAACTACGCTCTCGCCGGGCTGCACCCAGCAGACGATCCGACGCGCGATCAGACCGGCGATTTGCACACAGAGCACCTTCGTTCCTTGCGCCGCCCGGATCAGCAGGGCGTTCTGCTCGTTTTGCAACGTGGCTTCCGGCCGACTGGCCACCAAGAATTGGCCTGGTTGATAGGTCACCTGCTCCACCGTTCCCTTGCAGGGAATCCGGTTTACATGCACATCGAAAATATTCAGGAAGATACTGATCCGTACGCACTTGCCTTTGAGAAAGCGTGACTCAGTCTCTTCACTGATCTCGACAATCTTCCCGTCCGCTGGTGCCACCACGATCCGGTCGGCTTGCGGTGCCGACCGTTGGGGGTTTCGGAAGAACCAGGCCGTGAACAGCGCCACGGCACCAAAGGCGGCTGCGATGCCCGTCCACCCCAGCATCCCTGCGGCCACGGCTGGCGTGCCGACAGCAGCCACAAACGGAAGCCCTTCCTTGACAATCGGTATGCCGACCGCGCGATCAGACATAAATTCAGTTACCAGTGGTCAGGTTTCAGTTTTCAGTACGCCCTGATCCCGAACTGCAAACTGAAAACTGCCTGCAGGGAACGCCTGTTCAGTTTTTTGCCTTGTCGACAAGTTTGCCGCTCTTGAGCCACGACATCATGGCCCGCAGCCTTGCTCCGACCTCTTCGATTGGATGGGCTTCGCCTTTCTTGAGCAACGCGTTGTAGACTGGGCGATTCGCCTGGTTTTCCAGCACCCACTCGCGGGCGAACTGGCCACTCTGGATCTCTTTCAGGATACGCTTCATTTCCTGCTTGGTTTTGTCCGTCACGATGCGCGGACCACGCGTCACATCGCCATACTTGGCCGTCGTGCTGATGGAGTAGCGCATGTTAGCAATGCCGCCCTCGTACATCAGATCCACGATCAGTTTCACCTCGTGCAGACATTCGAAATAGGCCATCTCCGGCGAATAACCCGCCTCGACCAACGTCTCGAAGCCCGCCTGGATCAGTGAGGTCAGGCCGCCGCAGAGGACCACCTGTTCGCCGAAGAGATCGGTTTCCGTCTCCTCGCAGAAGTTCGTTTCAATGACGCCCGCGCGGCCGCCGCCGATCGCACTGGCATAGGCTAGGCCGACCTTGCGAGTGTTGCCGCTGGGGTCCTGATGGATCGCCAGGAGGCAGGGTACGCCGCTGCTTTTCGTGTATTCCGACCGAACGAGGTGCCCCGGGCCCTTGGGTGCCACCATGAACACGTTGACGCCGGCCGGTGGGACGATCTGACCGAAATGGATGTTGAAGCCGTGGCCAAAGGCCAAATAGGCCCCGTCCTTTAAATTCGGCCCGATGTGCTGGCGATAAATGGCCGCCTGCGCCTCGTCCGGCGCGAGAATCATGACGACCTCCGCCGCTTTCACAGCATCGGCCACCGGCATGACTTTCAGCCCGCCCTGCTCCGCCTTCCTCCACGAGGCGCCCTCGCGGAGACCGATGACGACATTGACGCCGCTTTCCTTCAGATTCAGCGCGTGGGCATGGCCCTGACTGCCGTAGCCGATAATGGCCACCTTCTTGTTCTTAATCTGCTGCAAGTCAGCATCTTTGTCGTAATAGACCTTCATCACTCGCTCCTCACAAGTAAAAATGTTGCCTGAACAATCGGCGGACGGGCACTCTACTACTCTTTGGCGATCCGCTTGGGATGGGTCATGGCCGGCCGGATCGGCTCCCGCGCGATCGCCACGCGGCCGGTCCGGATCAGCTCCTTGATGCCCAGCGGCTGCAGGAGGTTGATGATCGCCTCGATCTTCCGCACGCTTCCCGTCACCTCGATCGTGTAGGTGCCCGGCGTCGAATCAATGACATTGGCGCGAAAGATGTCCGCGATGCGCAGCGCCTCGGCCCGGTCCTCCGACTTCGTGTGCACCTTAATCAAAGCCGTCTCCCGCTCAACAAACTCGTTCTCGCTGAGGTCCACAACCTTGATCACGTCGATCAGCTTGTTAAGCTGTTTGACGATTTGCTCGATCCGATCGTCTCCAGTGGTGACGATGGTCATCATGGACGTGGAGGGGTCGAGCGAGGGCGCCACCGAGAGGCTCTCGATGTTGAAGCCACGCCCGCTGAACAGACCGGCAATGCGCGACAGCACGCCGAACTTGTTCTCCACGGTCACGGAAATGATGTGTTCCATGTTCCCTTCAACAGTGATGAGTTTTCAGTTGTACGTTCCCGGTTCACCGAACACTAACAACTTAAAACTGACCACCCCGTTCTCACCGCTATGCGGTGAGAACGGTGTCCTTGTCCTCGCCTGCGACCGGAGTCGGCGCGCCGGCTTTTTGCTTCTGTTTCAACTCCGGCGGATCGGCCAGAATCATCTCGTGATTGCAGCCGCCAGCTGGAATCATTGGATAGACGTTCTCGTATGGATAGGTCGGCACGTCGAGAAACACCGGCTTGTCGATCGAGATCGCTTCCTTGATCGCGCCGTCCAGCTCCGACACGGTCTTCGCGCGCAGACCGACCGCCCCGTAGGCCTCGGCCAGCTTCACGAAATCCGGGTAGACATCCAAAAAGCTGGACGCGTACCGGCCCTCGTAGAACAAATCCTGCCATTGCCGGACCATGCCGTGGAAACCGTTGTTGAGCACGACAACCTTTACCGGCAGCTTGTTCACCACCGCGGTCGCCAACTCCTGCGTATTCATCTGCACACTACCGTCGCCGGCGATGCAGAGGACCAGCCGTCCGGGGAAGGCCGCCTGCGCGCCCATGGCCGCTGGGAAGCCGAAGCCCATCGTGCCCAGCCCGCCGGAGGTCAGCCACCGGTTTGGCTTGGCCAGCTTGAAGTACTGCGCCGCCCACATCTGGTGCTGCCCCACATCGGTCGAGACAATCGGATCGCGGTCCTTTGTGAGTTCGTAGAGCCGCTTCACGACATGCTGCGGCTTGATCGGCCCATGGGCATCCTGCTGATAGGCCAGCGGATGCGCCTGCTTCCAGTCGTTGATCTGGTCCCACCAGGGCTTCCGCAGTTCCTTCTGATCGCCGTTTACCGTGGCCTTAAGAACATCGACGAGCTCGCGGAGCACGGTCTTGCAGTCGCCCACGATCGGAACGTCCACGTGAACGTTCTTGCGGATCGATGTCGGGTCGATGTCGACATGAATAACCTTCGCATGCGGGCAGAATTCCGAGACCTTGCCCGTCACCCGATCGTCGAACCGCGCCCCCACTGCAATCACGAGGTCAGAGTAGTGGATCGCCATGTTGGCCCAGTAGGTGCCGTGCATGCCCAGCATACCCATGGAGAGCGCATGCTCACCCGGAAACCCGCCCAGCCCCATCAACGTCATGTCCACCGGTAACTGGCACATCTCCGCCAACTCGAGAATTTCCTGCGAGGCTTCGGAGAAGATCACGCCGCCGCCAATATAGAGCACCGGCTTCCTCGCCTTGGCGATCAGCTCGGCCGCCTGCTTGATCTGCCACTTGTTGCCATCGTAGGTCGGGTTGTAGCCGCGCATCGAGACGGAGGCCGGATACTTGAACTCCGCCTTGTTCATGGATACGTCCTTGGGAATGTCCACCAGCACGGGG
The DNA here is from genome assembly GCA_016873435.1 of Nitrospira sp. Lineage (NCBI taxonomy): Bacteria > Pseudomonadati > Nitrospirota > Nitrospiria > Nitrospirales > Nitrospiraceae > Nitrospira > Nitrospira sp. Next base: position 144,128 of record VGXF01000001.1, read on the forward strand.
CCGGGGCGCCCGGTCGTCGCGACGTAGAAGGCTTCCTTGATCGTCGTCGCGAGATCATTGACATCCTTTACGAGGAAATTGTATTTCGTGCAGGGGCGGCTCAGGCCGATGTTGTCGGCCTCCTGGAACGCGTCGTTGCCAATGAGGCTCGTGGGCACCTGGCCGGAGAAACACACCAGGGGCACGGAATCCATGTAGGCGTCGGCCAGCGCGGTGATCACGTTTGTCATGCCGGGGCCAGACGTCACCAGCGCCACGCCGGCCTTGCCAGTGGCCTTGGCGTAACCCTCGGCCATATGGCCGGCGCCCTGCTCATGGCGGGTCAACACAACCTGAATGTCCTTCTGTTGATGCAACACGTCGAAGATTTTCAGGACGACGCCGCCCGGAAGGGCAAAAATCGTCTTAACGCCTTCTTTTTTAAGGCATTCCAGAAATATCTCCGCGCCGGTGAGCTTCATCGGTTCACCCTTTCCTCAAACGGAAAATTCTGTTCAAAAAACAATAGGATAGAGCATACGATACTAGCATCGCCTTTGACGGCAAGTCAACCTTTTCACTCTCTGGCGCAGAGGATCCGCCGTGCCTGAGGTCATTATTTATTCCCGGCCGGACTGCCACCTTTGCAACGTGGTCGAACGCATCGCCAAAACAGTCCAGGCCGAGCATCCTTTCATCCTCACCCGAATCAATGTAGACGAGACATCCGACCTCGCCATCCGCTACGGCGAACGTGTGCCGGTGGTGCTGATTGACCAGGTAGAAGCCTTCTCGGGCACGGTCACGGAGGGAGAGTTTCGTCGAGCGATTGAGAGAGCAAACAGGCAAGGACTGCGGGGTGTGATACGGTCTTTCTTCAGGATATTCAAAAAGCCCGTCAAGTCGTAAGCTGCAGGGGGCCACGCCGCCAGGGATAATGAGCGTCACCAGTGAGACATATTTTTTAACATGTCGTAAGAACACGGGCCACCGCGAAGACGGCGGGCGGGCTTTTTCAACATCCTGCTTAAAGGGCGCGAGGGAGAGGGCCTATAAGCCGGATTCTGTCCCGTTTGTGACGGGGATGATCATTTCTCTGGGGCCCGGATTACTTCGGGCCTCATGCGACCTACCCGGGGGCCTGACTGAGCCAGCCGTTCCGAGACTCCCATATGGTTGAGCCTCGGAGTGCCCCCCTATTTGGTCTTGCTCCGGGCGACGCTTGCCGTGCCGTTCATGTCACCATGAACGCGGTGGGCTCTTACCCCACCGTTTCACCCTTACCTGAGCCTCGCCAGATTCATTCCTGAGCCTGGGGGGCCATCGGCGGTCTGTTCTCTGTTGCGCTTGTGTCGGATCGCTCCGCCTGGGTGTTACCCAGCGCCCTGCCCTTGGAGTCCGGACTTTCCTCCAGCCTTGCGGCCAGCGATCATCCGGCCCTCTCCCTCGCGCAGCCTCACTATAACAACCGTCCAGCACTCGGGCAAGCAAATTGACCGTCTGTACAACGTCTGTTACAGTCCTCACCGATTCACGCTCCCTCCGGGATGTTCATAAAGACCTTTCAGAAAGGACGCCGCGAGCAAAAGGCCGAAGCGTACGCTTGTCAGCACGTTGAGGATTTATGCGATGCGAGAACGCTGCTGGCAGCTTTTTTCAACATCCAAGCAGTATGGCTGCAACCGGCATGACGACCTCGGGAAATCGGATTGGCATTGATGAGTCCGGCAAGGGCGATTACTTCGGCCCCTTGGTCATTGCTGCCGCCCACGTGACGGGCGAGCTCGAGCCGGAGCTGCGCCTCATGGAGGTACGGGACAGCAAAAAGATCTCCGACGGGCGCGTGCTGGAGATCGCCGGGGACCTGCGCCAAGCCTGCAAATACAGCATCGTCGTCATCGGCCCACAAAAATACAACGAACTCTATCCCAAGTTCCGTAATCTCAATCGCCTACTGGCCTGGGGACACGCGCGGGCGCTGGAAAATTTACTGGAGCAGGTGGACTGCCCGCTGGCCATTGCTGACCAATTCGGCAATGAACGGCTCATCCTCAGCGCTCTGAAAGAAAAAGGGAAGAAGATCCAGTTGATCCAGCGGACAAAAGCCGAGTCCGATCTGGCCGTTGCAGCTGCTTCGATTTTGGCCCGCGCGGAATTTCTCTTTCGCCTCCAACGCCTCTCAGAGGAAGTAGGTACGATGCTGCCAAAAGGGGCCACCCATGTCGAACTAGCTGCCAAAATGATCGTCAAAAAGCACGGAGAAGAGCGGCTCGGCATGGTTGCCAAGCTGCACTTCAAGACTACGAAAGCTGTGTTGGGACAGACTGAGGAGAGCTAAACCGACTCACCCGCTTCGTCCTGCTGCTTTTTTACCGTGGCAGCGGCCGCAGGGACTACTTCCTCCGCCGCCGCCCCCTCCCAGTAGAGCATGCGGTGGCAATAGTTGCAATTGAGCAGCAGATCCCCGCGCCGGACCTGGGCGACAAGCTGAGGCGGCAATTGCAGCTTGCAGCCAAAGCAGATGCCGTTGCGGACCGGCGCCAGAGCCTGATCCTTACGCGAGGCCTTCAGCTTCGTGTAGCGCGCCAGTAGATTTTTCTCGACGTGGGCCGAGGCGTCCCTGTGCTTCTGCTCCAATTCGACCAGCTCAGCCGTCAGTGACGCCTGCTGCGCGTCGAGTTTTGATTTTTCTTCCGCGAACAGCTTTTCGGCCTCGGCTTTTTTGGCTTGGGCCTCCTTGGCCGCCTTCTGCTGCTGCTCGAGCCGCTCCATACACATCAGAATACGCTCTTCGATCTCACCTTTTTTCTTGTTGGCCATTTCGATTTCGAAAAGATGTGCCTGATACTCCTTGTTGGTCTTGAGCTCGCTCAGTCGCGTGCGCATCTTTTCCGTCTGGGATTCGTGCGCCTCCAGATCCTTTTCAAGCGACCGTTTTTCTTTGTTCGCGGTGTCGAGCGAAGCGGTCAGATCGTCCAGTTGCTTTGTCGCGTCATTGAGCGGGGCCTGAGCGGTTTCGAGAAGGACAGGAAGCTTGCGCTGGGAGTCTTTGATCTCCGACATACGGAGATCGAGGGTCTGCAAATCAATAAGCGGACGCAGTTGCGGATTCAAAGAGGCCTCTGAGTGGATACGCCGTCACGATGGTCACAGTAACACAGCGCCAAAGACATCTACAACGACACATTTAACTGCCCTCTGAGAAATATCACTGGCAGGGCTTGCGACCGCGTCCGCAAATTTAAGGACCTGCCACCTCGCCAGTGCGATCTTGAAACCACCCCCCGCCTGAAGGGGGTATCCACCAGCTCAAGCGAAGCGTGGTATGGTGGGCCCACCAGGATTCGAACCTGGGACCAAGAGATTATGAGTCTCCCGCTCTGACCACCTGAGCTATGGGCCCTGTCCTTAGCTCATTCCATGGCGCTGGCACTCGGACGACCCATATTCGCTGCCCCATCAACCCTACCGCGGTCATCCCACGCCGGGAAAAGATTCAAGTCCTCTATTTCTCTACAGGCTCTCGACGAAGCTGCGGAGCTTCTTGCTCCGGCTCGGATGCCGCAGTTTGCGCAACGCCTTGGCTTCGATCTGGCGGATGCGCTCGCGGGTGACTTCGAAGTCCTGGCCAACTTCCTCCAACGTATGGTCCGTGCTCTCGCCGATGCCGAACCGCTTCCGCAGCACCTTTTCTTCGCGTGGCGTCAGCGTCTCCAGCGCAGTGCTGATCTGGCGCTGCAGATCGTAGCGGATGGCTGCGTCTAGCGGGGAGACCGCCTTCTTGTCCTCGATGAAATCCCCCAGATGGCTGTCTTCCTCCTCGCCAATGGGCGTTTCCAGTGAGATCGGCTCACGCGCGATCTTGAGGATCTTCCGCACCTTGTCCAGCGGCAGATCCATCCGCTCGGCAATTTCCTCCGGGGTGGGTTCGCGGCCGAGCTTCTGCACCAGATGCCGCGACGTGCGGATCAGCTTATTGATCGTCTCAATCATGTGCACCGGAATGCGGATGGTGCGCGCCTGGTCAGCGATGGCGCGGGTAATCGCCTGCCGGATCCACCACGTCGCGTAGGTGCTAAACTTGTACCCGCGCCTGTACTCGAACTTGTCCACCGCTTTCATCAGACCGATGTTGCCCTCCTGGATCAGGTCTAAGAATTGGAGGCCCCGATTCGTGTACTTTTTGGCAATGCTGACAACCAGTCGAAGATTGGCCTCAACCAGCTCCGCCTTGCCGCGCTTCATCTTGTCGTCGGCCAGGTCGAGGTGTTTGACGGACTCCTTGAGATCCTCGGAGGTCATCTTCGCCTCTTCGGACTCGATCCGCCTGATCTTTGCCCGCGCCTCAGCCACGATCTTCTTGATAGACAGGAGCGACTCCTCAGGCAAGCCGCATTTCCGCTTTACGGCGAGCAAGCCGCGGCGATCGCGTGACAGCTTGCGCAGCAGTTCGGCCCCCGCCTCACCTGACGCGCCCAGCCGGCGATAACAGTTGCTGATCTCGCGCTCAGCCGACCGAATTTCCTGTGCCACCTGGCGCACGCGCTGCACCAGCTTGTCCTTAAACAACGGGTGAAAATTGATTGCCTCGATCCGCTCCACCACCGGCACGCGCACGTCTTTAATCTGCGCCTTGATCCGCTTTTGCTTGACCGGATTGCCCCGCGCCGCCCACAGCTTCTTGTAGAGTGCCACCACAGGCGTACTGGGCCGACGCACCTTGGTGAGCGCCTCGAGCGTTTTCTTGCGAAGCTCGGTGTCGTCCTGCTCCATTTCCTCGCGCTCTTCCTGGTCCATCTCCTCATCGTAGGCCGTCTGCGCGACTTCGCGTACGCTGAGCTTCTCCTTCTTAATCTGCTCTGAAATCTCCAGCACAGTCTTTATGGTCATCGGCAGGCCGAAGACGGCCATGGACATGTCCTTCTTGCCCTCTTCGATTCGCTTGGCGATTTCGATTTCGCCCTCACGGCTCAGCAGCGCGACGCTGCCCATTTCCTTAAGATAGAGCCGGACCGGGTCGTCGGTTCGGCTCAGCACGCCGGGCGTGAGATCAATCCGCTTCTTGTTGCCCTCAGACCCCTCCTTCTCCTCATCCTCGTCGTCGGACTCCGCATCACGCGCCTTTGACGGCTTCTTGGCGCTGCGCGCCTGTTCGCCTTCCGGCGCATCCACGATCTCGATGTCCATCTCGCCGAAGATCGTCATGAGGTGGGTCATCCGCTCAGACGACACCAGCTCGGCCGGCAAGGAACTGCTCAGCTCGTCGTAGGTGATAAAGCCCTTATCCTTGCCGATGGCGATGAGCTTTTTGACTTCTACCAGCATTTCGTCTTTAGCCATACCCGTCTCCTCACACGCTGTTAAAAAAGACCACCAGCTTTGTTCTCGCATCGCTCGGGACGTTGACGTACCGACAAACGTACGCCTCGGTCCCTCACTCGCTGCGGCCGTGCTGGACGGCCTTTTTGAACAACCTGACCTCTATGAAACTCCTGGCGCAGCAGAAACCGCTGTCCGCTCCGATTTCTTCAACCGCAACGCATTGACCGCATCGTTCAACTGTCGGGCTTCGTCAGCCCGCCCCGCCTGCTCTGCTTCGCGAAGTTGCACGATCAGGCGACTCATCGTGCCTTCGAGGTGTTTGCGCTCCAGCCGGTCCAAGCAATCCGCCACGTGCTGCCGCACGTCGTCATAGGGCTGCTCCGACAGCGAGAGTTCCGTCGCCACCGTGGCGCAGGCCACATCAGCCAGGGCCTCATCCAGCGTGGCCCGCACAGACACGCGTCCTTCATCTAGCGACCGCAGCGCGATCTCCACAATCCGCTTGCAGGCCGGCATCGAAAAAAGTTCGACCTCCAGCCGCTGCACGTCCGTCGGTAGCAACTGCCCTTGCAGCAGCAGATGGATCAGATCGCGTTCCTCCGGGGCACCTTTGAACCTAGCGCCAGTCGGCGCCGCGGCCGCGGCAGGCGCCGCTCGGCGCGCCAAGCGCCCCTCGCGCGGACGCAGTTCCGGATAGCGCTCGATCAGCCGCTGCTGGTTCACGCCCAGCCGCTCGGCCACCTGCTTTGTGTATTCCTCCTTCTCCAACCGGTTGTTCGTCTTCTGAAGGATGCGCAACACCTCGTCCACGCTGCGAATGCGGTCCTCGATGGACGTCGAGCCCACCTTGGTCAAGCTGTGTGCGACGGAAAAATGCAGCAGGCTCGGCGCGGCAGATTGCAATTGCGCAAAGGCCTCCGTGCCCTGATTGCGGATGAACGTATCCGGATCGTCTTCGCCCGGCAGCGAAACCACCTTCACGCCGAGGCCGCTGTCCACGAAGAGGTCTAGCGTCCGCAGCGCCGCGCGCACGCCCGCCTCATCCGGATCAAACAGCAGCACGACCTTGTTGACGTAACGGCGGATCGTTCGAATGTGATCGGGCGTCAGCGCCGTGCCGAGCGTGGCCACGGTATTTGTGATCCCCGCCTGGTGCAGCGCGATCGCGTCGAAATACCCTTCCACAATAATCAGTGTATCCGCCGTCTTGCCGGCCGCCCCCCGCGCCTTCTCCAGCAGATAGAGCGCGCGCCCCTTGTTGAAGAGCGGCGTCTCCGGCGAATTGAGATATTTCGGCGAGCCCTCGCCCAGGATGCGCCCGCCAAAGCCGAGCACCTGCTTGCGCAGGTCGCAGATCGGCAGCATCACGCGCGAGCGGAACCGGTCGTAGTAGCCGGAGGGGTCTTTCAGGTTTCGGCCCCCCCCGTCTTTCTGCACAATCAGTCCGGACGCCAACAACTCTGGAATCGTGTAGCCGGACTTCAATAAATGTTTGAGCAGGCCGTCCCACGTCTGCGGCGCCCAGCCGAAGCCGAAACTCTCGACCGTGTCCTCGAATATGCCCCGGTCTGCGAGATAGAGCCGCGCCTCCCGGCCCACCTCGGCCTGGGCGAGATTGCTCCGGAACCAGGCTTGCGCCGCCGCATTGATCTGCTCAAGTTTCTCACGCTGGCCCGCCTCCTGCGAGGGCCGCACGCCGCGGACTGTCGGCACCTCGATACCGGCCTTGCGGCCCAGCTCGCGGACGGTTTCGGGAAACGACGTGCCCTCCATTTTCATGACGAAGGAAAAGGCATTGCCGCCCGCGCCGCAGCCGAAGCAATGGAAAATCTGCCGCGAGGGGCTAACCATGAACGACGGCGTTTTTTCGTTGTGGAAGGGACAGAGGCCTTTGAAGTTCTGGCCGGCCTTGGTCAGACTCACGTAGCCAGAGACCACATCAAGGATATCGGTACGCTCTTTGACCTGCTCGATGATCTCTTGGGGAATCAAACCGCTGCTCACGCCGGTGCCGCTCCTTTGCCTGTGATACCGCGCACCGAATCTGCCGAGATGGACCTGGAAAGGCTTGAAAAATCAGCACAGTCAGCCCCGAACTGTATCAGACGGGAAAATGTGAAGTCAACGGCGACCGCGGCGAAAAAATCCGGCTGAACTCCCCCAGCAGCCCGCCTTGAACATGCGCCGACGAGCCACTACGATGGGTGCCCGTGCTGCTGGCCCCCCGCCGGCGATGACCCACTGGGGAGAGACCGTGCACACTGCCCTCAACACCCAATTGTCTCGATCATTTTCACTTCGTCATCGGTGAGCGTGAATTGCTCGCAGAGAACATTGTCCGCCATGTGCTGCGGGCTTGTCGTACCGGTCAGTGGCTGCATGCCGATCTGCAGGGCGAAGCGGAAGATCACCTGCGCCACGCCGGTTTTATACCGCTGCGCGATGGTCCGCATCGCTGGCTCAAGGAAAAGACCCTGGTTGGCCGTCAGCAGTGAGAAGCCCTGATAGATGAGCCCCTGTCTGTAGCAGATAGCCCGTACGTCACGATCCCAGCCGAAGGCTGCATAGCAGCGGTTCTGCACCACCATCGGTTTGACCTGCGCCTTCTCGCATAGAAGCGTCAGTTGCTCCGCAGACACGTTACTTACGCCAATCATTTTTGTTTTGCCGGCCTTGCAGAGCGACTCGATCGCCGCCCAGACCTCCCAGTCCATCTCACTCAGCCCGCGCCGGACGTAAGGCCCGTGCAGCACATACGAATCCAGATAGTCCGTGTGCAGATGAACCAGTGAGCTGTCGAAGGATTGCCGCACCTGGGTCGTGAGGTCGGCATGGGGGTCGTAGGGTGTACGGTGGTCCTGGCCGTTGGTCGGAGTGAATTTTGTCTGCAGAAAGAGCTGCTCGCGCCCGATGCCCTGCTTCGCCAGCGCCAGCAACGCCTCGCCCACCCTCGCCTCGTCATAATGGATGAGCTGATTGGCCGTATCAATAGCTCTAAAGCCCGCCGACACGGCCTGCAGTACGAGGCCGGTCGTCGCCTCCTTCTTCCATGCTGTCCCGTACATGAACGAGGGCATGGCAACCTGATTGTAGGCGGTAATCGTCATGGAATGGGTGAAACCAGAATAGCGTATCTCATGAAGCATATCCAGTCTCCTACCGGCTCAATTCCTGAAATACGCGCCCCGTTTTACACGCGACGAGATACGCGGTGGGTCTTGCATCAACGGGGTGCTCGACCGCACAATGCCGCACCATTTTGAGGAGACTCCCATGCGCCCCACAAACGCCTATGCCGCCACAACCGCCAAGACGCCGCTCGCCCCCTTCTCCATTCAACGGCGCGAACCGGGCCCGAACGACGTGGTAATCGACATCCGCTATTGCGGCATCTGCCATTCCGACCTGCATCAGGCACGAGATGAATGGGGCGGCGCGATCTTTCCGATGGTACCCGGGCACGAAATCATGGGCACCGTGGTCCAGGCGGGTGCGCAGGTGCAGCGGTTCAAGGCCGGAGACCGCGCCGGCGTGGGCTGCCTCGTGGATTCCTGCCGTGTCTGCCCTTCCTGCAAGAAGGGCCAAGAACAATATTGCGAAACGCACGTGGCCTGGACCTACAACGGTCTTGAGATGGATCTAAAAACGCCGACCTACGGCGGCTATTCCACACAGATTGTCGTGGACCAGCGCTTCGTACTGCGCGTGCCCAAGACACTCCCGCTCGATGCGGCCGCCCCCCTGCTCTGCGCCGGCATTACCACCTACTCTCCCCTGCGCCACTGGAAGGTGGGAAAGAAGGACAAACTCGCCGTGGTTGGACTTGGCGGTCTGGGTCATATGGCCGTGAAAATCGGCGCGGCGCTGGGCGCGGAGGTGACGGTCCTGAGTCATTCGAACAAGAAACGGAAGGACGCCGCCCGGTTCGGTGCGGATGACTTCGTCGTCGTTTCCGATCCGTCGGTACTCGCCAAACTCACCCGCCGGTTCGATTTCATCCTCGACACAGTTTCGGCGCCCCACGATCTAAACGCCTACCTCGAATGCTTGAAGACCGATGGCACGATGATTCTCGTCGGCGCGCCCGAGGCGCCGACACCACTCGGCGCCTTTCCGCTCATCATGCGGCGGAGACGGCTTGTTGGCTCGCTCATCGGCGGCATCGAGGAAACGCAGGACATGCTCGACTTCTGTGCCAAACACAAGATTCCCGCCGATATCGAGACAATCCCGATTCAGCAGGTCAACGAGGCCTACGAGCGCATGCTGCGCGGGGACGTGCGTTACCGGTTTGTGATTGATCTGGCATCGCTGAAGTGAGGCAGGAACGGAAACTAGCTACTTGAATAATCCGATTCTATCGGCGCGATGTTGTACTGAAGCTCCAGGTCGAATTCGTCAATCAGCTCGTTGACCGCGCGAGCGCCCTGGTCTGAACGGACTTCGTTGATGACCAGTTCGATGGCCATGCCGGCATGTTCCCCATACTGCGCCATTGCTGACTCAATGCGTTTGCGGGCTTCATCAAGATTCATGACAGCTATCTTCCTCGTGCAGCGGGCAGTCGAACAGAACCGGGTGCGCTGGGTCTTCTACGGCAGACACGCAACGGGAGCATGCCAGGTGGACCGCTCACCCCAGGGCCTGCAGCAACGCGCGCATTTCGGGAACCAGATCAACTCCGCCATTCGAACGGCCCGATACGGCTGCGCTGATGCCGGCCTGAAGCACGGCTCTCGCCTCCTCCTGCCGACCCAATTTGACTAACGCACGTCCGAGCGCCAGATGCGAAGCCACGTGGACGGGATCGAGCTCGACAGCCACGCTTAGATGCTCGACGGCCTCGTTCATATCCCCGCCCTCCTGGAGGATCTTGTTCCCAAGGCCATACCGCCCAAGAAACCCCTTTGGATTTCTGGATACCATGAGACGAAATGCTTCAATATCCATACCGCCTTTATATCATACCTGCGAACGGAGGAAGAGCGGCTTTTCTCTTACTTAATCCCGAAAGTACTCGTCCCATATAGCTTGCGCGCTGGCCGCAATGGCGTCGTGATAGCGATTTGATCGGGACGGGATTTCGCTGTTCGTCTCTCTACAGCACCGGCGATAGACCTTCCCCGGCCGCTACGCGTGGCGCAACTTGGCGCACTCGCCAGGGAAAGTCGGTGTGCGGATGGCCTGCGAGAAATGCATCCGTCATGCCCGTGGCCGCGTTGCGCCCCGCTGTTTTGGCTCTATCGGCCGCTCTTATGCCGCAGCAACGGAGGGCCCAGCGGAAGCAGTTCCCGGTTGGTAAAAGAGGCCGTCAGACTGCCAACCGCGTGGTAGAAGGCCAGGAAGCCGACGAGGATATGCAAGATACCGGGAATGGTTTCGGTCAGAATGTCCAAGCGCGCGAGAAATGTGGTGAAGAACGTGACGGTGATCACCGCATGCAGAATACAGAGCGCGGTGTTTCGAAAGGCTGTGAGATAGACCATGACGGCCGAAAATATGAAATAGACAAAGTTGATCGGCGCATAGAGCACCATGCTCAACTGAAACGTCGTGCTGGCGCTGACCAGCTTGGCCGTGCAGACGGTCGTCCAGAAAAATCCGTACATCGTCAGCGCGGTGCCGCCAAGTTGCTCATGGTAGCGGATGTCGGTGATACCGGCCAGAATCTGCACGATGCCGCCAAAGAGCAGCGCGATGACCAGCGTCCCGATGCGGTCTTTTTCGGGAATGTACCCCAGTTGTGCGACGCCCAATGTCAAGGCGCCAACCGCCAGTCCGAACAGCCCGATGGCCAGCACATCAATCCGGCGATGATACGTGTCGTCAGCCATATCCCCCCCTACCGACGATAGGAGCGGCACGAACTTGACTGTGTCGCGTGCCTATCCTGGCGGCCAGTGCATGGGGCGTCCGCCCAGCACATGCAGATGCAGATGGAAGACCGTTTGGCCGCCGAATTTCCCTGTGTTGATCACAAACCGGTAGCCGTCGTCAGCGATGTTCTTCTGCCTTGCCACCGTACCGCCGGTCAGCATCAGATGCCCGAGCAGACCGGCATCGGCCGCCCCCAGCTCGGCCACGGACGCCGCGTGCCGTTTGGGAATGACGAGAAAGTGGATCGGCGCCTGCGGGCTGATGTCGTCGAAGGCCACACACTGATCGTCCTCATAAACGATCTTGGCGGGCACCTTCTTCCCGACGATCTTGCAGAAGAGGCAGTCGTTCACTTCGTTGCACCTTTTTCCAGTGCCGAGTTCACCTTTGCTTTGAGACCGGAGACGCCATAACGATTTGCCAGCTCACGGTAGATCTCATCCGGATTAACATCGTGATAGCCCAGCGCGACGAGCGTATGAAACAGGAGGTCGGCCACTTCATAGACGATCTCATTCTTTTTGCCACCCTTCGCTGCCAGCGCGACTTCACCCGCTTCCTCGACGACTTTTTTGAGTACCTTATCCACACCGCCTGTGAGCAGTGTCGACGTATAGGACTCCGCTGATGGATGCGCCTTGCGATCCTGAATAGTCCGGTAGAGCGTGTCGAGGATGCCGGCGCCGAACCCGTCCGTGGTTTTTTCCAGCTGCCCCGACCCGTCTCCGCGCATGCGCAGGAAGAAACAGGTCCACGCGTTGGTGTGACAGGTCGGGCCCATCGGCTCCGCCTTGACCAGAAGCGTGTCACCGTCGCAGTCAACGAAAATGTCTTTCAGAAGGAGCCTGTTGCCGGAAGTTTCGCCCTTCTCCCAGATCCGCTTACGCTCACGGCTCCAGAAGTGAATAGTCTTCTTTTCCAGTGACAATTGGAGGGACTCCGGATTCATGTAGCCCAGCATGAGAATGGTTCCGCTCCGCCAGTCTTGGATGACGGCTGGAATCAGACCCTGCTTGTCCCATTTCAGGTGGTTGAGATCCATGGCTTCCAACTTTACGCGATGCGCTAGACCTGCTGAACCGAACGTTCCTTCACTTCCCAATTCCTACTGCGCACTTTATCCTTTCCCCGCAACCTCATCATTCATACTGCACACGCCTAACTGCGCACCGCGATCCCGCGCCCCCGCAAATACGCCTTCGCCTCCGGAATCGTGTGCGTGCCGTAGTGCAAAATGGAGGCGGCCAGCACCGCGTCCGCTTTTCCTTTAGTGAAGCCGTCATACAGATGTTCCAGCGTGCCAACGCCACCCGACGCGATCACCGGGATGGACACGGCGCCGGAGACCGCCGCCGTCAATTCCAAGTCATATCCGCTTTGCCGGCCGTCCTGATCCATGCTGGTGAGCAGGATCTCTCCCGCACCGTGGTTTTCCATTTTCTTTACCCACTCGACGACATCAATGCCTGTTGCCGTGCGCCCGCCATGGGTAAACACTTGCCATCCTCCTGTTGCACGCCTTTTCGCATCAATTGCCACAACGATGCACTGCGTGCCGAACCGGGCGGACGCCTCGCGCACGAATTCTGGCCGCTCGACCGCCGCAGTATTGATACTGACTTTGTCCGATCCGGCTGTCAACAGATTGCGTATGTCCTCAAGCGTACGGACCCCGCCGCCGACCGTGAGCGGCATGAAGACCTGCTCGGCCGTGCGGGCCACAACGTCCAGAATGGTTTTGCGGTTTTCGTAGGTGGCGGCGATGTCGAGAAAGCAGAGCTCGTCAGCGCCGTCCGTATCGTAGGCCTTGGCGATTTCGATCGGATCGCCGGCGTCTCGCAGGTTGACGAAGGAGATCCCCTTGACCACCCTGCCGTCTTTGACATCTAAACACGGAATGATGCGCTTGGTGAGCATGGGAGCCAACAATGAACCAAGAACTATGAATGACGAACGGACAATTTACATTCAACTTCGGCGTTCATGCGTCATTGTTCACGAAGCGGCCACGGCGTTAGCTTTCGCCAGATCGATTTTACCTTCGTAGAGCGCCTTGCCGAGAATCGCGCCCTCGACATTCAATCCCATTGCCTTGATGGCTGTAATGTCCTTGAGGCTCGATACGCCGCCGGAGGCGATGACTGGCACCGGCGATTCGTCCACGATAATCTTGAGCGAGATGAGGTTGGGGCCCGCCATCATACCGTCCTTGGCGATATCGGTGTACAGGATCGCGGCCAGCGCTAGACCCGAGAGGGACTGGATGGCAGCACGAGCGGTGATATTGGTGATGGTCTTCCAGCCGTCGGTTGCGACGAGACCGTTCCTGGCGTCCACCGCGACGACCACACGCTGAGGAAATATTTCCAGGATCTCCTCCAGCAAGGAGCGCTCCCGCAACGCCGTCGTACCCATGACGACGCGCTGGGCGCCGACACCGAGATAGGATCGCACCGTGTCGAGCGAACGGATGCCGCCTCCCACCTGGATCGGGACGGACACGGCGCTGACGATCGCTTCGACGTGCGCAAGATTTTTCGGCTCGCCTTCGAAAGCCCCGTTCAAGTCCACAACGTGCAGCATCTGCGCGCCCTGATCCTGCCATTTGCGCGCCATGTCGACTGGATCCTTCGAATAGACCGTGGCCTGGTGCAAATTGCCCTGCGTGAGGCGAACGACCTGCCCGTCCTTCAAATCGATTGCTGGAATGACAATCATGACTTACCGCTTTGCTTTCGCACCAAAGGGAAACTTCTCGACCAAGTAGAAGGTCCCGTAGTCGACCAACTCATCCGCCGTGACAAACACGAAGCCGCGTTCGAGGGCGCCCTTGGCGTCTTCTGTCAGCGGTTTTTGCTTTTCGTAATAGTTGCCGACCCAGAGCGTCGTCCCGTCGGCTGCTACTAGTTTGACCTCGAAACCGACCGCCGCCGTTTCGCCGCCCAGCTTGCTCCCCTTCCGTTCCTGATAGACGAGTACGCGGCCGATGATCGCCGCGTCGAGCGACATCTTCACCGCCACCTTGGCCGCGCGCTGTTCGTGATTGATCTCACCCTTCAGCGCCTTGAGCGCCGCCGCCGCATCGTCAGGCGAAAAGACCCGAAGCCCCTCCCAGTTCTTCAGCTTGCCGTAGAAGGACCGCGTGACCCGCTCGGCTGCCGTGGCCGATACGCCCAGCGGAACCGGCTGAACCCGCTCGCCGGACGGGGGGACGGAGACGGAGATATCCGACCGCTTGGCGCCCTGCGGGACGGTGATTTCGTCGAACCGGTTGACATCCGTCGTCTGCGACGTCATCAGTGCCTCGAAGGGCAGCACCACGACCGTTTTGACGCGATACTGACCGATCTTCGGCGAGACGTCTGAGGTGACTTTGGGCGTGAAGGCGCAGGCCCCGAGCATGAAGACCGTGAGTACGTACGCCGTGAGGCACGCAGCCTTTGCGAGATCGTTCCTCATCCGGTTTTCACTCCTTACGCCTTCCCTCCCACGGCTATGTGCGCCAGGCTCCAAAGTTTTTGATGAGTCGCAGCCCCGCCGCCTGGCTCTTTTCCGGGTGGAATTGACAAGCGAAAATATTGTCTTTCCAGACGCTCGACACAAACGGCGCGCCATAGTCCGTCATCGTCGCCACCACCGCGCGGTCGCGCGGTTCCACGCAATAGGAATGTACGAAGTAAAACGGCTCCCCGGACGCGATGCCCGTCAGCGGCGGTGCCTCGCGTTGGACGACCACGCCATTCCAGCCCATGTGCGGCACCTTGAGTTTCTCCGCGTTGCTCGCAGACGAAAACCGCACGACTTTTCCTGGCAGCACGTCCAAGCCCTTGTGCACGCCGAATTCCTCGCTCTCCGTAAAGAGCAGTTGTAGCCCCAGGCAAATACCCAAGAACGGCTTGCCCGCGGCAATCGTACTGCGGATGGGCTCCACCAGGCCATATTTTTCAAGATTGGCCATGCAGTCGGCAAAGGCTCCGACTCCGGGGAGCACGACGCGATCCGCATCCTTGATCGTGCGCGGATCGCGTGTCACGACTGCCGCATGCCCGACCGTCTCGAAGGCCTTCTGCACGCTGCGCAGATTGCCCATGCCGTAGTCAATGATGGC
This sequence comes from Nitrospira sp., assembly GCA_016873435.1. Taxonomy (NCBI): domain Bacteria; kingdom Pseudomonadati; phylum Nitrospirota; class Nitrospiria; order Nitrospirales; family Nitrospiraceae; genus Nitrospira; species Nitrospira sp. The sequence goes on from VGXF01000001.1 coordinate 159,414, forward strand.
GACTATCGTCATCCGTTACTCGTCACTCGCCATTCGTAGAGCACTCGCCCTTCTCCGGCGAATGACGGATGACGACTAACGTCCTTACAGGCTCCCCTTAGTGGACAACACGCCTTTGACGCGTGGGTCCAGCGAGGTCGCCTGGTCCAGCGCCCGCGCGAAGGCCTTGAACGTCGCCTCAATAATGTGATGCGGGTTGCGCCCATACAGCACGTTGATGTGCAAATTAAACGCACCCCGCGCCACGAAGGCTTCGAAAAAATCCTGGAACAGATACAGATCAAAGTCCTTGATGCGTCGGTTCGGCAGTTGCGCGTTGTAGACGAGGTACGGACGCCCGCTGAGGTCCACCGTCACCTGCGCCAGCGTCTCGTCCAGCGGCACCGAGGCGAATCCGAACCGCCGGATACTCTTCTTATCGCCCAGGGCCTGCTTAAGCGCGTCGCCCAGCACGATACCGATGTCCTCAACCGTGTGGTGATCGTCGATGTGCGTGTCGCCCACAGCCTTGATGGTCAGGTCGAAAAACCCATGCCGGCCCAGCAGGTCGAGCATGTGGTCGAGGAACGGGATCGGCGTCTTGATATGGGTCCGCCCCGTCCCGTCCAGCGTCCAGTCCACGCAGATATTCGTTTCCTTCGTCGTCCGCTTGAGGACTGCCCGTCGCGCAGAGTCGGCGCCGCGGGCGCGCCGCGGCTTGGCTGTTCGTGTCGGTGCCATTAGAATCGAATCTCCAGTGAATTGGCGTGGGCGTCGAACCCCTCCATGTTGGCGATACGACGCAGATGATCCTTGACCCGCATCAGCTCGTCCTTGCTGTACGCAATGATGTTACTCTTCTTCGCGTAGTCGTCGAGCGACAGCGGCGAGAAAAACCGCGCCGTCCCGCCCGTGGGCAGGACGTGATTCGGCCCGGCGATGTAGTCGGCCACGGCGGGCGGGGTATAGCGCCCCAAGAAAAGCGCACCCGCATGCCGGACCTTTTCGAGATAGTCGAACGGTCGCTCCGCCGTGAGCGTTAGGTGCTCCGGCGCGATCTCGTTGGCCACCTCGATCGCCTCGTCCATGTTGTTGACCACCATGAGAACGGCATGGCGCGCGAGCGCCTTGGCGACGATAGGACCGCGCTTGAGCTTCTTCACCTGCTCAGACAACTGCCGGCCCACCTCGCGCGCGAGTCGCTCCGACACGGTCACCAGCCACACCTGCGCATCCTCGTCGTGCTCGGCCTCGCACAACAGATCGGCCGCCACGTGCGCCGCCTTTGCATGTTCGTCCGCGACCACGAGCAACTCACTTGGGCCCGCGACCATGTCGAGCGCCACCTGCCCGTAGAGCATCCGCTTAGCTGTCGCCACAAAAATGTTGCCGGGCCCGACGATCTTGTCCACCCTGGGAATCGTCTTCGTACCATAGGCCATAGCGCCGACCGCCTGCACGCCGCCGATCCGGTAGACCTCGTCCACACCGGCAATATCGGCCGCCACCAGCAGATAGGGGCTGATGACGCCCTTAGGCGCGGGCGTGCACATGACGACGCGTTTGACGCCCGCTACTTTGGCCGGCACCGCGCACATGAGCACCGTGGACGGGTATATCGCCTTACCGCCCGGCACGTAGAGACCAACGGAATCCATCGGCACGACCATCTGACCCAGCGTCGCGCCATTGTCCTGATACATCCAGGTCTTGCCGCGCTGCCGTTCGTGGAAAGCCATGATGCGCTGCGCAGCAAAACGGAGCGCGTCCCCTTCTTCCTTACGGATGTGGTAATAGGCCTCCTTGATCTGCTGCGGACTCACGCGGAACTGCAGCGGCTTCAGCGAAGCCCGGTCGAACTTTTTAGTGTAGCGAATGATGGCGTTGTCGCCGCCCCGCTTTACTGCGGCGAGAATCGTCCTAACGCTCGAGTCCACCTTGCCATTCGCCGCGCCGGCGCGGCCGGCAATTTTCCTCAGGACCGCCTTGAAGGCCTTGTCCGAACTTGAGAGCACCTTGATCATCGCATCCCCCGCTTCTTATTTACCCGCGGCGACTGCTGGGGCCTGGCCCGGCGGCGACGCAGGCGCGCCATGAGTTCGGCAATCTCCTCGTGCTTCATCTTCAGGCTAGCGCGATTCACGATCAGCCTCGCCGTGGATTCCGCAATCACCTCGACCTCTTCTAATCCATGCGCCTTGAGCGTACGGCCGGTGGACACGAGATCCACGATGCGATCAGCCAGATCCACCACCGGCGCGAGCTCAATGGATCCGTAGAGCTTGATGATTTCAACTGGAATCCCCTTCTGATTGTAGTACCGCTCCGTGACGTTCGGATATTTTGTCGCCACGCGCAACTTCGCCGAGAGACGCTCGCGCACCGCGTGCCCCTGCTTTGCGGCGACCGACAGGCGGCAGCCGCCGAATTGCAGATCCAGCGGCTCGTAGACGTCGAGGCTCTGCTCCAGCAGCATGTCCTTCCCGACCACACCAACATCCGCCGCGCCGTACTCGACGTAGGTCGGCACATCGCTCGGCCGAATGATCATGAACGTGAGGTCTTTTTCGGGGCACTCGATGATCAGCCGCCGGCTTTCCGCCGACACGCTCTTACCCGCATAGCCTGCCTTCTTGAACAAGGCAATAGCCGGCTCCAGCAATTTCCCTTTCGACAACGCTACTGTGATCATGCCTGCCCCTTTGCCATCTGGCCGGCCCCCGGCACTCGTCTGATCGCCGCACCCAGCCCGTTAAGTTTCTCCTCGATCCGCTCGTAGCCGCGGTCCAGATGGTACACCCGCGCGATCTCCGTTTCACCCTCAGCCGCCAGCCCCGCCACGATCAGTCCCGCGCTCGCCCGTAGATCGGACGCCATGACCGGCGCCCCGCTGAGCTTCGCCTTGCCCGTCACGACCGCGTGGCTGCCGTCCACCTTGATCTCCGCCCCCATGCGCCGTAGCTCCGGCACATGAATAAAGCGGCTTTCGAACACCGTCTCGTTGATCACGCTCGTGCCGTCGGCCACGCACATGGCCGCCATCACCTGCGCCTGCATGTCGGTCGCGAACCCGGGGAACGGATAGGTCTTCACGTCCACGCTCTTCAGCCGCCTGGCTGCTTTAACGCGCACCGACTCCTTGTCCTCGGTAATTTCCGCGCCCATTTCCCGCAGCTTCGCGGTGACCGCCTCCAGATGCTGCGGCCGGCAGGCCTGCACGCAGACGTCGCCATTCGTGATTGCACCCGCCGCCAGAAAGGTGCCGGCCTCGATCCGGTCCGGAATGACTTCGTGATCAGCCCCGCGCAAGTCCTTGACCCCTTCCACCATAATCAGATCCGTTCCCGCTCCCGTAATGCGCGCGCCGCGCTTGACGAGAAATGCCGCCAGATCCACGATTTCCGGCTCTTTCGCTGCGTTCTCAAGCACTGTCGTGCCATCGGCCAGACAGGCCGCCATCATCAAATTTTCCGTCCCCGTCACCGTTGGATAATCCAGGCAGATCCGCGCACCCTTGAGACGGGAGGCCGTTGCCTTGATATACCCATGCTCGACGGTGACCCGTGCCCCCATCTTTTCCAACCCCGCCAGGTGCAGGTTCACCGGCCGGGAACCGATCGCGCAGCCGCCGGGCAGCGACACCGTGGCCTCGCCCCACCGCGCCAGCAGCGGGCCCAATACAACAACCGACGCGCGCATCGTGCGTACCAGATCGTAGGGCGCTTCGGAGGAGCGCACTGCATCCATCTTCATCGTTACACGGTCGCCCTCGGCTTTCACCGACGCCCCCAGCATGCCGAGGAGCTTGCCCATCGTGACCACATCCACTACGCGGGGAACGTTCGTCACCGTGCATTCGCCACCACCCAGGATGATCGACACGAGAATCGGGAGCGCGGCGTTTTTCGCCCCGCTGACTTTCACCTCGCCCTGCAACCGCTTTCTACCCGCGATGATGATCTTATCCATGGTCTTTTAACTATGAATGATCAATGATGAAGTAGGCACACGCACCGAAAAAGTTGGTTCTGCCCATCGTTCATCATACTTCATCGTTTCTGCGCAATGACCACCCGTTCAATGCCAGCTGCGTCTGTCCGAGTCTTCATGGCACCGTAGCGGCCCGTTGCCTCAATGAGCGCACGTACTGCTCCTGCCTGCCCCCGTCCGACTTCGAGAATTATCCAGCCAGCGGCGCAAAGCATCTGCGCCGCCTCCGGCACCAGGCGCCGATAAACTGCCAGGCCGTCTTCGCCGGCCGCCAGTGCGAGACGCGGTTCATAGAGCCGCACTTCCGGCTGCACCATATCCCAATCGCGCTCGGCAATATAGGGTGGATTGGAGACGATCACGTCCACCCGACCGGCCATACCCTGCTCGCGCAACGGCACCAGTAAATCACCTTCCAGAAACGTCACCTGCGCTAGCACGCCATGACGCGCTGCATTCCGCTGCGCGATCCGTAACGCGTCGGCAGAACGGTCAACGGCATACAGTGCTGCTTGCGGAACCCGGCACGCCAGCGGCACTGCGATACAGCCTGAGCCTGTCCCGACGTCGGCAATGACCGGATGCGCCTGCGCCGTCACGCGGAGAATTGTTTCGTCGACCAGCAATTCCGTTTCGGGCCGCGGGATCAGGACGCCGGGCGCGACGGAGAATTCCAGCCCGCAAAACTCCTGCGTACCAAGCAGATATTGCAGCGGCTCGCGGCTTGCGCGGCGCGCAAGCAGCGCTTCTGTGCGGCGCAGCGCACTCCCCTCAACCGGCTGGGCCCCTTTCACGCGCACTTCAAGTGCTGTCATTCCCAAGGCATGCTCAAGCAGCCACGCGGTTTCGCGCGCAGCGTCCTCGATGCCGGCCTGCGCAAGCTGCACCCTGCCCCAGCGCAGTAGGTCGCCGACGGTCACGATCCGCGCATCCGTCAGTGTGCCCATCAGGAGGCCTCCACCATCTGTTTCGTCTGCGCAGCCTTCAGGGCTTCAATCATCTCGTCCAGAGTGCCCTCCATGACCTGGTCGAGCTTGTGCAGCGTCAGACCGATGCGGTGATCCGTCACGCGGTTCTGCGGAAAATTGTACGTCCGAATCTTCTCGCTCCGATCGCCCGTCCCAACCTGCGACTTGCGCTGCTGCGCGATCACGGCCTCCTGCTTGTCCTTCTCCGCCTCGACGATCCGCGTGCGCAGGGTCCGCATGGCCTTAGCGCGGTTCTTCAACTGCGACCGCTCGTCCTGACACGTAACGACCACGCCGGTCGGAATGTGCGTGATCCGTACGGCTGACTTAGTCGTATTGACGCTTTGCCCGCCGGCACCTGAGGAGCAGAAGGTATCGATACGCAGATCATTCGGATTGACCTGCACTTCGACTTCCTCCACTTCCGGCATCACCGCCACCGTCACCGTCGAGGTGTGGATGCGTCCGGCGGCTTCCGTAGCCGGCACCCGCTGGACGCGGTGCACGCCGCTCTCGTGCCTGAGCTGACCATAGGCCCCCTTACCTTCGACCAGCAGGACGACATTCTTGTAGCCACCGATGCCGGTCTCGTCTGCCTCCATCAACTCCGTTTTCAACCGTTTCCGTTCCGCGTAGCGCATGTACATACGCAGCAGATCGCCAGCAAACAGCGCGGCCTCCTCGCCACCGGCGCCCGCCCGGATTTCCACAAAGATGTTCTTCTCGTTGCGTGGGTCCTTTGGCACTAGTAGCTCCATTGCCCGCTCTTCCATCTGGCTGCGCCGTCCCTGAAGCGTACGAACTTCCTCTGTTGCGAGCGCCTTCAGACCGGCGTCGACGCCGGCATCTCTGAGCATCTGCTCTGCATCAGCGAGCTGTCTTGTCAGTGCCTGGAATTCGGCAAAGAGGTGCGCGATTTCCTCCAGATCGCTACGCTCCTTGTTGAGCTTGCGCAGCTGCTCAGGCTGGCTGAGGACGGACGGCTCCGTGAGCTGGCGCGTCAGCTCGTCGAAGCGCCTGGCCGTGGTTTCCCACTTAGCCAGCAGCAACGCTTCCTTAGATTCTGCCGTGTTCGTGTCAGCCATAACTGCGCTTACAAAAGACAGCGGGCACCTGCCCGATCAAGAATTATGTCTCGCGTTACTCCGCCCCGCACCGCATTTCAGTCCGAAATCCGTCAAAAAAACAGAGGGACCCTGCCCCTCAACGAAGCAGGGTCCCTCTGGTGACTCGCGCTAATGAATCAGGCTTGCGATCGCGCCACCCTTACTTCGTTTTCTTGGCGTACTTCTTGTTGAACCGCTCCACACGCCCTTCCGTATCCAAGATCTTCTGCGTACCCGTGAAGAAGGGATGGCAATTGGAGCAAATGTCCACCTTGAGGTCGCCGACCGTCGTGCGCGTCTTGAACTTGGCTCCGCAGGCGCAACTGACGTTGGCTTCCCGATACACCGGATGAATACTTTTTTTCATTTCTCTCTCCTCAGCGAAAAGCAAATAGCCAGCAGCCGGCATGCTCGAAGCTATTCGCTCCGAGCTCTTAGCGTTATCTATTCATCGACTGCAGAAATTCCTGATTGTTCTTGGTGCCACCGATTTTGTCGATGAGAAACTCCATGGCCTCCATGGTCCCGAGCGGGCTGAGCACCTTGCGGAGAATCCACATCTTGTTGAGCCGGTCCTTGTCCACCAGCAGCTCCTCCTTGCGGGTGCCGGACTGTGCAATGTCGATCGCGGGGAAGATCCGTTTATCAGCCAGTCGGCGGTCAAGATGCACTTCCATGTTACCCGTGCCCTTGAACTCTTCAAAGATCACGTCGTCCATACGGCTGCCGGTGTCCACCAGGGCCGTAGCCATGATAGTGAGGCTTCCGCCGTTCTCGATGTTGCGAGCAGCCCCGAAGAACCGCTTCGGCCGCTGCAGCGCGTTGGAGTCCAAACCACCGGAGAGCACCTTGCCGCTGGGCGGCGCGATCGTGTTGTAGGCGCGCGCCAGACGGGTGATGCTGTCTAGCAGGATAACGACATCCCGTTTATGCTCGACGAGGCGCTTGGCCTTCTCCAGCACCATCTCGGCCACCTGTGCGTGACGCTGGGCCGGCTCGTCAAACGTGGAGCTGATCACCTCCGCTGCCTTGACCTGTCGCTGCCAGTCCGTGACTTCCTCCGGACGCTCGTCGATCAGCAACACGATGAGCGCAACCTCGGGATGATTCTTGATGATCGCGCGTGCGATGGCCTGGAGCAGCATCGTTTTGCCGGTGCGGGGTGCCGCGACGATCAAGCCGCGCTGCCCCTTGCCAATCGGGGTGGTCAACTCCATGATCCGCGTGCAGTATTCTTCCCGATCGTACTCCAGCTTGATCCGCTCCTCGGGGTAGAGCGGCGTCAGGTTGTCGAACAGGATTTTGTCCCGCGCAACTTCTGGCTCTTCGAAATTGACCTTTTCGACTTTCAGCAGGGCGAAGTAGCGTTCGCTTTCCTTGGGAGGGCGAATCTGGCCAGAGACGGTATCCCCGGTGCGGAGGTTGAAGCGGCGGATCTGTGACGGCGAAATGTAGATGTCGTCGGGACCCGGCAGATAGTTGGAGTCGGGCGCCCGCAGGAATCCGAACCCGTCCGGCAGGGTCTCCAGCACACCCTCTCCGTAGATCGAGCCGTTTTTCTCAGTCTGCGCCTGCAGGATGGCGAAAATTAACTCCTGCTTGCGCAGATTTGCCGCCCCTTCAATTTTGAGATCGCGTGCCACCTCGTTCAGATCCGCGATGCTCTTCTGCTTCAACTCAGCCAGATGCATGGTCTTCTCTTCCAACATGTTGCCTATCCACCTCCCTGCAATCGGGGCCGCACCCCGGTTCACTCTCGTTTCTACCCGCTGTCCTTCTGGATGTCCCTTGAGGCCGTACGACGATGATTGTGTGATCCGGAGAGGATACTGCGCAGCGCTGAGGCTGGGCCCCGAGTCTCCTTAATCGCCTAACGGGCATCGCCTAGGCCCGCATGTGTGTTCCCGCTCCACTGAACCGGTGTACGAATGAATGGTTGCGAGATTCGTTCCGGAACGTATGACTGGGAGTTGGAAGTCTGTTTACAAATCAGGAAAGTACTGTCGCCCCATACTATTCGGCTGGGACCGTTTTGTCAACAGATTTTCTGTCGCGCGCGCGTTCATTGCGCGGGCTTCGCAGTTTGTGCTAAAACCTGAATTCAGAGTTGGAATCATTGTCATGTCAAAACACGACGACGAATATCCCGATCGCTTGTTCAGTCTCTCGGAGGCAAACCGGCTCATCCCCACATTGGAAGAGCATCTGACCGCCGTCAAGCGCGGTAAGTCCGTGTTGATTGAAACCAAAGACGAGATAAAAAAAGCCAGTAAAAACGCTCAGTTCGGCGGTGGTAGCTTTGTCGCTCCGCATTACATCTTGGCTTTGGAACAGATCAATGACCATCTCCGGGAAATTCAGGAAATGGGCGTGCTGGTGAAGGATGTCGAAATGGGCCTCTGCGATTTTCCGCACCTCTACAAAGGGCGCGTCGTCTATCTGTGCTGGAAACTCGGCGAATCGAAAGTTGGCTGGTGGCACGAAGTCCACAGCGGCTATGCCGGACGCCAGCCGCTCGACAGCGATCATTGCTAACCCCTCGCGCACGTCCGCTCTCATTTCTCATTCACCCATGAAATTCGTCATCCTTGGATTCGATGGCCCTGATGGACAGGAAAAGCGCAAGCTCCACCGCCCGGCCCACCTAGCCAATTTGGAGCCGCTGGATAGGCAGGGACGCGTTGTGATTGCGGGTCCCCTCACTGACAAGACCGGCAGCCTGATCATTATCGAAGCCGATTCACAGGCTGAAGCCGAAGCCTTTGCTCAAAACGATCCCTATACAACTGGTGGAGTCTTTACCCGCGTCGAAGTCCATCCCTTTATGCAGGTCCTGCCCAAACCAAAAGAGTCCCGCTAACCATCACTCGACCGAGCTAGATGTTTCACAACTGGCAGGACTATTTTCTGTATTGACCCGACTAACCGCTTAATCCTCTCTTGCTGTTCACAACACTCTCTGCCCGCTTCCAGAAGGGTCAACTGACCAAAGATGCTCGTGACTGCACCGGCTCCCTCGATTCCAACAAGACCCGCGTTAAAGTCGCTGGCTTTTCGAGCATCCCTGATCCATAGCCATTTAATATTTTTTGCGATCCCCTCTAAGCATACGAATTTATTGGACAAGATTCCCATATCGTCGTTGACAGTTCCGTTGCATCATCGTTATACTCCGACGACTTGATTGCGCGTGCCATGTCCGTTAAGTCAGGCATCGGCCCGAAAGGCCTAGCACCCTCTACCTGGGTAGCTCTTAATTCCGTTGGGGTGGGCCTTCTGTGGGCTTGCAGAAACGACCGAAAAAAGCATAAAGTACGCGCACATTTGCGGTTGTTTAAGGATTGTTCTTTATCCTGCGAGGACTGAGACCTTGCAGCATACTACCAAGGGGTTTACGGGAATGACCCAGTACCGCGTCCTGCCTGGCCCTGAACACTTTCTGCCGCCCGCCGCGGCCTCCATGGGCATCCGGTTGCCCAACCCTGGTGAGGCGCACATCAACGGCGTAATTGTCCAGGAAGAGAAAGCTTTCGAGGAAGCGGCACGCCAGTTCCTGCTGGCCAAAGTCCCGACAATCTTTCCGGGGCCGTTGGTACTCTGGGCCTGGAACGAAAAGGCGGCCAAGAAAGCGGCGGCCATTCGACACCTATACAACACGATCAAAGAATGCGTGACGCCCCAGCAGCATGCCATGCTGATTCCCATGCCGGACTACCGGCCGAAGTATCCGAAGATCAACCCCGAAGTCGAGATCAACCCAAACCACCCGAACCTGACCATCTGGCACAACAAGATCGACGCCTGCATGTTCGTCGGCGTCCATTGTCACCAGGCGAACCTATCCCTGAAGATCATCCGCGGCGGCACGTCCTGTTACACGGTCGCGATGTGCGCCCAGGCGGGCCACGAGGACGCCATGCTGTCCTTCCGCGATGCCACCGCCGACAAGATCATGAAACTGGCCGAGACCGTCAAGCGACTCAAGGGCAGCGTCAAGTTCGATCCCAACGCCACGCGCAAAGCCGTCAGCTAAGCACACAAGGAGGCCGGACCATGGCGGAGAATAAATCCTTCATCGGCACCCAGAACAAGAAAAACCAGACCTACACAGACGCCTGGAAATTGCTCCACGAGGCGCCTCGTACCCCGTCGTTCTTCACGGGCAGCGAGGTCATCAAGGAAGCCATCCGGCGGGCCAGCTGCGACGTGATGATCGCCTACCCCATCACCCCGCAGAGCGAAGCGGCCGCGCTGATCGGTGAGCTGTTCGCGGAAGGCTACATCGGCGACTACTTCCGAGGGGAGAGCGAATTTGCGGTCATGAGCCAGTGCGCCGGCGCAGCCTTTGGCGGCGCGCGGGTGTTCACGACAACGGCCGGCCCAGGCACGATGCGGGCCATGGAAAACTTCCCGATGTGGGCGGGTGCGCGGCTGCCGATCCAGATGATTGTCACCTGCCGCGGCATCAACTCGCCGCTGTCGATCCAACCAGACACGCTGGAAATCGCCTACCTGCTGAATACCGGCATGCTGGTGTGGCACGCAGAGACCGCGCAGGACTTCTTCGACTGGATTCTTAAGGGCTACATAGTTTCCGAGGAACCGGACGTGCACCTGCCACTGGCGCTCTGCTGCGACGGCTTCTTTGTGACGCACACGAAGGACGTCGTCAACCTGACGCCGGCGGACATGTGCCTGCCTCCCTACGACCCCTATCGCTCGCCGGTCCCGTGCATGGACATGGAATGTCCCCCGGTCCGGATGATGCGCGATCCCTTCGTTATGAAGAGTAACTACATCAGCTATGCCACGCATGCCAGCTGGCAGCAGGAAGTTTGGGCAGCGATCGAGCGGTCGCGCAAGCACTCGATTAAGTGGCTGGATGGCCTGATCGATACTGAGAACATCGACGCGGACATCATGATCGTGGCCTCCGGCACCGCCGTGTCACAGGGCCGCGAAGCGATCCGCTTGCTGGAGGACGAGGGGGTCCGTTGCGGGCTCGTGAAAGTCAAAACCTTGCGGCCCTGGCCGGGCGACGAAATCCGCGAGGCGACGAAGAACGCCAAGCACATCTTCGTGCCGGAGTTCAACGTCACCGGCTGGCTAGCCAAGGAAATCCGGGCCACGATCCCGAACAGCGACCGCGTGCATGCCGGCCCGCACGTGTGCGGGGGCATGACAATGCCGCCGGAGATCATCGTCTCCGAGATCAAGACCACGCTGGGGATGCAAACTGTTTCCCTGGCCGGCCGCGGCAGCTGACCGGTTGTTCGCAAATACGAATTCGAGCGCCCCAAACGAGGAGGCAACATGAGCAAGGAACGCATCAAGATTTCTCCGGACCTGTTCGACATCATGCCCCAGGATTATCAGGATCTGGTTAAGCGGGCCACCTACGGTAAGGAGGACCGCGGCTGGAAGGACATCGGCCAGGCCAAGGAATTGATCGAGGAGCATTCGCTCTGCGCCGGCTGCCCCGAATCCATGGCGTTCCGCTACATTCTGGCCTCGCTGCCGGCCCCGGAAGACACGGTCATGGTCGGCTCCACCGGCTGCACCAGCTTAGTGTTTCCGATGGTGGCGGTGCACAACATCCACTCGTTATTCGGTAACCAGAACGCCATCGCCTCTGGCCTCAAGCGGGCACTGACGGTCCGGTTCCCCGGCAAGGTCAAGGACGTCGTGGTGCTCGCCGGCGACGGCGCGACGGTGGACATCGGACTGGACATGACGCTTCAGGCCTGGTTTCGCCAGGAGAAGTTCACCACAATCTGCTTTGACAACGAGCTCTATGCCAACACAGGCGGTCAGGAAAGCGGTTTGATGCAAAAAGGCTTCGTGGCCAAGATGGCGCCAGTTGGCAAACTATTCGACAAGGTGCGCCTCCCCGAGATCGCCCGTGAGTCCGGCTGCCACTACGTCGTGAATTGTACGGTGAGCAAGCCGTCGCTCGTCGAGAAGGTGATCCGGAACGCGGTGCTGATCGCTCGCGAGATCGGTCCAACCTATCTGCAGCTCTACACGCCCTGCATCCTGGAGATCGGCAAGAACAGCATGGAGGGCCTCCAGGAAATGCGCGATTCGGAGAAACCGACCGAGCGGTTCGCCTACAAGGAATACGTCAGCGAGCCGGCCAAGCAGTTCCTGGCCGAACTGGCTGCAAAGGACAAGGAACGGAAGGCTGCGGCCAAGCAACTGGCCGGCGCTACGCAGGAAGCCTAGACCGGAGTAAAAGGAGCGCGCGATGATCAAGAAACGGCTCAATATCCGGATGTCGGGCCTCGGCGGACAGGGCGCCGTCACAGCAGCCCACGTCATGGCCATGGCCGCCAACAAGGACGGCAAGTTCTCGATCTCCAACCCGTTCTTCGGCGCTGAAAAGCGCATGGCTCCGGCAGAAAGTTACTGCCGAATCGGCATCGAGCGAATCTACGACCGTGGCGAGCTGGTCTTCCCGGATGTGATCGAGGTGTTCCACCCGCAGGTGATTACGATGGGCAAGAGCTATACCATGCCCTTTTACTCGGGCATCAAAGAGGGCGGCGTCGTCATCATCAACTCGGGACTGCCCCTGTTGTCCGACGAGGACGTCCAGCGGTTGAAGGATTTGCACGTGGCCCTGTTTTACATCCCCGGCACCGAGATCGCGTTGGAAGTAGCCGGCACGGAGCTGTCCACGAACATGACGATGATCGGCTCGGTGGCCGGCATCACCAAGTGCGTGTCCATGGAAGCCTTGGATGCGGCACTCCAAGAACGATTTGGCAAGAAGTTCGTCGCCTCCGGCGGTACGGCGTCGCTGGACGAAGCAATCAAGAAGAAGTTTGCCAAGAAGGAAATGCTGCTCCAGAAAAATCTGGCAACCGTCAAGCGGGCCTACGAAATCGCCTCGGAATGGGCGGAAAAGAACAAGATTGAGCTGCGCGTCGGCAATCCTGCCGTCGCCGCGTAAGGAAGGATTCGCGCTCTCATGTACAATGTCGCGCAAGTCATTGATGAAAAGTGTGTGGCTAAGAAGGGCTGCCGGCTCTGCATCATGTACTGTCCGGAAGCCAATTGCCTGGACCTCAACGCCCCCAAAATGGTGGCGGAGGTCACCATCAGCCGCTGCAAGGGCTGCGAGTTGTGCGTCGTCGTCTGCAACGCCGCCAAGCACAATGCCATCGAAATGCAGGCAGTCGGCGCCACGGGGAAATTGATGTCCCACAAGGGTGAATCGGCGGCGCTGGGTCAAGCCTACCAGGGCTGACCGGCCTCCCCGACCCCAGCACAGACAACCCCATGGCTTCGGCCATGGGGTTTTTTTCTGGTACGAAAACCATGGAATCTGAAGACAACGTCCTGTCCGGCCTGTTCGAGGAAATCAAGGACCTGATGGTCCGGTTTCCCAAGGCGCTGCAACAGCGATCGGCCGAGATCGCCGCCACGGGGAAGGACCCCGAGGTGGCGACCAAGCTGCGGGGTGGGGCCGAGGCCATGAAGGACAGCGGGAACATCTATCTGTCCTGGGCCAAGCATTACGTGTCTCTGGCGGAGGGAAACACCGACGCGACCGACGAGGATGAAGACGAGACGGAAGATTTCGATGTGTGAGTTGTTTCGAACCAGCCAGCAATTTGTGCTAGTATAACCTACACCATCTGCCAAATACCGTTCCCCGGTAGCTCAGTTGGTAGAGCAGCCGGCTGTTAACCGGCTGGTCGCAGGTTCGAGTCCTGCCCGGGGAGCCAGTAACAAGGCCCGTTGGTGCGTTGCACCAACGGGCCTTTAGATTGCCTGCAGTCGCCTACTCCCCAATTACTTGGACAATGACCTCGCGTGACCTTGCTCGGGTATCGAAATCTACGACTGCAAGCTGCTGCCACGTCCCCAGCTCCAATTGTCCGCCGTTAAATGGAACTGTGACAGATTGCCCCTGCAGCTGCCCGCGCAGATGACTGTGGCCATTGTCCTCACCGGGATTCCTGGTATTGTGCTGCCACTTTGGATCGGCCGGTACCAGCCGATCCCACAGGGCCTTCGTGTCAGTCCTGATCCCCGGTTCATCTTCAATGATCAACACGGACGCCGTCGTGTGCTTGATGAACACCGTCACAATGCCAGCCTTAAGAGCAGCGCCATCGAGAGCCTGCTGTACCCGCGAGGTGATATTCTCGACCTGCGTATCGCCCGACATCGAAATTTTGAGCGGAAGACTATAAACCGGCATTATCCCCCCTCGTTCATCGAATGCACATAGGCCATCTCTTTTCGTGAAAGCGCCTGCCCGCGGGCCTCGCTGAGAATTCGATCAAATGCCCCTTCGGCCGCTAAGCCCTTGATCGCACTAACAACGGCATCGGAGAGAATGCCGTCCCCCCGCAGTTTCTCCAAATACGCGAACGCTTCCTGCGCCCGCTCTTGCGTCCGCGTATAATAATCCTGGCCACGCTCCCGATTGTTGTAGGCTTCAAACTGCTCACAGGCAACCAGAGTTTCTGCCAGCTGCCGCACCCAAGCCGGTGACTGTTGAAGTTTTTCCGGATAGTAATAGTAGAGCATAACCCGTTGCATCCAGGGAGACCATCGCACGCGCAATTTATTCAAGGCGGGCTTGGTTCGCCGTAGTACTCGTGCTAGTCGCCGCGCATAACCCAACCGCATCTCCACCTGCTCGACAGCCCAAGAGTCCATTAGGATCCCGGCCATACCTAACTCATCACGATAGCGGGCCAAAAAAGCCTCTGTTTCCCTGCCGTATGGAGTCCTTGGATGCACGGCCCGCCACTCGCGTGGCCGCGTGGGAATGCCATGTTGTTTGGCCCAAGACCAGATGCGGCCAAACAGTTTCCGATCAAGCCCCGCCCGTCCCAGATCATGCAGCAAGCAGGCAATCTGATACTGGACCAGCCGTTTCGGATCATGGCCCAGGCGAAACGCAACCGCCGCACACATGCGTGCGGTTCGAAGCGCATGCGCGCGATCGTATCCGCGAATTACTTGGCCCGGTTTGCGGGGGTTGGGATAGTCGTAGAGACGGAGGAGCTTGGTGGCAAGGGAGCGGGGAATTAAGAGCGGAGCCGCCTTCATAATGCTGCGGATGATAGCAGAGGAGCGAAGATAATTCACGATGTCGCGTTGCGCGACGCCCTATTAGTGTATAAACGGCTGCGGTAACGCCAAAGCCGGATAGGCGCGGCGCGCGCCGATGTGGCGGCTGCGATGAAGGTGAGGATGTGGCACAAACGTCTTACCGTTTTTCCTTATGCGCCGCGTGTTTGCGGCAATACGAGCAATACTTCTTCAGTTCGATCCGGTCCGGATCGTTCTTCTTGTTCTTCGTCGTCCAATAGACCGATTTGCCCGGCGATTCGCAGCCGATACAGGCCACGGCAATGACTTCACGCATGATGCATCCCCTCTTTCCTTGCTAAATCTTTTCTCCGGCCGCCCGCATTTCTGAAACCACCGGAGCCAGGCCTCGTTTGTTGATGATCTTCATCCCGTGCGCTGAGACCGACAAGGTGATCCAGCGATTCTCTTCTGTCAAAAAGTAGCGTTTGCGCTGTAGGTTCGGCACAAATCGCCGTCTCGTCTTGTTGTTGGCATGACTCACGTTGTTTCCCGACACCGGCTTCTTCCCGGTCACCTGACAATAGCGTCCCATCATTCCTCCTTTTCGTTGATTCGCTGGCCTGGCTGTCCGTCATGCGCTCGGGAGATCAGCCACACCACCGCTGTCCCAGAGCGTCACGGCAATCTGACAGCATCGACAGAGTTGCCATATCTCTCCCGTCGCCGCGCGCCGTTCTAAATCGTCCACAACTCGAATGCGGGTGACGACATCACGGCCTTCACTGTGTTCGCGCAGATTGCAGAGCTCACAACCCCGTTTGTCCACTGCTTGAATCTCTTCGAGATCAAACATCAGCTCAGCCCTCTTCCTCCGGTAACAAGTCGTGCCGTTCAGCGCGCATGTGCCGCTTTTCCCATGTCGGTTTCTTGAAGGGATCACGAAAGGCACGCCACAGCTCTTCGTCCAGGGCAAGCTCCGCTCTGGTCAACAGGCACGCATCTAGCCGCCGTTTCAAGTAGACGCGATCAATCTCCTCGCCCATGAAGGCCAGTTCAATCCGGCGATCCCCAAATTCGAGATCCCACACCTTGCGCAGTTCGTCGAGTGCCTCCTCTTCATTCGGCCAGTGCCGATCCGGAATCGCCACCCACCAGCGGCCTAGCCGCTCGTAGAGGCAGTTGGCGCCAGCCTGCGACCACATATAACAAGTCTTCGGTTGTGAGGCGATCCAGAAATATCCTTTGGACCGCAGCACACCCAGCCACTCCTCTTGCATTAACAGCCAAAATCGGAACGGATGGAACGGCCGTTTCGCTCGATAGACGAACGTCCCTGTTGCACGATCGCCTTTTGGCAGCGACGTCCCGCTCAACGCATGCATCCAGCCGGGTGTGATTTCTAGCGCCGCCCCCTCATGAGAGCGCGTAGTCTCTAGCAACAAGGGATCGCGGTCTCCCTGAGACACCGCCATGCACCCTGCATCAGGGTTGACCTGCCAAAGAAACCGCTCAAGACGCTCCCGCTCGACCGGTGTCACACGATCGCACTTGCTCAGCACGAGCGTCGTGCTGAATTCCAGTTGATCCGCCAGTAATTCAGCGAGGGTTCGCGCATCATCCGGTCCCGTGCCGAGCCCCCGCTCACGGAGCGTGGTCCCGGACTCATAGTCTTCCCAAAAACGCTCCGCATCAACGACCGTCACCAAGTGGTCCAAACGCGCGACAGCGGAAACGGTGACCCCCTCGGTCTCATCGGCATCGAAGAGATTGGCGATCAGGAGCGGATCCGTGCTACTTGAACTTTCAATGAGAATGGTGTCGTATTTGCCCAAGCTCGTCAGCCGAATGATTGCTTCAGCGACATGCTGACGCAAGGAACACTGAGTACATGCAGCCGTCAACTCGACAAGAGCTTCACCACGAAGGTAGTGCTCTCCGCCAAAAATCTCGATCTCGCCAGTTAATCCGCTCAGGTCGTTCGTGATGACCGCCGTCCGCGTTGGATTCAGTTCACGCACCAGACGCCGAAGCACTGTCGTCTTCCCGACACCGAGAAAACCTGATACCACGATAACGCTTACCTTGTTACTCATACCGCTTCCTCTCAACGCCTGGGTTCTCAACCCACTCCGACTCAGCTCCAACGCGGAAACGGATCCGGATATTTCTGCCAAGCGGGTTTGCCCTCGGCTAGCTCCGTATCGGTCAGCAGGCATGCGTCAAGGTCTGCACGGAGCGCCGCCTCATCCATCCGCTGACCGATGATGACGATCTGTTGGCGCCGGTCGCCGAAATTGGGATGCCACATCGCCTTGAGCTGCGCCTTCACCTCAGCGGAGTCGGGCCACTGCTCTTCCGGTATCATGGCCCGCCACCACCCCATCGGGCCGAGTTGCCACACAGTCCCAGCCAGCGACAACAGCCCGATAAACTCCAGCCGGCCAGCCAAATACACCAACCCTTTGGCGCGCAACACGCCGGGCCAAGGTCGGCTCAACTGGTCCGCCAACCGCTGCGCATGAAATGGGCGACGACTCCGATAGACAAAACTTGCAATGTCGTATTCTTGGGATTCCGAACGCGTGCCTTCGCGCAGCGTTTTCATCCACCCAGCCGCCTGCGAGGCTCTGGCGAATTCGAATCGTCTCGTATTGAGGATCTCTGCTGGTGATACGTGCCCATATTGCACTGAGCGGATCACCGCGTCTGGATTCAACGTTGCGAGAATCGTTGTCAGTTCCTGCAGAGCCTGCGGTTCCATCAAGTCGGTCTTGTTCACAACGAGCACGTTCGCAAATTCCACCTGATCGATCAGCAGATCGGTGATGGTCCGCTCATCCTGCTCGCTCACCGCCAGGCCACGCTCTTTCAACTCCACGCCTTCTCGATAGTCGTGGAGAAACCGCGGGCCGTCCACTACCGTGACCATGGTATCGAGCCGCGACAGGTCGGCCAACGCCTGCCCCTGCGCGTTTTCAAACGTAAAGGTCTCCGCTACCGGCATCGGCTCTGAGATGCCAGTTGACTCGATGAGCAGATACTCAAACCGCCCCTCTTCCGCTAGCCGGGCGACTTCGTTCAGCAGGTCTTCCCGTAACGTGCAACAGATGCAGCCGTTGCTCATTTCCACTAGCTTCTCTTCCGTGCGACTTAGCGCCGCACCGCCGTCAGCCACCAGCAGCGCATCAATGTTTACCTCGCTCATGTCGTTCACAATCACCGCTACGCGTAACCCTTCCCGATTGTGCAGTACGTGGTTAAGTACCGTGGTTTTTCCTGCTCCAAGAAATCCCGACAAGACCGTCACCGGCAACCGCGCCGTGTCCGTGCGCATCTACCGCTCCTCCGACGTCGTCGACAGACCATCCGATTCCACCACTGTTTCCGTTGGCGGAAAGCGGTCCGGCTTCCCTTCCCACGACGACCGCCCGGAGGCCCATTCCGCTTCCGTCACCAGACAAGCGTCCAGCTTCGCCGTCAGCGCTGCATGATCCATTCGTCGACCAATCAGCACCAGTTCTTGACTGCGATCGCCGTACTCCGGATCCCACACTCCCTGGAGGCGCTGATATTCTTCTTCCTCTTCCGGCCAATCATCCTTAGGCATCGCGGCATACCAGCGCCCGGCCCACCGTACGTTGCCGGTCCCGCCCGCCTGCGACCACAGCCCGATGAGATCCGAGCGCGTGGCGATCCAGAACAGCCCCTTCGACCGGAGGACGCCAGGCCATGACTCCTGGAAGCAGTACCAGAGCCGCTCTGGATGAAACGGACGCCTAGCCCGGTACACCATAGTGGTAATCCCGTATTCGTCGGCCTCGGACCGTTCGTGCCCGCGCAAGGTTTTCATCCAGCCTGCAGCCTGGCTGGCCCGCTCAAAATCGAAGGCCCTGGTGTTCAAGATGACGTTGAGATTAATTTGCCCGTGCCGAATCGAGACACACCGCGCTTCAGGGTTCAACGCGGCAAGGATGGCCGTCAGTTCGCACAGCTCGCTCTCGGACACCAGGTCCGCCTTGTTGATCAGCAGCACATCGGCAAACTCGACTTGATCGATGAGCAGATCTGTGATGGTGCGCTCATCCTCGCCGCCGACGCCGAGCCCTCTGGCTTGGAGATCCTCCGCTTCGTGATAGTCTTTGAGGAAGTTGACCGCATCGATGACAGTAACCATCGTATCCAGTCGCGCGACGCCAGTCAGACCGCCTCCCGATTCGTTCTCAAATTGAAACGTCTCAGCGACCGGCATCGGTTCCGAGATTCCCGTCGACTCGATTAGCAGATAGTCGAACCGCCGCGCCTCTGCCAGCCGTGCCACTTCCTTCAGAAGATCTTCTCGCAAGGTGCAGCAGATGCAGCCGTTGCTCATCTTGACCAGCTGCTCGTCGGTGCGGCTCAATTCGGCCCCTCCTTGCTCGATCAGCTTCGCATCGATATTCACCTCGCTCATGTCGTTGACGATGACCGCCACACGCAACCCTTCTCGATTGTGTAGCACGTGGTTGAGCACGGTGGTCTTCCCTGCGCCAAGAAACCCCGACAGAACTGTCACTGGCAAGCGCTGATCAACTCTCCCAGTCTCAGGAACGGGCTTTGTCGTCACATGAGTTGCCATCAGTCTCCTCCTTGTCCGAATCTCCGTCGTCGTGGGCATCGGTCTGGGCGAGCGCGCGGGCGAAGGGATCGTCAAATCGTCGCCAGCTGGATTCACCCTCCAGCACCTCCGCCGGTGTCAACAGGCAGCGCTCAAGTTGTCGTCGCCAGTCCACGGCATCCAAGTGATAGCCGATCCAGCCGAACGTCTGCCTCCGGTCGCCGAACTCGACGGACCACTGCCGCTTGAGCTCTGCCTCAAACGCGGGATCGGCGGGCCATTGGTCCCGCGGCGTGGCCGCCCACCAATCTCCGATACACTCAAAATGTCTCGATCCGGCCGTCTGCTCCCAGGAAAAACACCGCTCCGGTTGAGATGCGACCCAGAAATGCCCTTTGCACCGAAGCAATCCCACCCAATCGGATTCGATCAGATCCCACAAACGCTCTGGATGGAAGGGGCGCGTGGCCCGAAATACCCCCATCGCCCAGTGAACCGATGAAATCGTCGGCAGTGGCGCACCTTGGATGAGCTTGGCCCAGCCGGGCTGAAAACTGATCGGCATCGAGGCCGGCATCCGTGCTCCAAGGATTTGTCCTGCCAGATTCGATTCATCCGCCATCAACAAAATCATGGCTTCCGGGTTCAACGCTTCAAGCAGGTGCCGTAACCGCCGCAGCTTTCCGCTCGGTAGCCCCTCCGTCTTGGACAGCACCAGCACCGTCGCATACTCCACCTGGTCCACGACCAGTTCAGAAATCGTCCGCCCGTCATCCGTTCCGCAACTCACACCGCGAGCCTGCAAGTCGTCCACGGTGTGCAGATCGCCCCAAAAGGTCTGGCTGTCAACCACCGTAACCAGGTGATCGAGTCGTGCCTTTGATGCCAGCGGCTCTTGGTTCTCCCAGGCATCGTTGAAGACTTCGGCAACGAAGACCGGCTCGACCAATCCGGAACACTCCACCAGCAGTCGATCAAACCGTTCCATGGCGGCGATCGCCATAACGGCGCTCGTCAAGCTGTCGCGCAAGGAACAGCCGACGCACCGCTCAACCAACTCGGCCAGGACTTCACCAAGGCTGAATATGGTCACTCCTTGCGATCGACAGAAGTCTGCATCCAATCCGGCATCGCTGCGGTCATGGACTAGTAGGGCCACACGCCCGGAGGCTCGCTCGGTGAGGAGTTTCCACACCATCGTGCTCTTCCCGGCTCCGACAAACCCGCAAACGACAGTGACCGGAAGCCGGCTACCATCCGACTCGGTTTGTGCGGGGGGCTCAGACAGCGGGATCGCCACGACGACCTCCCGCTGCACCACGGCCTCGATATTTCTTATTAAATTTCTCGACTCGCCCTTCGGTATCGATGATGCGCTGCGTTCCCGTATACAACGGATGCGAGTACATCGATGTGTCGACTTTGTAAATTGGATAGGTTCGTCCGTCTTCCCAAACCGTCGTCTGATCGGTCTGCACCGTCGACATCATTACCCAACGCTTGCCGATCGCGACATCGTGAAAGACAACCGGACGATAGCCCGTCGGATGGATACCAGGTTTCATCACGTCTCCTTGCGCTCAGCCACGAACGCCGGCTACCAGCTTGATTTCCGCACGCCGGGAATCTCACCCTTCAGCGCGTGCAGGCGAAAGTCGATCCGCGACATGTCGAATCGGCCCACATATCCCCGCACGCGCCCCGAGATCGCACAGCGATTGCGCACCCGGACGGGCGACGAATTCCTCGGCAATTTCTGTAGCGACTGCTGTGCCTCCTGCTTCTGCTCCTCGGTACTCGCCTGCCCCTTGATCACCGCTTTCAACGCCTTGCGCCGCTCAGCATACTGCGCGACCAATCGCTTGCGTTTCTCGTTTCTTAATCGACTGCTCAACTTTGCCATACGCTCTCCCTTCCGACTTCAACACAATGGATTCGTCGTCCTAGCTTACTCAGTAGTCTGATCGCCCACCGAACGGCAACATTGCCATATGCCGCGCACGTTTGATCGCACGGGCAATTTCTCGCTGCCGCTGCTGACTATTCCCCGTCATGCGACGAGGGAGGATCCGTCCATTCTCTGTGATGAATCTCCGCAACCATTCGACATTTTTCCAATCCACGGGCGTGATCACATCGATCACGCGACGTCGTCGTTCTTCAGGCATGCATCGCTCCTTAGTTGACTGGACTGAGATTGGCTCCGCCGGTCCCTCACCGACTCTTTGCCTAAACGTCACGCGTAACACGTGAGGACGTCAGACACGGACAAGTCCGCGCACTGACGGAATCAACACGATGCGAAGAGATCAACCGAGAACGGGTGGACCGCGAGACTGAAGGGTGAGGGCCAGCAGAATCGAGAAAATCTGCGGCATTGAGATCGTGACAGGATGTGACGGAACCAGCACGGACGGCAGGACGGGGACCGCTCCGGACAGCCCCGAACTGGCAGCCCATTCCAACCATGCGTGGATATCGATGTCGGAGTGACTGGCATCTCCCGCCTGCATAGCCGAGTAGTGGTCGACGAGGAGATAAGGCAAGGGCAGCGCAACCAGTACATAGAGCACTGCCACGGCAGCGACGAGTACTCGTCGAGGCAATGCTATCTGCACCGATCTCAGCACGGGATTACACCAATCCATAGCGCGCTTCACATTTCAGCGCACTTTCGTCGAATTCTTGTGCGCCTACACCGACCCACTGTCCCTGCTGGACTGTAAAACATTGCGCGCAGGTCTGGTCATAAAAGGGCGATAGGCCGATGATCCACTCACGGGAAAACTCTCGTTGGTATTCCTTGGGGAGGAAGGCCATGAACCCGGACGGTGGTGGTGAAAACTCGGACATCTCAACTCCTACTGCACCGCGACGGGCCCCGGGACAGTCCCCTTCAGTTCACGCACTTTGTCGGCCAGACGGATAATATGCTCCGGCGTGATGTCGCGAAACGATAACATGGCATCCTCGTGCCCAGCCTGCGCGCACATTGCCATGGTGTAGCAATTCGTCCCGCCCCGCACAATTTTCAAGGTCAGATTCGCTTGATGGCAATGGACCCCGATAAACAAACACGCATCGATCCGGTTGTGCCAAATCGTCAAGTTTGGATGGTTCGGGTTGATCTCAACCTCTGGATTGATCTTCGGATACTTGGGTCGATAGTCCGGCATTGGAATCAACATCGGCTTCTGATTGGGCCCCACACTCTCCTTCAATACAGTAAAGAGGTGACGAATCGCCTTCGCCTTCTTCTCGGCCGTGGGCGTCCAAGCCCACAACACCAGTGGTCCCGGGAAGATCGTTGGCACCTTGGCGCTCAGGAAGCGCCGCGCCGCCTCCTCCATCGCCTGCTCCTCACGCACGATATACCCGTGCACGATCGCTTCGCCTGGATTGGGCAATCGCACACCCATGCTGGCCGCAGCCGGTGGTAAAAAATGCTCGGGCCCAGGTCGAACCTCGTAACGCACCGCAGGAGTCCTCACATTATTAAATGCAATTCATTTGCAATACTGGCGGCATCATACACGGATAGAATCTCCGATGCAAGACACCCCATTGGCTCTATGGATCGGCGTCCTATCCCGCTCCGAACCCATCGGGACAATCAGCATGGTAGAGTCCGACCTCCGGTTCGAAAAACGGCAACGGGTGTACGTCCTTCATCCCAACCTCACCTCGGCGAGTCGCTGACAGGAAGCCTAGAAGCCAGAAGCCTGCCGGCATCGAGCGCGCCGTACGTCACAATCAGATCGGCGCCAGCGCGGTGCATGGCACTGAGTGATTCCAACAACGCCTCTTCGTAGCTGAACATGCCAATTGCTGCAGCAGCCTTGAGCATGGCGTACTCCCCACTCACGTGATAGACCGCCACTGGAAGAGTTGAATGGCCCCGAACGAGAGACACGATGTCCAGATACGGCAAACCGGGTTTCACCATCAGCCAATCTGCACCCTCGTCTTCATCCAACCGGATTTCCTTCAACGCCTCGCGGTGATTCGCGGGATCCATCTGATAGGTCCGCTTGTCACCGACCCGCGGGGCGCTCTCCAGGGCTTCACGAAACGGCCCATAGAATGCTGAGGCATACTTCACAGCATAACTGCAGATGCCGACCTGTGAGTAGCCTGCCGCATCCAATGCCTCACGGATCACCCCAATCCGTCCATCCATCATGTCTGAGGGAGCCACAAGATCCGCCCCAGCCTGCGCTTGAACTACGGCCATCTCCGCCAACAACGGAAGGGTCGCATCATTGTCGATCTTTCCATCAATCACCACTCCGTCATGCCCGTCCGATGAATAGGGATCGAGCGCCACATCACTGAGGATCAGCAGATCTGGCGCCGCGGCCTTCAGGGCGCGGATTGCCCTCGCCATCAACCCGTCCCGGTTGCGACTTTCCTGTCCTCGCGGGTCCTTGAGGTGATTCGGTACCACCGGAAACAACGCGATGCCGGCGAGGCCAGCACGGGACGCTTCCGCGACCTGCTCGATAGCTTGGTCGATCGAGACCCGCGCGCAGCCCGGCATGGAGGCGATCGGCGTGACCTGCCCGACCCCTTCCTGCACAAACAACGGCCAGATCAATTGCTGCGGGGCCAGTTGATCCGTCGATCGCCTTGCCCGA
This sequence comes from Nitrospira sp., assembly GCA_016873435.1. Taxonomy (NCBI): domain Bacteria; kingdom Pseudomonadati; phylum Nitrospirota; class Nitrospiria; order Nitrospirales; family Nitrospiraceae; genus Nitrospira; species Nitrospira sp. The sequence continues at coordinate 183,745 of VGXF01000001.1, forward strand.
AGCGTTGTCCGTGTACGATGGAGCGAGGACGATTCGCAGCGCGTGGGTGGAATCGAGTGAAGGTTCATTCCCAAGGCTCTTTGACCATTCGCATCAGACAGTCGATTGCCCAAGTCGTGAGCGGTTGCCCTTCCATCACGTTCGACCAGATCGCTTCCCATCGGATGACCGCTGGAGAAATTCTGAATCCCTTGCTCTCCACGGCGGCCCGCATAGCCGATGTCGGCCACTCCACGACTTGATTCCATAACACCCGCATGGCCGGATTGATCCCTTCATCCCCAAGCGTCGCACGCAAAGCTGCGACCCCCTCCAACGCCCAGATGTCGGGATAGGACGGGCGAACTGGTACGAACACCTGGTCGGCTGCACGCAGAATGCTCGTTGTCATATCGGACAACATCGGCGGTCCGTCGACGACCATCCACTCAAAGCTCGGCGCAAATCTGGATGCTTGCTCGTGCACGATCGGCTGAATCTGCGAACGGGCCACGACACGGAATTGTTCTCCCCAGTGGCTCGCCCATTCACTTGCCGTCCCTTGCACATCCGCATCCAGCAAGAGTACGCGAGCCCCCTGCTCCGCCAATGCCATCGCGGTCGCAATCGCCAGGGTCGTCTTTCCCGTGCCGCCCTTCTGGTGGAGAAACGCGACCGTGCGCATGGATCCCGCTCACGCGGCGCGGGGCTCCCAATGTCGAATCCGCCCCCCGACAACAGTCATTATGACTCGACCCCGCACCGGCCATCCGGCAAACGGCGTATTCCGCCCCTTTGAGAGGAACTGCTCTGGATCAACGACCCATTCGCGCGTACGATCCACCACGACAATGTCGGCTGATACTCCGGGCGCCAATGTACCACCCGGCAATCCCAACAACCCGGCCGGCTTGCTGGTCAAACACTGCACGGCACGCTCCAGAGGCAAGACACCCTGCTCGACAAGCCGCAGCGTCAAGGCCAACGCCGTCTCCAGTCCCACGATCCCGAACGGGGCTCGCTCCATACCCCATTGTTTTTCATACTCCGCGTGAGGGGCATGGTCTGTCGAAATCGCGTCGATGGTTCCGTCTACAAGCCCCTCCAGTAATGCGTCTCGGTCCCGCTCACTCCGTAAAGGTGGATTCATCTTGGCATTGACGCCCTGCTCGCGAACCGCTTCGTCGGTCAACGTGAAATGATGCGGACAGACCTCGGCCGTCACCCGCAAACCCTTGACCTTGGCCTGACGCACCAGGTCTACCCCGACCGCCGTGCTGAGATGTGCGACATGGAGTCGTGCACCCGTCTCTTCGGTTAGCCTGATGTCTCGCGCAATCATTCGAAACTCTGCGCCGGTTGGAATGCCCGGGACCCCCAACACACGCGACACTGGCCCTTCGTTCATACAGCCACAACCGGATAGGATCAGATCCTCGCAATGGTCAATCACAGGCAGATCGACATCCGATGCCTGCTTCATTGCCTGTTGCATGACCTCATCATTCATCACCGGCCGCCCATCATCCGACAGCGCGACACAGCCCGCCTCTTTCAAGGCTCGAAAATCGGTCAACTCACGGCCGGCTGCCCCCTTGGTAATCGCGCCGATCGGATAGACCTTGGCACGATCGGCTTCGCCGGACTTCCGCTTAATGAACTGCGTCACTGTCGGCTCATCGTTCACCGGCTTCGTGTTCGGCATACAGCAGATCGACGTGAAGCCCCCTGCCACGGCTGCCGCCGTCCCGGTGGCGATGGTTTCCTTATATTCAAAGCCTGGCTCACGCAGATGGACATGGAGATCGACGAGGCCCGGCAACACCAGCAACCCTGTGATATCCAGACGCGCTGCCTCCCGGGGAGGAGCCTCATCCGGCGAGACCACCGCATCAATCACTCCATCTCTGATCCACACATCGGCTTTGCCGTTCCAGCGGCCCGGGTCAAGCACCCAGCCGCCGGCGAGGATCAGGAAGGAGGGCTGCTCCTCGGTATTGAACCTATTGACCATCCACCACCATCAAGCCTAGTATCAACGTGCCTCGGCCCTTCTCACGAAAGGAGTTCTCCGATGAGCGACCACCCCATCCATGAGCATCACGCCCATCAGCACGGAACGAACTGTGGGCATCTGGCCGTCCTCCATGACGGTCATATCGATTATCTCCATGACGGACATCTTCATCATCCGCACGGCGACCATGTCGATGAACATCGGCTCGGTATCACCACGCAAAACCCGGCGGGATGCACCCCCACCCATCGCTGCGAAGGGCATGAGTCCGAACATCGCCATGGCCCGAACTGCGGACATCAAGCGGTGCCGCACGGAGACCATATTGATTATCTGGTCGCCGGCCATTTGCACTTCGCCCATGGCGCGCATTGTGACGACCATGGGGCCCTACGACTCGCGTAGGAACGATTCGTCACTATCGGTGCGGGACGCCTGACTCAACGACGTCCCGCGCTTTGCGCTCAGCCGTTCTAGAAACCCGCTTACCTCTGCTGGTCGCATCTGATCGAGCGGTATATCGACTTCTAGAAACACACCATCCCGTAGCGCAAACAGCCCGTGCGCGATGCGCTGATGATCCTCCACGCCGACTCCAAACGCCGACACAAAGGCCTCTCGACTCGCCGGATCCGCACAGCAGAGGGAATAGCCTGCGGCGCGAACATTCGGATGAAACCGGTCGACTTCTTGCCAGTGCGCCTCATGATCCGCTGAGACATGGACAATCTTGAGATCCAGCAACTGCCCACGACCACGCTCTTCCAGATCCACGATCTGTGCAAGGCACGCGTGTTTCTGGATGTTCGGCAATGTGGAAACCACGACCAGCCCACGGCAAAGTTCATCCGCCGTAAGCGGTGTATCCGCCAACCTTGCAGCCGGAATGGTGAACTCGACGGTCAGGCGCTCTCCAGGAGATGGAGTCCGTCCCTGTAAATTAATGACCCGCTCTCCCAACTGTGCTTCCCTGCTCATCCCCCAAACTTCCTTCGTTAATGCGCGAGCATCGTCAGCATTGCGATCGTCACCATGCCGGCGATCATCATGGCGAACTGCAACACCCCCTTGGCCGCCCCCATGCGCCCGTGCAGACCAGGGACCAAGTCTGCCAGGCCAATGTAGAGAAAACTTGCGGCTGCCACGCTGAGGGCATAGGGCACGATCGCCTCCGCGTAGCCGAGGCCGCCATAGGCGGCAACGGCCCCGACCAGCGTCCCCAGCCCCGAGAGCGTGTTCCAGAAAAAAGCCTTCCAGCGAGAAAACCCACTCGACAGGAGGATGGTGAAATCGCTGAATTCTTGCGGGACTTCATGGCCCAACACCGCGAGCGTCGTGACGAGACCGAGTCCCGGTGAGGCTACGCAGGCCGCACCGATGGCAATGCCGTCAGCGGTGTTGTGGACGGCATCGCCGATCAGCACCAGCATGCCTGTGTGCGTTCCTCCGACCGGCGCATGATCATGAGCCTGGCCGGTGCCACGAGGGCCCTCAGCAGGTTCCTCCCCGTGCGCATGTCGCCAGATCACCGTCCACTCCAGCACGAAAAACAGAACAAGCCCACCCAGAATCGACAGTCCTACTTCGTAGCTAGGAATATGCTCCAAGGCCTCGGGGATCAGCCCAATGATTGCGGTGGCCAACATCGTGCCTGTGGCATAACTCAGCAGATACGGCATCGCCCGATGCCGCCAGCCGTCGGGAACGAATAAGATGACGGCAGCAGGCAGCAGCGCCCCCAGGCTCCCAAGCAGCCCCATCAGAACGACGAATTCCCAGGACGATTCGGCAGGAAGCGTCATGATAGGCGTTTCTTCTCTCGATAATCGGCATATCGCTGTTCACAGGGGGCAATCGACGAATCTCCCAAGAATCGTGACCACTCACTATGGGTGGAGACATCGACACCCTCGGCCCGAGCTTCCCGCTGGAGGACAACCTGAAGGTCAAGGAGCAGGTCTGACTCGTCGATATCGGCCTCCGAGTCGGCCCGCAACTGGGCAAACATTGCTCGGTAGATGCGCTTGAGTTCGTCGAGCGAACAATCAAGTACAAAGCGGTTCTGCTGTTTCGTGATACGTGATTCTAAAGGAGACATGGCACTCCTCGATCTCTCTGTCCGTTCGTGCGCGATCCTGACCTGTCAAGCTGGCATCAGACAGGTCAGGAGTGTTTGATGACAGGACGCGGGATTGTAATTTCGACCGATCAACACCAGAGCGGGATCCGGTTCCTGCGAAAATCGAACCACGCCGACCCACCGCGTGACCGGGGAGGCATACTGAATCTCATACAGCTCCTGCTCACCGGAAAACCGGCAGACCCCTTTGACCCGATCAAGACCAACCGGAAGATGGTCGAACCACTCGACAAATCGACCTCGATGCAGCGGACCGGTCAGGGGAATCGTCGTCACCATCGGATGCGCAGGAGTCGATCCAAACGCCACATTTCCAACTCGTCGTTTAGGCCGCTGTGCGTGCGGCTGAAGCACCACCACAGGGTCCACAGCAGCCTGCGACACCTGCCACAGTCTGGCATGCCCTCCATCACGAATCAGCGCCGTTCGAAACCGTTCCCGTTCGACGGGGGAGTAGAGATCTTGCTTGTTCACGATCACTTCGTCTGCATATTGCATCAGCGTCGTATATCGACAACCGATGGGACGCCCGGCAGGTGGAACGCTCGGTTCGATGACTGCGATCACTTTCTCTAACCGCACGAACGCGAGACAAGCGGGGTCGGTCACGGCCTCGATGACGTCTTCGATGGTAGCAATCCCCGAGCACTCCAGCACCACCACATCGACCCGCTGTTGCCCAACAAGCTCGGCCAAGCCCTCGGTAATCCCGTCACGGGCATCACAGCAAACACAGCCTTTGGTAATGTTCCAAACGGCAGCGGCTGAGCCGCCAGCATGAGCGCCATCCAGACTGATCGCACCGGCTTCGTTCATTAGCACGCCGACTCGTTTGCCGGCATCGCACCAGAACGCGAGCAGCTGCATCAGCAACGTCGTCTTGCCAGCGCCCAGCGGACCCGCCAGAACATATAGCGGCACCCGACTGGATTCAGTCATCGGCATGAGGCGGATGCTCCTGTTTGACCCGAGGCAGGAGCTCCGTCAGATTGCATGGCTTGTGAGTGATATCGAGTTGCGGAAGAATGATTTTCTCCATCCCCAGACGGCAGGCGCCCGTGCTGCCGGGTAGGAGAAACACGATCGTATCGCCACAAACGCCGGCATCCGCTCTCGACTGGATCGTTGACGTACCGATCTCGCTGAAACTCATCCAGCGAAACAGTTCGCCGAACCCCGGAATCGGCTTGGTGTAGAGAGACCGGACCGCATCCGGCGTGACATCGCGCTGCGTCACGCCAGTTCCACCCGTCACGATAACAAACTCCACTGTCGGATCGGCAATCCAACCGGCGATGATGCCCCGAATGGTTTCATGGTCGTCCTTGCACAATTTGCGATCCGCCAACCGGTGCCCGGCCTTGGTGAGCCGCTCGACGATCAGACTCCCACTCGAATCAGTTTCGGCGGTCCGCGAGTCGGACACCGTCAAGACAGCGACCCCCACAGAAACTCGCTCCTGAACCCTGGCATTCATAGATATCCTTCTTTCAGTTTGAACTTCCCGCCTTCTTGCATCATGACGTCCTCCTTGTCGCACCACTCCATTGTGTCGTTTGACGTTTCCTCCGGCGGACCGGCTTCACCAGACAGGTCTCCAGGCCTTCAAGAAATCGTTGCCATGGCGCACGTCGTCCGATGACCACGAGTCTGGCTTGTGATTGCCTCACCCCTCTATAGGGAGTCAGTGCCAACGACCCCATGATCCATTGAAGCTCTTGATACCCAGTTCGGCCGTGCACTTTCACGAAGCCCTTCATGCGGATCACGGATCGCTCGAACCGCTTTAACCACGCTTCGAGACGAACGGGATCAAACGGTTTAAGAATCTTGAAACTCCCGCTCTGATACCCGGTCGCTGAATCCTTCACCGTGCCCTGTTGAATCGATGGGGTCTTCATCATTGCCGCTCCCGCAAACAGCCGGTCCACCTCAACCTCGGCATGTACCGCCCGGACGATTGTGGCCGTTGAATTGACGGCCTTGATGCCCCGTTCCACGAGATCAGCCTGGTGCCTGTTGATTTGATCGAGCTTATTCAATACCACCACATCGGCCTGCTTGAGATGGTCTTTGGCTGCAGACCAGTAGGCCCCGAGCTTCAAAAACCGAGGCCCGTCGACCATGACGATTACTGACGCCAAGGCCCCTCTGGTTCTTGCATTTGACTGGGCCAGCGCCTTCTCAACTCCCACAATCACTTGCCTGGTATCCGCCAACCCCGTCGTCTCAATAAAGAGCGGTGCCCCCTGTGTCCGTTTCACCAAATGTCCCACTTTTTTGCTGAACTCTCCCGACAGATCGCAGCAGATACAGCCGCTGAGCAGTGCCTGGAGTTCGATATCGTTCGAGCGAGGATGGTCATGGAGCAAGGCCCCATCCACATCGACTTCCCCAAACTCGTTCATGAGCACGGCCGGTTTTGCCCCCCTGTCCAGTTCATGGGCCAGTACCCGCTTGAGCAGAGTGGTTTTTCCGCTCCCCAGAAATCCAGCGATCACATAGATCGGTGTCACCTTGCTGCGTCGGCGGGCCTGATCAGTGCCGGTCATGATGTGACTCCTGCTTGCCGGCCGCCGCTTCAATATCAGATAGCCCGACCTCCGTAGCCGTCTTATGGATCTTGTACTGATGCGTATCGCCCGGTCCTTTAAGAACGGCGATCACGGTTTCAATTGGCGGACAGCCTGGCTCACGACACTCCAATTCCGTGACCAGGACCGTCGTCTCATCGTTCAGTTGAAACACGTCCCGCGCCCAGGCTTTAATTCGATCGGTCTGATCCACCGGGATTGTCCGTTTCCCACCGAACAGGTTCATGCCCGATCCTCAATGCCGTGCACGGAAAAGAGCGACACCGCACCGTCACTGGCGCCGGTTGCTAACAAGGCATCGGTGGAACTCCAGGCCACGCAGGACAATCCACACGTCGTGTTCACTTCCTGGCTGAGCAGCGGCTTGGGCGTCTGCGGTTCCCAGATGCAGAGCAAACCCTCTTCTCCCACCGTCGCCACAAGCGATCGGGTGGGATGGCAGGCAATTTCCTGAATCCATCCTCGATGTCCCTTGAAGAGCCGACCACCAGTCCCTTCGAACTTCTTCATATCCCACGAGACCAAGGACGGGCCGGAAGCAGTGAACAGGTTGAGCCCGTGATGGTCGAATCGCACCGAGGTGACCTTCACGGGGTAGCCGGACATGTGCCAGTTTTGCTCACTGTCCGTTCGGAACAAATGGACTGACCCGTCGAGGTTGCCCGAGGCCAGATATTCCCCGTTTGGACTTACGGCAATCGTCAGTAACGCTCCGTCATACGGGAAGGAACGAATCGGCTGCTCCTGGCCGACCCTCCACAACCAGGCCCCGCCGTAGGCAGAAGCGACGACACCGCCTCCACGCGGCATCCAGGTCAGGGCTGAAATCGTGGTCTTTTGCACTGGAACTTTTGCGGCGAGTTGAGGCGTCGACGCAGGGTCAATATTCCAAATAGAAAGCTCTTTTCCTGCCGATGCGGCCAGGGACTGGCCGTCTGGCGACCAAGCCAGGTGTTCCACCCACGCCCCCTGCCCGCCAACGGGAAGCGCTGCCCGCTCTGCCCCTGTGTCCGCATTCCAGACTCGGACGACGCCATCTTGGCCCCCTGTCGCCAGATCCTGCCGCGTTGGATGCCAGGCCAGCGTGAGGGCTGACGGCTGATGCCCCTTCAGCTCACAGATAGGGGTGAGCGACGCCGCTTTCCACACTACCACCTGGCCCGACGCAGAACACGCAGCAAATCTGGCCCCATCGGATGCGAATGCCACGCGATGGACATAGTCCCCAAGCATGGCTTGCCCGATCGAACTGAGCCTAACCGCCGCTTGGCGCTTGGCTAGACGAGGCACGATCGGAACCCCTTCGTCAGCGCATCCCGATCCAAGTCTTTCCCGATGAACACCAGCTGGTTATTGCGGACTTCACCGGATTTCCAGGCACGGTCCGCCTTCCCGTCGAACAGCATGTGCACGCCCTGGAACACAAACCGATGGTCACGGCCTTTCACGTTGAGAATGCCCTTCATCCGATAGATCTTCGTCCCCATCGTACTTAGCACTTCGCGGAACCAGTCGTTCACTTTCCCCTCATCGACCAGTCCATCCTCAACGAGGGCCACGGAAAACACATTGGGATCATGCTGGTGCGCCTCTTCTCCAAGGAAGTTGGGGTCGATTTCAAGCTTACGACTTAAGTCAAATGCGCCGATATTGAGCAACCGGGCGATCTCGATCCGGGCATCTTTCGTCCGGTGAATCTTGGCCATCACATTGATGCCCCGAATACGTGCTTCCAACTTGTCGACTTCGCCGGACGGGACGAGATCGATCTTGTTTAACAAGATGACATCGGCAAACGCGATTTGCTCCTTGGCCTCTGGACTTGTGTCGAGATGCTCCCAAATATGTTTGGAATCGACGACGGTCACGATGCCGTCGAGCAACAGCCTCCGCTTCATCTCATCATCGACGAAGAATGTCTGTGCAACCGGCGCAGGATCGGCCAACCCTGTTGTCTCAATCACCATGTAGTCAAATCGATCTTTTCGCTTGAGAAGATTCCCGATGATCCTGATCAAATCGCCACGCACGGTGCAGCAAATACAGCCGTTGTTCATCTCAAAGATCTCTTCATCTGCCCCGATGACGAGCTGATTGTCGATTCCGACCTCACCAAACTCGTTGACGATGACCGCCACACGTTTGCCGTGCTCGGTCGTCAAGATACGATTGAGTAACGTCGTCTTTCCGGCTCCCAGAAATCCCGTCAAGACCGTCACCGGCACCGGAGCCATCAGGTCAGCCGTAGTCGCCATGCGCGCCTCCTCTTAAGACTGAATTGAGAAACCACTTTGGCACCTTCGTTGGGAGAAGATCGGATGCCGTTCTTCTGGATAGAGAAGAACGTCCGCCCTCTTGAGTGTCGGATTCCGAGTGGCGGAACGCGACATCAACCCGATCTTCCCCGCACAAGGTGCAGAAAGACACACTCTAGGTACAGACGTCCTACTCCGAGTGTTCGCGGGACGTGTCGGCCGCGAAGGTGTGTTCCAGCAGCAATGGCTGGAGCGCCAACACCAACAACACGTAGCCGACGACGAGAGCCCACCGGCTCACCGTCCTGAGGCAGGCCGTTACCGGCATTGGGGGCACCATCCAAAAAACTCTAAGGCATGTCCATCTACGGAGAACCGAGTTTGTTCTTCTACGAGCTTTGTCAGCTTCTCCAATGGGCAGAGCATCAGATCGACGATCTTGCCGCAACTACGGCACTGAATATGATGGTGGTGCGCTCGGCCATGAACCACCTCATACCGCATCTGCCCTTCATGAAACCCGACGGGATTCACCAAACCAAGCTCTTGGAGCATGGCCAGGTTACGGTAAACCGTCACAAGATCGACACTGGTTTTGGCCTTAACCACACCCGCGTGCACCTCGGCCACTGTAACAGGGAATGCATTGCGCTCGAGAACGGCGAGAATGGCCTTTCTGGCCTTCGTCAGCTTCTTCCCGCCAGCCTTGAGACTCTTCGCGATCGCAGCTTCCACGGGACCTCATATATGCAACTAAATTGCAATTACCAGTTCGGGCCGTCACATGTCAAGCCACGGCCCCTGCACCTACTACGAACAAGAAAAGGTTACACTTTCGGTTACACTAGCGGAGTAAAGTTGGCAGCGGGGCGGTTCTATCAACCTCGAACCTGTTGAAAAAACAGCATGTTTTCTGGAGCCGGCGACTGGAATCGAACCAGCGACCTGCGGTTTACGAAACCGCTGCTCTGCCAACTGAGCTACGCCGGCATGCACAAGGACGGTAGCGGCAGGTAAAGTGCGGCCATCATACGCAGGATACGCGCAACCTGTCAACGAGAGCCGCCCGTAGACTATCAGCGCCTCGCCGCATTCCGCTGGCTGGCATATTCACGGATTTTGATCGAGGTGCCCAGTTGACTCTTCACACCCTGCGCGAGCACCAGGGCCGCTTCGTTGACGATCTCCGCCAGACCCCGGACATCGCAATTCTGACGTGAGGAGTCGACGCTTCCCTTCCATTCCGTCTTGATGCCTTTTGTATAGATCACCGCTCCGGCAGCATCCTGAAACGTCACGGTCGCTCCCAACTCAATAGTCACGTCATGACTCTTATCCGCCTGACGGGGAATCAGAAGTCTCACATTCTGCAATCCTATGGTGACCGAAACCGTGCCGTCCGTCTTTCCCTTGAGCTGCTCCGGATCAATCCGCACACGTTCAAATGCCAGCCCAATTTGACGAAGCAATGCATAGGTAAGCTGCTCACCGTAGGCAATCGTCCGCAACTGCTGACACGCATCGTTGTAGCTGAGCGTCGCGTCCGTTACGCTTCGATCGACAGTCAGAACAACAGCCAACGGCAGCCAGTATCCCTGGGTATCGCCGGAGCTGCGCAATGGAGACCAGCCGCACCCGGTAGCCCCGCTCAGAAGAGCCAGCATCAATCCAGTGACAGCTATTTGCTTCTTCATCGTCTCTTTTCTCAAGACGTCCGCCTGCGCGCTGGCTCAGATATAACTGGATCGGCCAGAAAAGACAATCAGCGGGCAGTCCCTACCCCTCGATCCTGCGCTTGGTCGAAGGATTGACAGGCCCACCGACCGCCGCTATGGTCGGGGCATGGATACGGCCGTGACGGTCCGTCTTCGACTCATCGCTCAGTTGATTCGACTGCCCAGCCAGACTGGCACACTGCTGCTGATGGTACCTACCCTCTGGGCGTTGATACTGGCCTCCCATGGCCGTCCCGATCCAATGTTGATCGCCCTCTTCGCATTCGGCTCCTTCCTAATGCGGAGCGCCGGCGTCATTTTGAACGACGCAGCCGATCGTCGCTTTGACAGCCAAGTGGAGCGGACCAAAACCCGTCCGCTGGCCAGTGGCGCGCTAGCACTGCCCGAGGCGGCGATCATCCTCCTTGTACTGCTGGTGTGCGCCAGTGGACTGCTTCTGTTGCTCAACCAGCTGGCACTGAGATTGAGCCCGGTTGCCTTGCTCTTGGCCATCCTGTATCCCTTTGCCAAGCGCATTTTTCCACTCCCGCAGGCCGTGCTGGGAATCGCCTTCGGATGGGGCGTGGTAATGGCGTGGGCGGCAGCGGCCAATGCGCTCGCCCCCGAGGCCTGGCTGCTGTTTGCGGGCACCATCGCCTGGGCCGTGGCCTACGACACCATCTATGCCCTGCAGGATCGCACCGACGACGAGCGTCTCGGAATCAAATCATCCGCCATCCTGTTTGGGAAAAATACCTGGCTGGCCGTTGCCATCAGCTTCGGCACGATGGCGGCCTGCCTGGCGCTGGCCGGATGGCTGTCCGGAATCGGCGTGGTGTTCTACGGCGTGCTGGCGGCCTGTTGTGGATTCGTGAGCCAACAGGCTTGGACGATCAGAAACAACGTGTCCGCCCAAGCGGCTTTTGCCATGTTCCGGCAACATGTCTGGATCGGTTGGGCGATCCTAGCCGGGTTTTGGATTGGATTCCTCTAAAAGGCGTGGACAGAAATGAGGCGGGGCCTATTGCCCCGCCTTTTGAATCGGGTTTTCGGGCTTCGGCGCGCGCAGCGTCGCGACATACAGGGTGACCGCCTTGGCATCCTCGTCGCTCAAACCAAGATTCGGCATGCGCGTAGTCGGCTTCATGGCCTGCGGATACTTAATCCATCGGTAGACCCACGTCGGATTCAGGCGGAACCCCGCGCGGTCCAGAGCCGGCCCCACGGCCCCTCCCGCCTCACCTACCCGGTGACAGGCATTGCAACCATATTTATTCGTGTACAACTGCTTGCCATGCTCGACCAGTTTGTCAACCTGTTCCGGCTTCATGGTTAGATCAGGTCTTGGCACCGCCGCGAACTTGGGCCGCTCCTTGAAATTGGTCACGGCGGCCTGCGCGACATCAAGCACCTTCTTGGCTTTCACAAAGGCATCCTGCTCCTTTGCATAGACCGCCTCGTCCGTATCCTTCCCGCTCTTTTCGGCCTCGTCGTCAGCTTTTTTTTGGGCAGCTTCAAATGTTTGCTTAACCTGATCGAATTGCTGTTGCGCCGTCACCTTCTCGCTTTCGAGCTTCTTCATCCGCCCAGCGATGTCGAACTCAGACTTCATGCCGTGGAGCGTCCGGACATACGCCACGATCGACCAAACTTCCTCTTCAGACAACGTGTATTTCAACGTCGGCATGGTCGGCACGGCGAATTCGTCGTCGCCGATCTTGTCGCCCTTGTCTGGCGTCGTGTCTTTCATGTCGCGCCAAATCGTATTAAAGATTTCCTCGTCCTTGTACGTAGACATTTCGCTCTTATTGGACAAATCTTTTGGGCGCGGGTCCGGCATCTTTGCCCAGTTATAGCCCTCGTTCTGGCGTCCGTGCTCGCCGTGGCAGTGCATGCAATAGTGCGCGTACAGATTTTTCCCCTTGGCCACCTGTTCGTTCTGGAACAGGGCGCACCCGGCCACACCGGCTCCGGCGGCAATCGTCGCCAGCACGCCTACGACCGCAAGTTTGTGGATTGCCATTCCCCTGTTCATGTTCATGCCGCCGGCCCTTTCTTCAGCTTTCGGATCACCACGAACTCAAATCCGGCGGCAAGCCCGATTGCCAGCACGGCATAGAGAGCGGGCGAATAGTCTGCCGGCGGATCGACCCTGAAATACCACCAGGACGACACCGCCTTCTGCCCACCCTTTTCCCTTAGCTCGCCGCTGGCAGGGTCCTTCTGACCGTCCCAAATGGCAAAAGCGATATTGCTAAACGTGCCTGGCTGGAATTGGGTATCGTGCTCCTTGTCGTCGGTGATGACCGCTCGCTTAAAGACCACCTTCCACTTGCCATTCTCATAGACGCTCTTGCCCGTGACATCCTGGGAATCCTGGACCTTCAACGTCCCGAAACCCTTGGCCGTCATATCGAGCGCCTTGCCATCCTTGTTCTTCCAATACCAGATGTTAACTGGTCCGCCTTCCACCTGTCCCATCGGCTGCCCGTGCGCAAAATGCGCCTTCTTGTCGCCGACCATGAATTCAATTGCGGCAGCATCGTCCGCATCCTGCGTCGGATCCTCATACTCCAGCAGGATCGCAACCTGCTTACCGTCGCTAAGCCCGCGGACCTTGACGTCTTTCACCGTCGCTTCCTGAATCCGCGGCTGCCAGTGTACCTGGGGAGACATAGGGAACTGCGCCGCCACGGCGGAATTCCACGCTGCGGCCGTGGGATCATCGGGCACCGAGCTGACCAGCGCCGCCCGCACCGCCACGCTCTCCTGCGCCCACGCGGAGCCCACCCCCGCCGTGCTAGCCAGCAGCGCCGCGCCTGCGAGTCCCGCTCTCCAGAGTGCCGTCTGATTCGTCATGATCCCCTTACTCCCACGTCCGGGGCTTCTGACCCGCCCCGTCGTACTCGCCCATGATGATCTTCCATATTTGCTCGTCTTTTAACTCGACCTCCCACCGCGGCATGGCGGACTTCCACGGCATGCCCTCGACAGAAAGGCCAACGCCGCCCTTCTTGATGCGCCAGAACAGATAGCTTTCCTGCAACATCGCGATCGTCGTGGGGTCCTTGAAATTAGCCGGGGGAGGATTGAAGCCGCGCGCGGCTGGCCCCTTGCCGTCAAACTGGCCATGACAGGGAGAGCAATAGGCCGCGTACAATCCCTTCCCCTGCATAATGTTCTCCGGCGTATTCGGCACGGGATTCGACAGCCCCGTAAACTCACCCGGCGGCGCCGGGTGGATGGTCCGATTTTCGGCCGGCGGCAACGCGCTGGGTGCCGTGCTCGCGTAGGTCTCATAGCCGATGAACAGCGGAAAGAGCGCCAGCACGACGAAACGAGCCGTTTGCATAGCCCCGGCCTGCCGTTCTCCGCTAATAAACCGGAACACTGGGCCAAGAAACTCTTCCATGGAGCCGCCGGTCAGGGTCTTAAAAATCATAATCCCGGCGATGGTCAGTGCGATGTACAGCGTGATGAGACTCGCCGGCAGCGGAGCCGAACCAGGCAGATTCGGCACGACCAGCTTTAGAAATAGATAGATGACCGCGATGAGGATTGCCGGCTTGATCAACGCTCCGCCCATGAGTGTGCCCTCCCCGCTTCCCGTTACTGCCCGTGAACCATGGCCACCAGGCCTGCGTCCGCCTTCATGTTCTTCTGCTTCGCCTTGTCCGTGACCGGCGTCTTGCCTGGAACCGCAGGTGCTGCTGGAACTGCAGCGGGCGCGCCGCCGGGCACTTCGATTTCAGACGGGCTGACCGTGATCGGCTCGCCGCTCATCTGCTGCAGGAATGCGATCACCGACAGAATTTCGTTCTTGGTCAGACCGATCGGGTTCTTGTTGATATACGGCATACGGGCCGGATATTCCTTGGGAACCCCCTCGTGCCGGTAATCCAGATAAATGTACGCCTGCGGCTGCGTCAGACTTTCGTACATGAACTCGCGGCTCAGCTTGGCCCCGATGCCCTTGAGATCTGGGCACCGCGCCGCTTCACTGGGCCCGATTGAATGACACAGCGCGCACTGGCCTTTGCTGAAGAAAATTTTCTGGCCGATCACCGCCATGTCATTGGCCGTCTTGATGCTAGCCACATCGAACTTTTCCTCCACCGGCGGCAGCGAGGCCATCTGCGGCACGCTCAGGGCCACCAGCGAGAAGAGCCCCAGGACGATCATCACGAACCCAATCACGCGCGGAAAGCGCGATTGGATAAAGAGCAGGATCGCGACGCCCGTTCCGACGACGCCCAGCCCGATTAACTGCAGCATTGCAACTTCGCTCATATGCCCCCGCTAGTCAGATCGAAGGTTCAAATTAATGTCCGCCACCCGCCTTCGCCTTGTCCCCCATCGTGGCCACCCAAAAGATGAAAGCGACGAGCATGCAGAACGCGAAGGTGTTTAGCGACATGAAGGCCGCCGCATATCCCAATGCTGGCGAATAGGCGTAGGGTGACGAGTCACGCATCACACCATAGATGTGCCAGTGCACGCGGGACGATGACCGCGCGTAGCCCATCAGCGTCATGAGCAGGATGACCATGATCGCGTTGAGCACCAGCGCGTAGCCGGCCCGAGGCGGCATACGCCCCCAGATCATTTCCGTGGTCGTCTTGGCGCTCTTGAGAAGCAACGCGGTCAGTGGCGTGATGGTGACCATGACGAAGAGGACGATCAGCACCTGCGCCACCGAGAAGTAGTTAATGCGGACAATGGCCGGCACAAAATAACCCCAGACGCCAAGCACAATCACAACTAGTGCTGCCACGACTAACACACCGCTCATGACCGACTTGGCCATCTTGGCCCAGGTAGCGGTTTCCTCCTTGCCCGCGCGCCAGTACATGATGAAACTCATGAACGTAACCAGAATCATGAGATTGGCGACCGTCATTTTGGCCGACATAACACCGAAAGCACCGAGCAGCGGGTGATGTGTACCGCCCAGCTTGCGTGCCTCCTCTAAGCTCGCCACGAGTGAGTGTGGCGTCATCCACACACCCAGGCACAACAAGAGAATCACCAGCATCGCCATGATCGGCTTCTTGTATTGCTGCTCCGATCCGGGAATGCGGTGCGTAATACCTAGCCAGAAATAGTAGTTTGAACCGAGGAATAGCACGCCGATGAGCATGGCTTGCAGGATGAACAGCCAGGAGAGGAATCCGCCCATCAGCGTAATGCCCATCTGCTGATTGTACTGATAGACTTCCCGCATCAACCAGTAGCCTGCGAAGGGCAGCGGCAGCAGGCCGAAGACGCCGATAAAGTTCCCGACATAGCCCATCCAGTCGTAGTGCTCACGCTCCTCCGGCGTCTTCGCCGACAGGTAGCGCACCCCGGCGTAGGCGCCACAGATGTACCCTCCCAGGACAACGTTGGCGATCAGGCGGTGGATGTTAACGGGCCACCACGTCGGATTCCACGTGGCCGCCCAGGCACGCTGCAGGTCCGTGCCTTCCGAAATGACGACGGGGCTCGCCTGAAAGGTCGCCCAGGAGTTCGGCACGACCATGATGAAGAACGCAAAGACGTTTAGCAGGAAACCCAGAAAAATATGGAACGTCTTCTTGCCGCCATCCTGCATGACATCCCAGCCGTACCAATAGAGATAGAGCGTCGCCGTTTCCAGCAGGAACAGCAGGCAGTAGACAACGAAGGACGGGAAGAAGATATCCGACAGATAGGCCATTAGCTTAGGGTAAAAGCCGATCAGCAAAAACAGGAGGATGCCGCCAAACAGGGCCGTCGTTGCATAAGAAGAGGTCAGGAGCTTGGTGAACTCCTTGGCCAGCTTGTCGTACCGCTTTTCGCCGGTCTTCCAGCCCACGACTTCGCAGAGCCAGGCAAAAATCGGCACACCCAGCACGAAACCAGCCAGCAACAGATGGAGCTGGGCAACGACCCAGACGATATTCCGACTGCCGCCTAACTGCGGAAGGTCTCGGTAGGCCGTCGCCGCCTGAGGAGCCGCCTCCTCTGCCCAGCCCGCCACGGGAAACCCCAGCGCGCCAGCCAGCAACGCCAATCCGGCGATGGACAGCATCCACCAGCCCCGGCGCGAACCCTGCTCTCCTGACAACCTGTCATGCCTCATGAACAACTCCTTCACGCCAGTGCTGGTCAGGCCTTCGACTTGCCGGCGGCCAGCTTCTTTTCAGGGGCCCTGGTCTTTTTGTTATTCTTCGCCTGTTCTTCCAGCGCCTGCACGGAGGCTTCAGCCTGCGTCAGGATACGATCGGCTTTTTGCAAGGCGTCGGCAGGCTTGAATGGAGGCGGCGCCTTTTGCTCATCTTTTTTGTACGATTCGTGCGGATGCGGCGTGGTGACGGGAATCGTCGCCCACAGCAGAAATACCAGCATCGCTCCGGCGGCTGAAAACGCGATCAGCATCAACGGCTGATCAGCCGGGACGCGCATCAAATCCCAACGGGTGATGAGTTCCGAATAGGCAGCTCCGGTAGGACGGTTGCCATCTGCCACGCGCTGCACCATCCACCCAACTACAGAACATCCGATCACGAGTAACGCCAGCAACACGGACGCCGCCGCACTGCCCCAGAGGGTGAACTCCACACTGATCCGCTCGGCAACCGGCAGCGCCTTGAGCGGGCCGAACTCCAGGACCGCCTGCGTGACCGCCTTGGCAATGCCCACCGCTCCACCGGTGACCACAGTTGCAACGATTTCTGGCGCGCTGTCGACACTGCCTTTGAGGACCGGCATGCCGGCCAGCACGATGCAGAGCAATGGGAAAAACACCAGCCCAAAGCCCGCAATGCGCCCCCAGAGCGCCGCGCCCAGACCATCCGTCGGCTCCACACGGAGTTTTTCAAGGAAGAACGTTTTACCTGTTACGCCCAACGCCCAGATGTCGATCGGGATGGCCAGGAGAAACAGCAGGCCCAATCCGACACCTTCGCTCAGATGCAGATCCAGTGCAGCCTGCGCAAACGGCAATCCCAGCACCGTCACCGGACTGGCAAAAAGTAGCAGCAGCGCCAGACCCGCCTTGGCCTCCAGTTGCAAGGAGCCCATCATCATCAACACCAAGGCCAGTGCGAGCTTGATGGGAATGCCCGTCCAGCAGGCATCCCAGAGAAGCGAAAGTCCGGTCCTGAATGAGGCCATGCGACCCTAGTCTAAAAATTCACGATTAATGATCGCGGACACGGTAAAGATCAAAATGCTGGCCATGACAACGATCCAGCCGATTAGCGCGAGGGGCCGCTTAAAAATATTGCGTTCTGGGCTACGGTCGATAAACGGCAACGCCGCCAGCAGGGCCATGAAAGCGCCAGGCAGCGCAATGGCGCCCAGGAACTGTCCGAACTCACCGGCAAAAACCTTCAAGCGCAGCAATTGGAATAGGAACAGGAAGTACCACTCCGGCTCCGGATGGTAGTCACCAGGGTCGGGGGTCGCCTCTTCCAGCAACACTACCGGCTCCCACCGAGCTAGCGCGCAAATCGTGAGGAACACAGCGGCCATTGCCACCATGTCCTTCCAGATCTGTCGCGGGAAGAAGTAGTCGGTCTTGGCGTTGATCTCCTCAGGTGTGCCGCGGAACGGACCAGCCGGCCCCGCCGACCGGAACAGGAACAGGTGTAGCCCCGCCAAGCCCATCAGCGCCGCCGGCAGGATCATGACGTGAATGACGAAAAACCGCGTCAGTGTCATCTGCCCCGGCGTGGCCCCGCCTTTGAGAAACCGCGCCATAAAATCGCCGACGAGCGGCGTTTTGTCCATGATCTCAACTCCGACAGTCGTGGCCCAATAGGCGCGCTGGTCCCACGGCAGCAAATAGCCGGTGAACCCGAAGCCCATGACGATGCCGAATAGAGCTAATCCAACCAGCCAGATCATCTCGCGTGGTTTCTTATACGCGCCCCAGAGAAAGACCTGTGACATGTGTGCAAAAACCATCACCACCATCGCCGAGGAGCCCCAGAAGTGATAGCTGAGGATAAACCAGCCGTAATCCACCTCGTGAATGATGAACTGCGTGCTGGCGTAAGCATGGTCGGCACTGGGTACGTAGTAGAACATCAGCAGCATGCCCGTGAGCGCCTGCATGATGAAGATGAACAGGAGGCAGGAGCCCATGACATAAGCCCAGCGCGACCCGCCAGGAACGGGCTCGTTGAGCATCTTGGCCTGGAGAGTCTTCAGACCCACCCGCTCATCGACAAAGGCGATCACTTTTTCAAGCAGCTTGGGTTCGGCGCTCATTTAGACAATCCGAATCTGAGCCTTGGTGCCGGCCTTGAATTCCATGTCGATGATTTCGATGTTGCCGCCTGCGTCCACGCGGATCGGCAGCGTGTCCAGCGCCCGCGGGGCCGGCCCATCCAGCACCTTGCCCGCCGGGTCATAGATGCTCAGATGGCAGGGGCAAAGAAAGATTTCCTTGCCCAGCTTCGGCACCTTGCGCCACTTGTAGCCGCACCCCAGATGTGGGCATTTACCGGAGAACACCACGTAGGGCACGTTTTTCTTATTGGTCCAGACCACCCTGCCCGACGAGTCCCGAAACTCTATGTCCTTGCCTTGATAAACGTCCTCGAGCACGCTCGATGACGCCTTGAGAATCCAGACGTTCTTGTCGATCTCGGCCTCGGGCATGAACGCTTCCTTGACCTTCTTCTTGTACTTAAACTGGATGCCCACATCATCCGCCTTGATCTTACTGACGTTGCCGATCTTGAGCCATCCGTTGTCGAACGGCGCGTACATCGGCTTCATCAGGTAGCGGAGCACCGGGAAAGCCATGAGCAGGCCGATCAGCCCACCGATTGCATGCGTAAAATTCGCGAAGAACATGCGCCGCGGCACGCTCCGCTCGAGTGGCGGCAGCGGCACCAGTACCTCGCCTGGCTGCACATGAAGATGGTCCTCGAGATGGGCAATCTCGACTTCGTGGGTCGTCACGTAGTCGTCGCGTTTGAGCGCGGGGAACTGCATTAGCGCGCTGGCAGCTGACCGCAACTGGACCAAATCGCCGGCCACCGACTGCACCTCCGCCATGGGAATCTGGCGGGGCGGTGCGCCGTTACCCCCGACGACGATGTGGCTCAGCTCGTGCGTAAGCGGATCGACGATGACGTGCGTGACCTCGCCAACCTCGCGATCGCTGCACCGCACCTTTGATTTCAGCTTCGGCTGCTGCATGCTACTTTTTCTTGATTGGCTTCGGCGTATTCACCGAAGGATTTTTCAGCGTGGCGAGGAAGGCCACCAGGGCGTCGATGTCCTTCTCCTCCATTAGTTCCTTATATTTATCTGGCATCTTCTTTTTCTCGTATTCCTTCTCGAAGCCTTCGGCCATCCAGCTCTGCGGATCGACGATCTTCTGTTTGAGCTCGTCCAGCTTGAGCAGATTGCCGAT
The DNA here is from genome assembly GCA_016873435.1 of Nitrospira sp. Taxonomy (NCBI): domain Bacteria; kingdom Pseudomonadati; phylum Nitrospirota; class Nitrospiria; order Nitrospirales; family Nitrospiraceae; genus Nitrospira; species Nitrospira sp. The sequence goes on from VGXF01000001.1 coordinate 203,839, forward strand.
GTTATCTAGTTCCGGACCGCGCTTCTTCCCGCCCTCGCCGAAAAGCTTGTGGCAGTTGTAGCACTCTTGCAGTTGCCACTGTTCCTTGCCCAGTGCAATGACGTCGCCGGCTACGAGCCCGACCCCGCCCGACTTGCCCCCACTGCCTGCCGGCGCCACTTCCGTCGGTCCGCCCAGCGTCTGAATGCGCGCCATGATGCCCGTCGCTTTTTCATCGAGTGCCTTGGCCCGCGCCAGCAATTCTTCGGCTTTACCTTGCTCGGACGCCCGCTTCTTGGCCTCCAGCAGCTTGGCAATCTTCCCCTTTTCGTCCTCCGGGTCGTACTGCGGCCAGAGCGACGCGCCGCCGATGTAGACCACCGAGAGCACCAGATAGAAGGCTAGCAGCGCCACAACGGCCTTGAACCCGCTCAAGGCCGGCACCGGCGGCGCATCCAGCAGGATGAATACCGCCGTGCCCAGCATGGTATAGGCCACGAACATGTAGCGGAAGATTAGCGGAAACCCAAGTACTGTGGCGGCGCCGAAGAACGCACCGCCGATGATCGCTCCGACGATTCCCTTCTTGATCACACTGCTGAGAAAACTTGGCTGCTCGCTCATACCACCCTCTATCAAAAATGAAGTGCGGCTCGCGCTACTTGGCGCCGGCCGGAACCGGGCTGCCCTCGTGAACATGCCCCTTCGGCTGGGCCACACGCAGCGTCAGGATGATCGCAAAACTGACGACCAGATAAAACACCAGTGTAATGCCCGTGATCCACCAAGCCGAATAGGCCAGTGTGGGCGTAAACGATTCCACCGTGAAGTCAGGCACCAGATTGTACGTGTGAAAGTACTTACGCAGCAGGGACCGGACCGCTCCCATCAACCCCATAGTCCAGATCGCGCTGAACGCCAGGAAGATCAGCACGAACTGGGAGGCGAAGTCGATCTTCCCCCACACGATTGTGCCTTGCGTAATAGCCCGGTTATAAATGATGTAGCTGACGACGGTCACAAACACCAGCGTGATCGCCGCGGAGTTCTTCGCTGGCATCAGCGCCAGGAAATTCCACGCGCTGGGCAGTTCCAGTTCCTCAACTAATTTGGCCCCTGTCGCCACGAATCCGTGGGGCGTCATCCAGATGGCATTCCCCACGATCACCATCAAAAACGACACCTTGATCGCGGTGAGGGATGACACCGTGAACGGAATAAACCGCCCCAGTACAACCGGGATGAGCACCAGCGGCACCAGCACGGCCATCGACCTGGGGTCAGGTACTGGGAACAGCGTCCACGTGTAGGTCATGACAAAGGGCAGCGCCACCATGACCAGCACGGCGAGCACGGTAATCCGTACCCGCTCCACCCCCTCGATGCGCTTCATGCTCAACCATATATAATAGTTGCTTGCGAGGAAGATCAGACCGATCATGGCTCCCTGCATCTCGAAGAACATCGAGAGCTGATCGGCCATCATGTAGGGGCAGATCGACGCGTCATAGTCGCAGAGTTCGTAGGCCAAGAGGTAGCCCATGAACGGCAGGAACAGCAACGCGCCCACGCCGATCATGTTACCGACAAAGCCCATCCAATCGTAATAGGCCCGCTCCTCGTCGGACTTCGAGAACATATAGAGGTACGCCGCGATCAACCCGGTGATAAACCCCCCGAACGTTACGTTCCCTACCAGGCGATGGAGGTTGAGTGGCATCCAGCTGTAGTTGAAAATCTTGTCCCACAGCGTGGCCGTCTGAATGAATTCAACGACCGAGACGCCCTCGGCCTTGACCGGCGTGTTCATAAACGAGGTCGGTCCATCGATCACAAAAAGCGTGACCGTGCCGATGATGTTCAGCAGGACGCCCAACGCGATGTGCCGCGCCTTCTTGTCCCCCTTCCACGAATCCCACGTATAGAAATACATGTAGAGGACGATCGTCTCCGCGATGAACAATAACGGGTAGACAACGGCGAAGATCAGGAAGAAGTGATTGATGAGCCACGTTGTGAACTGGGGATAAGTGGCTAGCAGCACGAAGATGAACAGGCCGCCGGTCAGCGCGGTCATGCTGTAGAGAATGACCGTGACCTTGATCACTTCCTTGGCGAGCCGGTCGTATCGAGGGTCCTGCTTGCGATATCCCAGCCACTCCGAGATCACCACAAAGATCGGCGCGCCAAGAATGAACCCGGCGAACAGGATGTGGAGTTGGGCGACGATCCAGACCGCCGTGCGGTTACCAGTATATGGAAACTCTGCCACCGGCGCGCTTGGCACCTGGGCGTAGGCCGTGGCGCCACAGACCGCCAGTAGGCCAACGAGCATCAGAAGACTCCGCTGCCACGTTTTCATGGTATCCGTCGCCCTCCTCTCCTGCACCTCAACCTACTTCTTTGTGTCCGCAGCCGGGGCTGCGCCCTTCGCATCCTTGGCGTCGGCCGTCGGAGCCGCTCCGGCCTCGTAGTGCACCGGCTCCCACGCCTTCTTGCTCGCATTCCACTGTTGGCCCTTCAGACCAAAACTGCGCTCGAAGGCGACCAGCTTCCACCGGTCCTCTTCGGAAAGCTTACTCTTCCAGGCCTTCATCTTGGTGTTTGGAACACCCTCGGCAACGCGCCAGAACCAAACCGAGTCTGAATAGAGTTTCATACGTTCCGTGACGCGGAAATCGCGCGCGCCCGCCTTGACCGGCTTGCCGTCCTTGCCGTGGCAACTGGCGCAATTCACGTCCGGGTTGGTTTCCCCAATGAACAGCTTGCGGCCCTCTTCCACGATCTTATCGTCAGCCCACCACTCCGCCGGCATATGCTTGTCGGCGTACTCGGCCGGAGGATCGGGCGGCGCCACGATCGGCCCCTCACCCCCGCCTTCGCCCCCGCAGCCTGAGAGGAGCGCGCCGGCCCCAACCACTCCGAAAAACATCACCGTATGAAGCCATGTCTTAGAAGTCATACAATCCACCTTCCCCTTTCTAAACTGATTCTGCTGCTCGCTGAATTGCTACCGATTTTTTCCCTTACCGCCCCTTGGATGCTTTTTACGCTTTCCCATCAGTGCGAAGCCGACGCCCGCTACTACCACCGCACCCGCTCCATAATAAAACCAGGCCGGCGGCTTATCGGATGCCGTTTCGCACCCGGTGCCGAAATTGACTGCCACTTTGCGCTCGCTTTGGATATCCTTGACATCAAACTGCGCCGTGATCCGCTGTTCCACACCCTGGGCGGTGACCAGGATTGGATCGCCTTTGTTGTCGTTGTGGAGGTGTAGCGTGACTTTGTAGTAGCCGCGGTCGTCCGTCAGCACGTTCGCGCCGACCGACACCCGCGTATCTTTGGCCATGACCTGCGTGCCGGCAACCGGCTGGCGATTGTCTCGGCAAACAAACCCCTCGATAGTGAAGCGATGGTCCACCTCATGCGTCGCCCACACTACCGAAGCACTGGCGAACAGCACGCTGAGCAAGCCCGCTGCCAGCTTCCGCGTGATCTGCCCGTATGTCGCGCTTCCTATCACTACGTCTCCCTTATCGATTTAGCATAGCTACCAAATCAAGTCAATGAGCCACGGGACCAAACTGCTCCCGTGAATCGACAGTGCTGTTTCAGGGTTTATGCATTTTGTAGGATCACTGCCCTGCGCGGGACCGCTCCGAAGTCAGCCGTAGGAGCAAGAGACAAATTGGGAGCGGCCAGTACGAGCGAGGAAGGAATGCGCCTTACAAATGTCCGCGTGCCCTGGCTTCAGCCTCAACGCGCTGCGATTCGGCACGCCGATCCGATTCCTTCTTGGTTGCCCAGGCCTCCCAGGATTTTCCCGAAGCCGTATCCTCGCCCGTGAAGGCAATGGCGGTGACATTGGCATAGGAAATTGTCCTAGTTCCACCCGATGAAGGGAACATGTGGAGTACCGGACAGGACCCAGCAGACTCGCGGTTATAGATGTAGCCGACTACTGTTTCGCCCGACACCAGCGTCAGTGTCACGTCGCCACGATAGTCAAAGGCCTGCTCGATTGCCTTGGCGGTTTCCGCAGGGGATGCCGGGCGAAACGTCCGCCCTTCGGGCGACTGGCCGGCCGCCGTGTGGTTTTTGGTGTCGGTCATGAGAGGGGGAGCCCGCCCTACTAGCGCGCGGTCGGAATCAGCGTGAGCTTTGCGGTGCGCGCAAACCCTGACACGGTACCGAACGTATCATTGACGGCCGAGGCTTCATAGCCGCAATGGACCATGCACTCGGCGCACTTTTCATTGTTCCCGGTGCCGTAGTGATCCCACTCCGTTGTATCCATCAACTCGCGGAAGGTCTTCGCGTAGCCGTCCTGCAACAGATAGCAGGGCCGCTGCCAGCCGAACACGTTGTAGGTGGGATTGCCCCAAGGCGTACACGCGTACTCCTTCTTTCCCATTAGGAAGTCCAGAAAAAGCGGCGACTGATTGAACTTCCAACCCCACTTAGGCCGACTAAGGATCTTGGCAAAAAGCTCTCGGGTCCGAGCGCGCTTGAGGAAGTGCTGTTGGTCCGGTGCCTTCTGATAGCTGTAGCCGGGCGAGATCATCATCCCTTCCACGCCCAGATCCATCATCTCGTCGAAAAACTTCCGGACGCGATCCGGGCTGGCATCGTCAAACAGCGTCGTGTTCGTCGTCACGCGATGCCCGCGCTTCAGGGCCTCCTTGATCGCCTTGACGGCAATCTCGTAGACGCCGTCACGGCAGACAGCCAGGTCATGCTCGCTTTTCAACCCGTCCATATGAACGCTGAAGGTTAAATACTTGGACGGCGTAAACTCCTTGAGCTTGCGCTCCAGCAAAATTGCGTTGGTGCAGACGTAGAGATACCTCTTCTGTTTCAGCAACCCCTCAACGATCCGCCCGATTTCCGGATGAATTAGGGGTTCCCCACCGGGAATGGCCACGATCGGCGCCCCGCATTCCTCGGCCGCCGCCCAGCACTGTTCCGGCGACAGGTGTTTGTCGAGCACATAATCTGGATACTGGATCTTCCCACACCCCGCGCAAGCCAGATTGCAGCGGAAGAGCGGCTCCAGCATTAGCACGAGCGGGTAGCGCTTCACGCCCTTCACCTTCTGCGTCAGCACATAGGACGCAACCGTATACATCTGGGACACGGGAACGGCCATGAAACTCCTTGATTGTCGTTGAGGACTGCCCGTTGGGCGGCCCAGCCCTGCTACAGACGGGAGGAATAGTATCACCCGCCTTTTTGATTCGTCAATGAACGGGCGGCGATCCTGCCTCCAACGTAGCCTGAGCGCCTTCTTATTATCGCGCGCTCCCTCGGCTTGACCGCCGCGCGAGCGCGGCACCGCTTCCGGTGCTAGGTTCGTTGGAACAACTGGCGCGGTACTGCCGGCGGGATTGCCACCTGAGTATTTTGTGTCGCGCCCAATACTCGCGTACGATAATAATCCCGAGGCGACACGCTTCGTAGCGCCTCAGTTCCTGGATATCGCAAATGAACACTTGCGCGGGCGCGCGGAGTGGAGGCGCCGGGCGGGTTCGAACCGCCGCATCGCAGTTTTGCAGACTGCTCCCTTACCACTTGGGTACGGCGCCTTCGGCGGGCATTATAACAGAGTTGCGCAGTGAGAATGGAGAGCTCCCGAAGCAGACCGGCGATAATGGCTACCGTTTATTGGGCAGGACGGGAATCTCGCGGCGCGCTGAAGAAGAATCCGGACCCTGCTGCGCCTGCATCCACTCAGTCAGGCCATTGTCATCCTGATGATGCGGTGCCGGCGCGACCTCCCCGCCGGCCTCTTCCGTTTCTTTTTCCTTTGCCATGATCTCGACTTCCGGAATCAGCACGTCCAGCAACTGGTCCATCGGCACCTTGCGAACCAGCTTGCCCTTCTTGAAGAGAATCCCAACGCCCTGACCGCCCGCAATGCCGATGTCGGCTTCCTTGCCTTCGCCAATGCCGTTGACCACACAACCCAGCACCGAGACATTGAGCGGTGCCTTGATATGTGCCAGTTTCTTCTCCAGCTCGTTGGCCATGCGGATCACATCGATTTCGACGCGGCCGCAGGTCGGGCAGGCGATCACGTTGATGCCGCGGTGGCGTAGTTCGAGCGATTTGAGAATTTCGAAGCCGACCTTGACTTCCTCGACCGGATCCGCCGCCAGCGATACGCGTAACGTATCCCCGATGCCCTGCGAAAGTAGCCAGCCTAATCCAATGGCCGACTTCACGGCGCCGGTCATGGCCGTCCCAGCTTCTGTAATGCCGATGTGAAGTGGATAGTCCGACTGCATGGCGAACATCCAATAGGCATCGATCGCGTGCCTGACGTCGGACGCCTTGAGCGATACCTTCATGTTGGTGAAGCCCTCGTCCTCAAGCGCGTGCACCGCATTCAAGGCCGATTCAGCCAGCGCTTCCGGACTCGGCCAACCGTATTTATCCAGCAGCGGACGTTCCAGCGATCCCCCGTTGACGCCGATGCGGAGTGGAATCCCGCGCTCAGTCACCACCTTAATCACTTCCTGCACCTTCCACCAGGCCCCGATGTTACCAGGATTGATGCGGACGCAATCCACGGTCTTGGCCGCTTCCAACGCCAGCTTGTGGTCGAAGTGAATGTCGGCGATCAGCGGCACGGTCATCTGCGCCTTGATCTTGGGCAGTGCCGCCGCGGCTTCCATATCGGGCACGGCCACGCGGATGAGTTCACAGCCGACCGCTTCGAGCTGCTGGATCTGCTCGACAGTCGCCCGCACGTCGCGGGTGTCAGTCGAACACATAGACTGGACGGCGATCGGTGCGTCGCCGCCGATCTTTACCTTCCCAACCTTGACCTGTTTTGTTTTTCGCCGCGTGATCTGCATATCGTTAAACCGTATCGCGTCGTTCGTGAAGCGTGCCGTGTGTGACGAGGTCTAACTTCCCTGCTCGTCTCCGTCCGCGCCCTTCAAGCCAGGAAACGACACGCCCTTGCCGCCTTGCACGGCGCGTAGACGGTTGGACGCTGCCGAAGACACCGCCCCGGGGGCTGTGGTCATACGGGTCCACAGAGCCTTCGCTTCCTTATAGATACCGTCTTCCGTCAAGCCGTACTTTTCACGGAGCATCTCCTGCGGCCCCTGCTCGATGTACCAGTCGGGTAGTCCCAAGAGTTTCGTCGAGATGTTGGTGATGCCCTGCTCGGACAGAGACTCCAACACCGCAGACCCGAACCCGCCCATTGTGGAGCCTTCCTCAACCGTGACCAGACACCGCACACGCCTGGCCAGCGCTCCGATCAAGTCGTGATCTAGGGGCTTGACGAATCGCGCGTTCACCACCGCCACCGACAGCCCCTCTTTCTCCAGCCGCTCGGCCGCATGCACTGCGTGCCACACGGTGACACCGACCGCCACGATGGCGAGATCGGTCCCGTCTTTCAGCAGTTCGCCCTTGCCAATCGGCAGCGTCTTCATCTCCTGGTCCATCGGCACGCCAAGACAGGTCCCACGCGGATAGCGCACAGAGATCGGTCCGTTATGCGTCAGGCTGGTTTTCACCATATGCTGCAATTCGTTTTCGTCTTTTGGCGCCATGACGACCATGTTCGGCACGTGCCGTAGAAAGGCATAGTCGAATGCGCCGTGGTGCGTCGTGCCGTCTTCGGCGACGAGCCCCCCGCGGTCGATCAGAAATGCCACCGGCAGGTTCTGCGTTGCCACGTCGTGCACAACCTGGTCGTAGGCGCGCTGGAGAAACGTCGCGTACATGCACACAGCCGGCCTGATGCCCTGCGTGGCCAGACCCGCGGCAAAGGTGACTGCATGCTGCTCGGCGATGCCGACGTCATAGAGCCGGTCCGGAAATGCTTTTTCGAACGCCGTCAGACCCGTGCCTTCGCACATGGCCGCGGTGATCGCCACAACCTGCTTGTCCTCGCGCGCCATCTTTGTCAGCGCCTCGACTGCATGCGCCGTGTAGCTGAGTCGTGACGGCTTTTTCGCCGGCGCCCCAGTTTCGCGTACAAAGGCCGGGCAGGCATGGAACCAGACGGGGTTCTTTTCCGCCGGCTCGTAACCGAGGCCCTTCTTGGTGATCACGTGCAGCAGGACGGGCCCCTTGAGCTTCTTCACATGGTCGAGAATCGGCAACAGATGCTCGAAGTTGTGTCCGTCGATCGGGCCGACATACTGAAAGCCCAATTCTTCAAACAGCAGCCCCGGCAGAATCATGCCCTTGGCCAATTCCTCGGCACGATACACCATCTTCTGCACGTCCCGACCGATGTGGGGGATTGCCTGAAGCAAATGCCGCGCCTCTTCCTTGATCTTGGTGTAGAACTCACCGGTAAAAGTGCGGTTGAGATAGGCTGAAATGGCGCCGACGTTCTTCGAAATCGACATCTGGTTGTCGTTGAGAATCACCAGGAAGTCGCGCTTGGAACCGCCTGCGTGGTGCATGCCCTCAAGCGTCATGCCGGAGGTCATCGCACCGTCGCCGACCACGCAGACGACCTTATGGTGCTCATTCTTCTGGTCGCGCGCCTCGGCCATGCCGAAGGCGGCCGATACGCCAGTGCCCGCATGGCCCGCGTTGAACGTGTCATAGCCGCTCTCTTCGCGCTTGCAGAATCCGCTCAACCCGCCCGACTGGCGGAGCGTGCGAAATTGCTCGCGGCGACCGGTCAACAGTTTGTGAGTGTAGGCCTGGTTGCTGGTATCCCAAACGATCCGGTCTTCGGGCGCCTCGAACACGTAGTGCATCGCCACCGTCAATTCGACGACGCCGAGATTCGAGGCGAGATGCCCGCCGACGCTGGAGACGGCGGAGATAATCTCCTCGCGAATTTCCTGGCACAGGGCCGGAAACTCCCCGGGGGTCATCCGCTTCAGGTCGGACGGACCGTTGATCTTCTTAAGCGATGACATCACCAGACTCCTTTAGTCCCGCGACACGTGGGGGGGGGATCATTAATGGTAAGGACACACCGGAAGCGTGCCCAGGACCTGCGTGTAGCGGTCGTTTTGAGAAATTTGTAGAGACAATTTGTCACAGAAATCCTTTTTCTGTCAAGGCCTTAGGCTTTTCGAGCCTTAGAGGGCACGGTCAAAACCGATAGGTGACAGTTGAAAAACCTCATCACCCCGCATGACGACACACTAAAAAGGATAATCCAGCCCCGCGAACACCGCCCCACCCTCCTTGCTGTACCCCCAGTCAATTCGGCCGACCGTACCGGGACGGACGATGCCCCGGAACCCGATCCCCGGCGTCACCTCATAGTCCTTGAGCAGACGCTTGTGGAACGTATTGAACGTCTTGCCCATGTCTACGAATGGCGCCACTTCGAACTCAGCCATGACGTTCGTTACCCGCGCGCGCATGATGTGAATGCGCTGTTCAATGTTGAGCACGGCCAGGTGATTGTCAATGAACCGGTCCGTGCCGTACCCGCGCAGATTGTTCTGGCCGCCGAGCGAACTCCGTTCGTAAAACGGCACCTGGAAGCCGTGTGTCGTCTGAAAATCAGCCCGCACGACCAAAATCATTTTTTTCGTTTCGCTCGGGAACAGTTTCTTGATCTCCAGCTCGGTCCGGGTGTACACCGGATGCGTCCCATTGCGAAAATTCTGGTTCAACTCGGCAAAGCCGGTGACCTGCGTCCCGACGGTCGGCGATATGAGGTTGTCCCGCGTATCGTAGTGAAAGGTCATCCGGTGCCCGTAGATGGCCGCCCCCTGCATCCCGTCGACGTTGGCGAAGCGCTCCATCGAGTAGGGCAGTTCCGTGGCGCCGCCCCGCTGGATACGGACCTCTCGATAACGTTGCCCAATGGCCACCTGCGTGACTTCGTTTAGGTACGCGCCGAACTTCCAGTTGGCGCGGACTTCGCGCGCCGTATAGTTGGTCTCGTTCTCATCGACCGTCTGCTGGCTGATGCCAAAAAAACGGGACGTCGCATTCTTAAAAAATGACCCGCCGAAGGCCAGGGCGTACCGCCCGTCGCTCAGCGCCGGATCTAGGTAACTGTAGACCAGTTTGCGTTCGATCCGCTCTGTGAGCGAGGCCTGAAACCGCGTCTGCCGCCCACCATCGTCGTATTTGAACAGATTGTAGGTGCCGCGCACGCCCACGATTGAATTGCGGATGAGCATCGGGGCATGAATGTATTTGAGCTCCCCGCTCTCGTCCGCCACCAGGATCGGTACGATCAGTCCGGCGTCGTTGCCATCGTTACGCGTGGTGGACGCGGTGGGAACAGGAAAATAGGAGGTGTCGGCCCGCGCCGTCTCGGCGGACCACGGCGCGGTGGCCACCAGCACGGCCACCAGAATCAGGGCCCGCCCGAACATCACGCTTGCCATGAAAGGGAACGTCCGTACGGATGCGTTACGGCTTGTCCGCTTTGATCTTCACGAACTGATCAGACTTCTCGCGGAGCTTCTTGACGAGATCGTCGTAGCCGGACGTGCGGATGATCTTCTCAAACTGGCTGCGATAGTTCTTCACGAGGCTGATGCCGTCGACCACCACATCATAAATGCGCCAGTCGCCGGATTTGTTGAGCAGACGGTAGTCCAGGGGGATGTCCGCCTTGCCCGAGGAAACCCTGGTGCGAACCTCGGCGTAGTCCGCTTCCTTGCGCTCATTGAGATAGTGAACCTGCTCGCCTGAGTAGCCCTCGATCCGGTCAGCATAGGAATTCGTCAGCAGCTGCCTGAACAGATCCGCAAATTCTGTCCGTTGCTGTTCGTCCAGCTTGGCCCACTGCGCCCCCAGCGCCCGCTTTGCCATGTCCTCGTAGCTGAACCGCTCGCTGATAATCTTCTCCATCTGCCGGTGCCGTTCCGCCACCCGATCGGGCTTCTTCAGCGCCTCGTCGGACAGCACTTGAATCAGCGTGTCGATGCTGCGCTTGATGGCCTCCGTCGCTGTCTCACCCGACCAGACCGCCCCTGGCCACGCCAACGCGCATCCGATGATCATACTCACGATGAATCGCTTCATGGTCCGCCTTCCTTACGCTTACCCTTCTTAGGATTACTTCACCTTGCCATGCACGTACTGACTAACCAGTTCCTCCAGATCCAGCCCAGACTCCGTGTCACGGATCCGCCCGCCCGGCTTCAACTCGGACCCGCCGCCACCCAACGACAACGATACGAATTTCTCCCCGATGATCCCCCGTGTCTTGACCGACGCAATCGTATCGTCATAGAGCGTGATACCTTGGTTGACCGCGAAGGTCGCCACCGCGCGGTCCTGCTTGAGCCGAATCGACTGCACCCGCCCGACCTCCACACCGGCGATTTCAATCGTCGCGCCCGGCCGCAGACCGGACACCGTGTCGAATTCGGCTTCGATGTGGTAACGGTCCCCGCCGATCACCTCGAGCTTGCCGAGCTTGATCGACAGGTAGCCGAGGCACCCGATGCCGATTAGCACGAAGACACCGACCACCAGTTCGAGTTTGGCTTTTTCCATGTTTATCCTCAGACTCCGTCCGTTAACGTTTCGAGGGCACCGTCCCGCCGACGGTGATGAATTCTTGAATTGAGGCATTGTCGATGCGCTGGAACTCGGCCGAAGGGGCCATTGCGGCGATCCGCCCCTGCTCCAGCATCGCCACCCAATCGGAAATGCCAAAGATCTCCGGAATCTCATGGCTGACCATGATCGCCGTGAAGCCGAACATCCGGTGCATCGCCAGGATCAGCTCGTGAATCGTGTTCGCCATGAGCGGATCGAGCCCGGTGGTAGGCTCATCAAACAGGATGATTTCCGGCTCCATTACCAGCGCACGCGCTAAGCCCGCCCGTTTCTTCATGCCGCCGGAGAGTTCCGCTGGAAACTTGTGTCCCATGCCCGCCAGCCCCACCTGATCGAGCTTTTCTTCCACACGCCGCGCGACCTCCGGCTCCGGCGCCCGCAGCTTCTCGCGAAGCGGAAATGCCACGTTGTCGAAGACGCTCAACGAATCAAAGAGCGCGGCCCCCTGGAAGAGCATCGCGAAGCGCTTCCGCACATCATTGAGCGCCTTGCTATGCAGCCGGGAGATTTCCGTGCCTTCCACCCACACTTCGCCGCGATCCGGCTGCAGCAGGCCAATCATGTGCTTGAGCAGCACGCTCTTGCCCTCGCCGCTGCGGCCGATGATCGTCGTGAGCTTCCCCTTAGGAATCTCCAGCGTCACGCCGCGCAGCACGGGCTGTTTGCCGAACGTCTTGTGGACATTGACCAGCTTGATCATAAATCGCCCCCGGTCAGAGTGCGCCTGCGGGGTCCGACATTTTCTTTCCAAAACTCAACCGCACCCCTGGCCTCACCCGTCCTCACAAGAGCACCGACGTCAGGAAATAATCCCACACGAGAATCAACACCGAGGACAGCACCACCGCCCGCGTGGTCGCCGTACCCAGCCCCTCCGCGCTCATCTCCGTGTAATAGCCCTTGTAGCAGCAGACCCAGCTCAAGATGAGCCCGAAGCTGATCGATTTCCAGATGCCGCCGTAGACGTCCTTCCATTCCACCGCCGTCTCAACGGAATTCCAGTATACCCCCGCGTTGACACCAAGCAGATCCACGCCTACCACGTAACCACCGTAGATGCCGACGACGTCGAAGAGCGCCACTAACAGCGGCACGCCGATCAGGCTGGCCAGGATCTTGGGTGCGATCAGATACTGCAGCGGATTGACCGCCATCGTATCCAGCGCATCGATCTGCTCGGTGATACGCATGATGCCAATCTCGGCCGTCATGGCCGAGCCTGCCCGCGCCGTTACCATCAGCGCCGCCAGCACCGGCCCCAATTCACGGATGATACTCAATGCCACCGCCGTACCCAGTGCCGCATCCGAACCGTATTTTCTCAGCGTGTAATAACCCTGGAGCCCCAGCACCATGCCGGTGAACACCGCGGTCAGCACGATGACGAAGGTGGATTTGAAACCGATGAAATGCAGCTGCCTGACGGCCTGAAAAAACCGGAACGGCGGGCGCGTCATCCAGCCGAACGTCGAGAGCAGAAACAGAAGCATTCGCCCCATTTCCTGAATGATGGCAAGCCCCGTGGCGCCCAGTCGTTGAATCACCGTTGTCACATCAACCCTTCCCGCTCTCCGACAGCTCGTCAAGCCACCGGGAATAAAACAGGCTCATCGCCTCTGTCGCCGCGTGCATCTGCCTCCGCAACCGCCACAACCCCGCCAAGCACGATGGGTTGGCGACGCAGGCGACCACACCGGTGAGCCGGTCGGCCGGCCGTGTGAACAGATTTAAGTCCACCGGCAGGCTTTCGTCCCGCAGATCGGAGACGTGCCGCACGATCGCAAACGGAATCGCCAGCCCGGCCGCCCCCGCCCCCAGCATCGCGCTTTCCATGTCCACGGCGATGGCGCCCGTCCGTTCCGCCACTGCCTGCTTTTCCGCTGCATGCCACAAGATACGCAGCGACGTCACGAACGAGCCGATGTGCGTCGGCATTGCCATACGCGCCGCCGTTTGCTGCACCGACGTCACGGCTTCGCTCGAGCAGGTGTGACGCATGCGCTCGCACGCGGCGCGGTCGTCCGCTTCGATCCGGACATCCGTCCCGATCAGGAGCTCGCCGATCCGAGCCGGCGTCAGTGCCCCCGCCAAACCAGCCGAGACAACCAGCCCGATCTCATACTTCTGCAACACCGAATGGCAGGCGGCGGCCGCCTTGTCGAGCCCCACGCCGGTCTGCACCAGCACAATCTCCTGACGGCCCCGACGTCCCAGCCAACAGCGCGTGCCGTCATGGTCATTCCGCCGAACATCGTCCAGCACCCGCCTGATCGCGGCACACTCCCACCGCGTCGCTGTAAAAATTCCGACCTGCTTCATGCAGTGCACGGACGTTGGCGGGAGGCGGGCTCAGAGTCTAGGCCCAAACGTGCCCGCTGCGCGCACGGCCTGCCGCAATTCGTCCGCCCGCGTGGTCCCGCGCGCCCGAATATTCCGATACATCGACAGCGCCCACAACGGGAAATACTGGCAGTACCAGTGGTAGCGGAGATAGAACACTCGCGGGAAGCCGGTGCCCGTGTGCTGAATCTCCTTCCACGAGCCATCCTCCCGTTGATGGCGCAGCAGATAATTGATCCCGCGGACCACGCTGATGGAATCCGCCACGCCCGCCGACAGCATCGACAGGAGCGCCCAGGCCGTCTGCGACGGCGTGCTCTCGCCGCGGCCAGCCAGGCTCTGATCAGCATAGGAGAGGCATGACTCACCCCAGCCACCGTCGGGATTCTGCTTCAACTCCAGCCATTGCACGGCGCGGCGAACGTAGGGCGAGGACATGTCCTCGCCGATTCCCCGCAAACCGGCCAGCACCGACCAGGTGCCATAGATATAATTCACGCCCCAGCGCCCGTACCAGCTGCCGTCCGCCTCCTGTTTCTTCTTGATGAACGCCAGCGCCTTTTTTGCGGCCGGATGCGTGCGGTCATAGCCCAGCACGCCCAGCATTTCCAGGCAGCGCCCGGCCAAATCCTCCGTCGGCGGATCGAGCAGCGCTCGGTGGTCGGCAAAGGGGATGACGTTGAAGATCATGTGATTGTTGTCCACATCGTAGGCGCCCCAGCCGCCCTCGGCGCTCTGCATAGCGAGCACCCACCGGTAGCCGCGGCGGAGGGACTCCACCTGCGCCTCCCGGTTGGTCATCTTGAGCTTGGCCAACGCCATGATCACGACGGCCGAGTCGTCCACGTCCGGAAAGCGTTCGTTCTCGAACTGAAAATACCAGCCGCCAGGCTCGGCGTCCGGAGCGGAGGATTCCTTCCAGTCGCCGTCCGTCGTCGTCTGCTTGGAGATCATCCATTCGCCGGCTTTGAGTAGCGCGGGATGGGTCTGCGGTAGCCCCGATTCGATCAGCGCGTTCACAGACAGCGACGTGTCCCAGATCGGTGAGAAGCAGGGCTGCAGATGCAGCGTCTCGATCTGCACCTTTCCTTCACGAACCGTTTCATAGACTTCGAGATCCTCGATTTCATTAAGCGCCTTGGCTAGTAGCGGATGGTCCGCGCTGTAGCCCAGACAATGCAGCGCCATGGCGGAATTCGCCATGGCCGGATAGATGGCGCCGAGCCCCCCGCTGCCGCGCATGTGGTCCAGCATCCAGACGATCGCCTTCTGGACCGCTGTCTCACGGAACGCCTGGTAGCGCAGCCGCTCGTAGAACTTGAGCACCTTGTCGAGCGAGATAAAGAAATTCTTCCACGTGAACCAGGCCGCGTCCTTCCGGAACGGTGGCACGCGGTCATAGCACACCTTTTCGCGCGGGATAGCGTAGAGCTCCGCAATGCCCTGTTCCTCAGGAATCCGGCAGACCGGCCGGTGCGCAAAGATCACCAGCAGGGGGATCAGCACCACCCGCGTCCAGTAGGACACTTGGTAGAGGCTAAAATAAAACTTTTTGGGCAGCAGCATGATCTCGGGCGGCATACTGGGGACACCACGCCAATCATACTGATCGAACAGTGCCAGAGTGATCTTGGTGAAGACGTTGGCTTCCGTCACCCCACCCTTAGCCAGAATGCCGTCGCGCGCGCGCAGCATGAAGGCTTCTGCCGGCGAGACGCCCGAAAGCTTCAACGCGAAGTAGGCCTTCACGGAGGCGCTGATTTCTGACGGCCCGCCCGAATAGATCGGCCAGCCGCCGTCCTGTAACTGCGTGGCTTTGAGATAGCGAACCGCTTTTCGTTCGCGCTCCGGATCCGAGACGTTGAGGAATCGGCGGAGCATGAGGTATTCCGACGTGAGCGTCGTGTCCGCCTCGAGTTCGGCGACCCAGAAACCCTCTACCGGATGCTGGCGATCCAGAATCCACCGTTGGCTACGACGAATGGCCTCGTCCACCGCCTCGTGCGAAGCCGCGTGAGCCATCCGCCGCATGGACGTGTCAGGCGGATGCACGGGATGCGGATTGTGTGAGACGATCTTTAGGACGGCCTTCGGCGCATAGGCCTCGACCCTTTCCCGGACTGTGTCGGGAACGGAGGCAAAGAAACGATCCGAAAGCCGCGCAAGTAAGCGCTTCCACTGCTGCATTGGGATCCCTTGGAAATCCTGACGCCGCGGGGCACCCATGGACAGAAACAGCGCCCGCCTTTAGCCGGAACGCAGGCACCCGCCAGGAATTTATTACTTACAGGGCAGGTTTATAACAAAGGCGTTACCGGCAGTCAAGGAATAGCAGGCACAACCCGTTGAAGTGTTTCGGGTTTCGGTCAGTTTACGCAGGCTGAAGGTCGGCGAGCTTGACCGAAATGGTTTTGGATACGCCCGGCTCTTCCATGGTGACCCCGAACAGCGAATCGGCCACCGCCATTGTGCGCTTGTTGTGGGTGATGACGAGAAACTGCGCATCGGCCGCTAGCTCGCGGAGCACGGTCGTGAACCGGCCGATATTTTCCTCGTCCAGCGGCGCATCGATTTCGTCCAGAATGCAGAAGGGTGTGGGCCGGATCAGGAAGCTGGCGAAGATCAGCGCCATGGCGGTCAGTGTCTTCTCGCCGCCCGAGAGCATTGTGAGCCCCTTGAGCCGCTTACCCGGCGGCTGCGCGGCGATGTCCACCCCCTGTTCCTCGTCCTTCGGTTTACCTGTTTCGGGATCGAGTTCCGGCTCGACCATCACCAGTTCAGCCCGGCCGCCCGGGAACAGGCGCCCGAACACTTCCCCGAACTTGGTCTGCAACTGATTGAACGTGTCGTCGAACATCTGTTTCGTGGTGCGGTTGATCTTCACAATGATTTCCTTCAGCGACTGCACGGACTGTGACAGATCAGCTTCCTGCGTCGTGAGAAATTTGTACCGTTCCTCTAGCTCGCGGTGCTCCTCAATCGAGGCCAGATTGATCGGTCCCATTCGTTCCAATCGTGTCCGGATCTTCTGTAACTCCTCGCGGAGCGAAGCCATGGCCGCCGCCTTCTCGTCGTTCGTCGGTGCCGCAGCCTGCTCCGGCTCGCGTCCCTGTGCATCCTCAACAGACACCTGATAGGTGCCGGTCAATGTCCCCTCAACCGTCGCCAACTGTGTGCGGATTTCCGCGCGGCGGACCTCGACGCCCACGCGGGCTTCGCGGCTGGCTGTCAGCGCCTGTCGCGCGACATCAAGCTGCTGTTCAATCTGCCGCGCCACCTGCTGGTCCAGCGCGTGCGTCTCCTGCGCCTTGACCAGGTCCTGCCTCAAGGCCGCCACATGCATGTTCAATTCTTGGAACAAGGCCTCGTGCGTCGCGCGCTCGGAGTGACTAACCGTGATAGACGTGCCCAGCGACGCCAGCTGGTCCTGGAGCGATTGCCGGCGCGCCTGGCCATCCTGCTGCGCCTGTTGCAGCCTCGCCATATCGGTCCGGACATGCTCACAACGGACCCGCACGCCCTCTGCCGCCACACGCGCTTCCGTCAGCATTCGCTGCACAGCCAGATACTCACCTTCCATTGTCTTTAAGATGTTGTCCAGTTCGGCAAGGCTCGCCTCCCGCGCCTCGCGTTCTTTCACGAGCGATGCCATGCGGGCCTGCTCGGCTTCGCCGATTTGCACTTCCAACTGTTGCCGCTGGACAATGAGCACTTCCCGCTCAGACGTTAATTGAGCAATCGAGGCAGCCTGCTGCTCCCTGGCGTGCACCAACTTGGCCTGCTGCTGCTCCAGTTCCTGAATTTCGCGGCGGCGCTGCAACAGCCCGCCGGTGGTGCCGCCGGTCATCACGCCGGCCGCATCCAGCACGTCCCCGTCAAGCGTCACAAAGGTGGGGCCGTCCGGCGCCGTCCAGTTACCGGCTTCCCACAAGGCCACGGCGCGCTCCAAGGATTCCACCACCACAACGCCATCGAACAGAGTGGCGCAGATGTCCTGCGAATGAGTCGTCGCCTTGACGAGCTCAGCGGCCAGCCCCAGCACGCCCACCTGCCCCTTGAGGCCATCCCACCAGGCCTGCGCCCGACCACTCATCGACCAGCGGGGATTGACCGGCACAAACGTTCCGCGTCCAAGCCCTTGCTGTTTCAAGAACGCGATGGCCTGCCGCGCATCAGCGGGCCGCTCCACCATCCACGCGCGTAACCGTTCGCCCAGCGCCGCCTCCATGGCGCGCTCGAATCGCGCAGGCACCTCCAGCCATTCGGCCACGGCATCCTTCACACCGGCGCAGGACTTGCGCAGCGAGGCCACGCTGGCATCGCCCTCACGGCCATAGCCCATCTCCTCGCGCACGACGCTCGACAGCGCCTGCGTCCGCGATTCGACGGAGGCTAGTTGCTCCTGCTGTTTGTGCCGCTGCTGCTCAGCCTCTCGCATCTGCCCGTCGAGCTGGCGCAGGCGCTGTTCGGCTGCGTCCCGCTCCTGCTTTAACTTGACGACACGCTGCTCTGCCTGCTGCCGTTGCGCAAAACAATTTTCGATCCGGGCCTTGGCCTCGCCCGACAGAGCCTTGGGCGCGAGCGACGCGCCCGACAGATCGCCTTCGGGCAGAGCAAGCGACAGCAAGCTGCGGCGCGACTGCTCTGCCTGATCGAGCGTGGCGGCACGACGCTCGGACGCCGCCTGCGCCAGCCGTTCCTGCTCGGCCAGTTTCTCAGTGCCTGCCGATAATTCGGCCTCGGCTCGCGTGAGCCGCTCACGGCAGTCCACCAAATTCGCCGCCGCCCGTTCCCGTTCGGCATCCAACCGGGCAATTTGCTCCTTTGCCTGTTCCCGCTGTTGCTCGAACAGCTCGGCACGGCTCCGTTCGACTTCAACCGTGCGCAGGGCCTGGGCCTGCTGCTGTTCAATTCGACCGACATCCTCCCGACGGCGCATGAGCGCATCGTCGCCGTGCGTTAGGCGAACGCGGACTTCTTCGAGTTGCATCACGAAGCGGCCCTGCTCGGCTGCCTGGGCGGACTCCCGTTCAGCCAGTACGGCGAGCTCGGATTCGACGGCTTGGTTCCGTTCCGTGAGCCCGCGATGTTCGTGAACCAGCAAACGGATCTCCAGCGTCCTCGCCTCGTCCTGCAATACCTGATACTGCTTGGCCTGCCTCGCCTGGCGATCCAGCGCGTTGAGCCGCTGCCTCACCTCCGCGACAATGTCCTTCACGCGGCTGAGATTCTGCGTGGTCGACTCCATCTTGCGGAGCGCCTCAGCCTTTTGCTTTTTGTACCGAACGATGCCGGCCGTCTCCTCGATCAGTTCGCGACGCTGCAACGGCGAGGCGTTGAGAATCTCCTCGATCCGCCCCTGCTCGATGACCGTGTGCCCTTTTGTGCCCGCGATCGTGTCCATCAGCAAGCTGCGGACGTCTTTCAGACGGCAGGGGACTTTATTGATGAGATATTCACTATCGCCGTTGCGATAGAGGCGACGCGCGACCATGATTTCGTGGTAGTTGCCGAATTCGGCTGGTAGTAGCGGCGACTCGCCCGGCTGAGGCTCCGTGAGACCGCTCATCACCAACGCTACTTCCGCCATACCGAGCGGCTTGCGCGTTTCGGTACCGTTGAAGATGACGTCCTCCATCTTCTCGCAGCGCAGGGCGGATTTTGGACTCTGCTCCCCCAGTACCCAGAGGATTGCGTCGACGATATTGCTTTTACCGGTGCCGTTGGGGCCCACAATGGCGGTGACGCCAGTGGGGAAATTGATCCTGGCTTCCGCGAAGGATTTAAACCCGGTCAGCTCCAAGGTCTTGAGATACATGCACTCCTCGTCTGATGTTCGCAGCGATGGCGCGGAGCACAAAAATTTGACGCGTTGTAGCATGGCTTGCGGGCAAAAGCAAAGAGAAAATACAGGATACTGTGGGGAACCTGTGGACGACCTACCAGATGTAGTAGGGGCCCAGCTAGGACTTAGCGAGCGGTTGAATCGAAACCAGTTCCTTGGGAAGCGAAAACTCAACGTCCTCTTCGATCACTGTGAGTTCCTCAAACTCGTTGGCACCATGGCTCTTCAGATAATTCACCACCTCGGTCACCAGCACTTCCGGCGCCGACGCCCCGGCAGAAATCCCGACTGCCTTGGCATGCTTAATCCAGTCCGGATTGATGTCGGAGGAGGCATCGATCAGGTACGACGGAATGCCGTAATTCTCCGCCAGCTCGCGCAGCCGGTTGGAGTTAGAACTGTTGGGCGAACCGATGACAAGAATCACGTCCACCCGCTTAGTCAGCTCCTTCACGGCGTTCTGGCGATTCTGTGTCGCATAGCAAATGTCTTCCTGGTGCGGCCCCTTGATGTGGGCAAACCGGCGATGCAGCGCGCTGACGATGTCCCGACACTCGTCCACGCTGAGCGTGGTTTGCGTCACATAGGACAGCTGTGTCGCATTGCTGACCTGCAATTTGTCAACGTCGGCCACCGACGAAACCAAGTGAAACTTGTCCGGAATCTGCCCCAGTGTCCCAATCACTTCCGGGTGGCCCGCGTGGCCAATTAGAATCAATTCATAGCCCTGGCTGTAGTCCCGGTTCACTTCATTGTGCACCTTAATCACCAGCGGGCAGGTCGCGTCGATCACTTTCAGTCCGCGACGATTGGCTTCCGCCCAAACTTCCTTGGCCACCCCGTGCGCGCTGAAAATCACGATGGCGCCATCCGGCACCTCGCTCAGCTCCTCTACGAACACCGCACCCTTCTGACGCAGGCTGTTGACCACATGGCGGCTGTGCACGATTTCGTGCCGCACATAGATCGGCGCCCCGTAGGCCTTGAGCGACAACTCGACGATGTCGATCGCCCGGTCTACACCGGCGCAGAACCCTCTGGGACTCGCAAGGTAAATCTTCATAGGCTCGTGCTGCGTCCATCTCAGTGAAGCACGGGGTGAGACGGGCGTATCTCGTGAAGCAAGACGCGCAAAAACTGGCGGCTACCTTACGGCAGCGGGGACCATTTCGTCAATCGAATTGATGCGTATTTCAACTCGTTCCTTGACACTTTTCAGCCAGACCGATAGTCTGCCCTCAGGATGGCATCCGCCTCCACCAAAAAAATCCTCATCGTCGAAGACGAGCGGGATATTCTTCAACTCGTCAAACTCTACCTCGAAAAAGAAGGCTACCGCACTCTGACCGCAGCCAATGGCAAGGATGGCCTGGCCACGGCCCTGTCCGATCACCCGGATCTGGTTGTGCTCGATTTGATGCTCCCCGAAATGGACGGACTGGAAGTCTGCAAAAGGTTGCGGGCCGAACCGAAGACCGCCGCCCTGCCCATCCTCATGCTGACAGCCAAGGCGGAGGAATCGGACACGGTCATAGGCCTCGAGCTGGGCGCCGATGATTACGTCACTAAACCCTTTAGCCCCAAAACGCTCGTCTCCCGCGTCAAGGCCCTGTTCCGCCGCGTGGACCGCGCGCACGACGAAGCGCCGACCCGCTCCACTTACGGCTCGCTGGTGCTCGACCGTGCGCGCCACGAAGTCACCGACAAGGGCCGCGAGATCACGCTCACGGCCAAGGAGTTCGGCCTGCTTGATTATCTGCTCCAGCACCCCGGCCGCGTCCTAACCCGCGAGGTCTTGCTCAACGCCGTCTGGGGCTACGAATACTACGGGACCACCCGAACGATCGACGTCCATGTGCGCCGACTCAAGCAAAAGATTCCCCTGCTCGACGAGGCGATCGCCTCGGTCAAATCGCTGGGCTATAAGCTACGGGACCTATGAATGAGGACCTCTGAGCGATGAACGAAACTGCACTCCGAACGTTCTAACTTTAGCGGACACCGTTCATCGTTGCACCAGTTATGACGCTCTCCATCCGCTGGAAAGTCGCCCTCGGCATTCTCCTCGCCCTCACCGTGGGCATGGCCGTGGCGGGCCTGCTGGCCTTCCGCTCGATCGAACAAATGGAACTGGTGCGCGCCAGGGAGGCGTTGACCGCGCGCACCGGCCTCGCGGCCCTCTCACTCCGACCATTCTTGAACGATTTGAAGACGCCTCCCGCCCGGTTACAGGCCATGGCGAAGGACCTCGGCCATCACGCGAGCGCGCGTGTGACGGTCATCGACGACACGGGCCGCGTGCTGGCCGATAGCAGCATGGCGGACGACGCCGTGGCCGGCATCGAAAATCACCGCGCGCGGCCGGAAGTCGCGGAGGCCTTTGCCGCTGGTCACGGTATGCACATTCGTACCAGCGAGACCACCGGACAGCGGCTCTTCTACATGGCCATGAAGATCGAGCGCGACGGATCGCCCATGATCGTCCGGCTTGCCCTGCCGCTGACGGCCCTGGAAAGCCGGGTTGCCGATTTCCAGCGGGCCCTCGCGATCGCTTTCGGCGCAGCCTTTGTCATCGCCGTGCTGGTCGGCGTCCTCATCGCCCGCAGCCTGACGCATCCGCTGCTGGAAATTGCCGGGGTCGCCAGACAGCTCGCGCAGGGCACCTTTGGCCAGCGCATCCAGACCGCCTCCCGCGACGAGGTGGGCCAGTTGGCCGCCACGCTCAACCAGATGGCGGACCGCGTGGACCAGGATTTCGCCGCTCTGCGGCGGCTTGAAAGCATCCGCAAGGACTTCGTCGCTAACGTCTCGCACGAACTGCGCACGCCGCTCACGTCCATTAAAGGCTATGTCGAAGCACTGCTCGACGGCGCCAAGGACAATCCCGAAGAGGCCGCACGATTTCTTCACATCATTCTCAAACAGAGCGACCGGCTGAATCTGATTCTGGAGGATCTGCTGCAGCTCTCGCAGATCGAATCCGGCCGCGTGCAGTTCAAACAGGAACCGGTCTCGCTCCGCGTCATCGCGGAGCGGACGCTGGCCTCGCTCAAACCCCAGGTGGAGCGCAAGGGGCACACGGTTACGATGGTGCTGCCTGCCGACCTGCCGCCAGCCACGGGGGACGAAGGCCGACTGGTGCAGGTGATGATCAACCTGCTCGATAATGCGATTAAATACACACCGGACCGCGGCACGATTCGGATCGATGGCCGCCGCGTAGACGAGGGCTGGATCGAGGTGAGCGTGACCGACACCGGCCTCGGCATTCCCGAGACAGACCGCCCGCGCGTCTTCGAGCGGTTTTACCGGGTGGACAAGGCCCGCTCCCGCGAGCTAGGCGGCACCGGCCTCGGCCTCTCGATCGTGAAGCATATCATTGAAGGGCACGGGGGGCAGGTCTGGGTAGAAGGCAACCCGCCCGCGGGTAGCCGTTTCGTCTTCCGCCTGCCGGTCGCCGCGGGCGCGCCTGCGTCCGCTCAACTGAATTTGGAAATACCGACGTAGAGCAGGCTTGCCATCAGCGCCGCCCCGGGCAGCGTAAAGAGCCAGGCGTACAGAATCCGGCCCGTCACGCCCCACCGCACGGCCGAGAGTCGCTTCACCGCGCCCACGCCCATAACGGAGGACGTGATCGTATGCGTCGTACTGACCGGCAGGCCGATGTGCGCTGTGGCCAACAGGACAGCCGACGCGCCGGTTTCTGCCGCGAAGCCGTGCACCGGCTCCAGCTTAGCGATCCGCATGCCCAGCGTGCGGACGATCCTCCAGCCGCCCGACGCCGTGCCGAGTCCCATCGCCAGCGCGCAGGCCAGCACCACCCAGCCCGGGACCTCCGCCGTCTGAATCTGTCCGGCCGAGAGCAGCGCCAGCGTGATGATGCCCATGGCCTTCTGCGCATCGTTAGCGCCGTGGCTGAAGGCCATGAAGCTAGCTGAGAGCAGTTGCAGTCGCGCGAACAGACGCGTCCCTATGTTGCGCTGCGTGCGAAAAAACAACCACGTCACGCCGACCATCAGCAGAAAACCAACCAGAAATCCACAAAACGGTGACAGCACCATTGCCTCCAGCACGGAGCGGAGCCCGGAGAATTTCACGGTCGCCCAGCCGCCGTGCAGGACGGAGGCGCCAACCAGCCCGCCGATCAGCGCATGCGACGAACTGGTTGGCAGACCCAATAAGAGAGTGCAGAGGTTCCAGAGGATCGCGCCGCCCAGCGCGGCGGCAACAACGGCCTGCGTGACGGAGGACGGCTCCACAATCCCAGTGCCGATCATCTTTGCCACCGACGTGGACATAAACGCCCCTGCGACGTTGAGCACCCCGGCCAACAACACGGCAGTCACGGGACTCAGTACGCGAGTCGAAACTACAGTGGCGATGGCGTTGGCGCTGTCGTGCCAGCCGTTCGAAAAATCGAACAGCAGCGCGAGCACGACGACGAGCAGGAGCAGGCCGGAAAGCTCAGGCATGCGGAACCCGTACGGTGTGGCGCGTGCCGCATGACGCGTCCGCATCCGAAAACGCGCTGCGCTCGGCTTGCCTGGCGGCTCGCCGAGTCGGACGCATCATCAGATACGTTTCAGAATTTCCTAGTGGTGTTTTAATGCGATGCGCTCCAGGATGTTGGCCACGTCTTCACAGCGGTCCGCACCGTCCTCAAAAGCCTCGTAGATTTCCTTCCACTTGATGACGGCGATTGGATCCTTCTCGTTTTCGAAGAGGCCCGAGATGGCGTCGCGCGAGAGCCGGTCCGCCTCGTTCTCGAGGCTATTTACCCGCACGTTGCAGTCGTTCATATCGGCATGCGGTTTGCCCAGCATGTCTACGCCTGCGCCCACCGCAACGGTCGCCTGATAGAGAATGTTGGCGAGCTTCGCTGCCGTCGGCGTCGGTTTCGTCACCTTGAACACGACGAATCGGTCAGCAATCGCCTCGGCCAGATCCAGGATGTCGTCCAGCCCGCCGGCCAGCGCATGGATATCCTCGCGGTCGATCGGCGTGATGAAAGTCTGGTTTAGCTTACGGGCGATGTCGTATGTGATACCGTCACCGATGTGCTCCACGTCCTTGATACGCTTCGCCTGCTCCAGCGGATTTTCATAGCGCTCCATCATGTCCTTGAGCAGCCGGCTGCCCTCGATGGCATTGCGCGCTGCCTGCTTGAACATCTCGAAAAAGGCCTCTTCCCGTGGAATCAGACTGAACATACTCTTGGCTCCTCTTCCCTCATTCGTTCCCTTCCTTGGCTTCGTGACGCGCCCGACTTGGCGAGTCGCCAGGCATGACGCAAGCATCTCGTTTCGGGCCCGCGCTTCACGAAATACGAGATGCGAGCGACGCTCACCCCCATCTCACTAGCGCCGTCCCCCAGGTCAATCCGCCGCCGAAGGTGCCCAGCAGCACCAGATCGCCTCGCGAGACGTGTCCTTCCCGCACCGCATAGTCCAGCGCGATGGGGAGCGACGCCGACGAGGCATTGCCGAACCGGTCCAGCACCGCGTACATCTTCTCCGGCGGAATCTGCAAGCGCTCCAGCACCGTGGCCAGCAGCCGCCCGTTAGCCTGATGAAAGACGACCCGGCCCAGATCGCGCACCCCGACGCCGAATTCCTTGAGCGTGCCCGTCACCGCCTCCGCCAGCCGCTTTACGGCCACGCGATAGAGCGGCACACCCTGGATACGGATCGCATGCTCGCGCGCCTGCACCGTCTTCGCGCTGGCCGGATTCCGCGAGCCGCCCGCCGCCATGCCGATCATGCTGTAGCGGCTGCCATCCGCGTGCAGCCGCACGCCGAGAATGCCGGGCGCCGCTGGCCCCGCCATCTCGCAGCCCTCGACTACCGCCGCGCCAGCCCCATCGCCGAACAATATGGCTGTGGCTTCATCCGTCGGGTCGATAAACCGCGATTTGATCTCGGCCGCCGCTACAAGACAGCGCCGGGCCTGTCCGCTTGCGATCAGCGCATTTGCCATGGAGAGACCGTAGAGAAAGCCCGAGCAGGAGGCCGCCACGTCGAAGGCCGCCGCGCGCCGGGCCTGGAGCCGGGCCTGGATGAGACAGGCCGTTGATGGAAATGTCATGTCGGGGGACGTCGTCGAAACAAGAATGGCATCGAGAGAATCCGGAGACACGCCCGCCGCCTCGCAGGCCGTACGAGCCGCTCGTTCAGCTAGATCGGAGGCGGCGTCCTCATCGGCTGCCCGCCGCCGGGCCTTGATCCCCGTGCGCCGCTCGATCGCAGCGGCATCAAGCGCCAACGACCGGCTGACCTCCTCATTGCCGACAATGCGGCTAGGCAGATAGGATCCGGTCCCGATGATTCTGCTCCCCCGCACGTCTCCTCCCGATACCAGACACGCACTCCGCGAACCATCGCGCGCGACGCGGCAAATTATAGGGGCCCTTTGAGGGAGCGTCAATGGCGTTGCACGGTCTGCACGGTTAATTGTAGGTTAAATCCACCTCGCAATTTGCTATTGCTGGAACGATTTGTTAGGGTCACGTCCATGACGTTGTCTGCGCAGTTACTAACTTCACCTCGGCTTGCCGTGGCGCTCTGCGCCACCCTAGCGCTGGTCTCGGCTGCCGGCTGCTCCAGCAAACCAAAGCCGGCTCCGGGCGATCAGGCCGCCGTCGGCAGTGCGACCGACGAGCAGATTTTCATTGGCGACACGGTCGAAAAGAACTACGATCCCAACGTCATCATCAAACGGGCCGAGTCCTTCTTCGACAAGGAGGAGTACGCGGAAGCCGTCATCGAATACCAACACTTTCTGGACCTGCATAAGGTCCACCAGCTCGCGCCTTACGCGCAGTACCGGCTAGGCGAAAGCCACTTCAAGATGATCAAGACTCATGACCGGGACGGTAGCCCTGTTGCGCAAGCACTGGCCGCCTTCGAACGGCTGCTGCGGGACTTTCCGGGCAGCCGGTGGGAAGCGGACGCACAGGAAAAAATCCGCGCCTGCCACAACACGCAGGCGCAGACCGCGCTATTCGTCGGCAAGTTCTACCACCGGCGGGAAGCCTACCTGGCTGCGACGCACCGGTTCGAAGCCATCCTCAGGGACTTTCCGGACCACGACGTGACCGAGGAAGCCCTCTACTACCTGGCCAGCTCCTATTACGAACTGGGCCTGGGCGACTGGGCACGGAGCGCGCTCGTCGCTTTTGAGGCCCGCTTTCCCAGCAGCAAATTGGCGGAGGCGAGTCGGAAAATGATGGCCCAGGTCAACACCAAGCCCGGCGAGCCGCTGACACTCGCCTCCCCCATCGCGAGCTTCATCACTAATGCCCCGGCCGTGAGCGTCTTCCGGCAACCGGAGGCTACCTCAGGCCCGGCTCCTGTCGGCATGAGCCCCTCCTCGCTACGTTAACATTGGGGGCTGCGGGCGGACCTTTCTCTGTGCTCACCCAGAGCGCAGAACTTCTTGCACGGCCGCCCTGGATGATCCGTGGTGCGCGCTGTTTCTCGCCCGCTCACCCCACGCGTGCCAAGACAAGGGCGTTTTCCGAGGCAAGCACGTTCTGATCCTGCCCCTTCTGTACGCACAGGGGCAGTCCGGTGCGACGCCTCTACTGTCCCACGTACCAGCCGATACCGTGTTGCTCGAGAAAGCTCGTGATGATGGTGAGCGAGTTGAGGTAGATGAGCGAGCCGACGACAATCAGCAGCACGCCGCAGACCGCCGACACGCCCCACAGGTAAGCCCGCACATGCTTGAAGGCGGCCAGGAACCGATCCACGCCCAGCGCCGTCGCGAAGAGCGGCAGGGCGAGGCCCATCGAATAGGACGCCAGCAGCGCCACGCCATTGAGCAATGAGTCTGTCGTGCTGGCATAGAGCAGAATCGTTCCCAGCACCGGCCCCACGCAGGGCGTCCAGCCGGCGGCGAAAGCTACGCCCACCAGCACCGAGCCGGCATAGCCAGCCGGCCGACTCTTGAAATGGAACCGTTTTTCCGAGGCGAGAAACTTCAGATTAAGCACGCCTAGCAGATAGAAACCGAAGATGATGATCAGGACACCGCCCAGCTTGCGCACGAAATCCTGATAGGTGATCAGCCACTGGCCAATCAGGCTGGCCGAGGCGCCGAAGGAGATGAAGACGATCGAAAAGCCGGCGATAAACAGGAGCGCGTTGACAATGATTTCGCGCTTGTGTCGGCTGCGCTCCTCTGCGCTCGACAACTGCTCGATCGAGAGCCCGCTGATATAGGAGATGTACGAGGGCACCAGCGGCAGCACGCAGGGCGACACGAAGGACAGCAGTCCCGCGCTGAAGGCGGCAAAGAGCGAAATCTGGCTGAGTGAATTCATGCCTGGCTCCGTCAAGCGGATCTCGTGAAGTGTCTCCCTAGGCGAGCTACCAGGCGAGACGGGCACATCTCGCTTCCGGATGCGGCTGCGTCACGCTTCACGAGGTACGACATGCGCATTCTGCCCCTACCGTGCGATCAACGCGGTTTTGATCATTTGCTTGGCTTCCGGACTCTCCCAATCCCGGGCGCCGAAGATGCGGTGCATGATCGCACCGCGCCGGTCGATCACAAAGGTCATCGGCAGGCTGCGCGCCCCGTAAGCCAGCCCCACACGGTAATCCGTGTCGTGCAGGATCGGGAAGGTCAGGCCCAACTGATTTTGAAACGGCCGTGTCACCGCCACGCCCTGCTGATCGGTAGAGACCGCCAGGATTTCGAAATCCTTCCGGTCGAATTCACGGTAGAGCGCCTCCATCGCCGGCATTTCCACGCGGCAGGGGCCACACCAAGTAGCCCAAAAATTCAAAAACACGATGGAGCCGCGGTATTCAGCCAGCGTCACAACATTGCCGGCAAGGTCGTACAACTCAAAATTCGGCGCGACGTCGCCGACTTTCAGCACGCCGCGCTTGAAGCGCGGCACCGGTGCCGGCTCCGCCTGTGCTGACTGTGGAGTGGCTGCTGCCTCCGGAACTACCTCGGGCTTCGGCGCATTGTCGCAGCCGGCCAACAACAACAGCGCTAGGGTCAGTGACGCATACCACGTGAAGCCATCGCCTCGACGAGCCACCAGGCAAGACGGGCGGATCTCGTTTCCGAATGCGGCCGCTTCACGCTTCACAAGAGATGCGCAATGTGGCATGACATGAACTCACGTGGAGGCTGGGACTTTCACCGTTTTGGGTGTGACGCCTAAGAGACCGGTGAGTACGGTCAGACTATCGAGCCGGGTCCAGTCGCGCGGGCCGATGACGATCTCACGGATCACGCCCTCGCGGTCAATAATGAAGGTCTCCGGCACGCCAGTCCGCTTGTAGGGCATGTCCGTCCTACCCCAGGAATCCACCAGCACCGGAAAGGTCAGGTTCATGCTCTTAAGGAAGGGCGGAATATCCTTCGTCGTCGTCACGCGGTCGATGCTCACGGCCAGCACCACCAACCCGTCCTTCTCGAAACTCTTGTACAGCACCTGCATGGAGGGCATTTCCTCTTTGCAGGGCTTGCACCAGGTGGCCCAGAAATTTAGAAAGACGACCTTGCCACGCAGATCGGACAGTTTAACGGATTTGTCGTTCAGATCGACGAGCGCAAAATCCGGCGCCTGCTTCCCCACCGCCAGCGGCTCGTACTTGGAACTCTGCATCCAGACGAGACCGAGCACCGCCGCGAACACGCCGATTGCGCTCAACGTAACGACCAGCCGGTTGCCCTTTGCAGGCACTTCCGACTTCTGGGGCGAGTGTGTGGCGATAAGATTGTCAGCCATTTGTCAAATCAAGGTTGAGGCTAACGGAAAAGGGGCGCACTTAGTCCGAACCTCAACCAGCCTGTCGGGATTAGGCATATGCATGCAACCCCGACAGGAGGAAATTCACGCCCCAGAAGCAGAAGATCACCATCAGGAAGCCGAACACGGCGTAGATCGCCGCGCGCCGCCCCTCCCACCCGCGGGTCATTCGCGCGTGGATGTAGGCCCCGTAGATCAGCCATACGATCAGCGACCAGGTTTCTTTCGGGTCCCAGCTCCAGTAGCCGCCCCACGCATAGTTGGCCCACATAGCGCCGAGGATGATCCCGAAGGCCAGCAGCGGAAAGCCGATCATGATCGCCTTGTAGCCCAGTTCGTCGATCGTCTCCAGATCGGGCAGCACGCTCAGCAGCCGCGACCCCGTTCCCTTGCGTTCGGCCCGCTCGCGCATGAGGTACATGACGCCCAGCCCCCCGGCCATCGCGAAAGCCGCATAGCTCGTCAGGGTCACTGACACGTGGATGTAGATCCAGTAGCTGTTGAGCGCCGGCACCAGCGGGTCCGCCGTTTGGTAGCGATAGGGCAGCAGTGAGGCCGCACCCATCGCGATGAAGCCGATCCCGACCACAAAGGCACCGATCGTCCGGATGCGGTAGCGGAACTCCAGCAGCACGTAGCCGAGGATGATTGCCCAGGACACATAGGCCATTGCTTCGAATTGATTCGACCAGGGCGCAAAGGTTCCGGAGTGTTTCATGCGCTCATAGGCCCGCGCTAAGAGCGCCGCCGTATTTACCATCCAGCCGAACACCGTGATGATGGTAGCTACCTGCCCGATCTGCACGGCCCAGCCGCTGTCGGACTCGGTCGTCATGCCATCCGGGCCGCCCGCGGTCGCCAGTTGCATGACTGGCTTCCGCACGAACACGTAGGCGACGTAGAGCGTAAAAGCCGCCAGGTAGAGCCAGAAGGTCATATCAAAAAGAAATAGCGACCGTAACATAAGTCCTCCACGATTCAGGCTATAGGCTACAGGAAAACCGTTCCGCCCAAAAGCCTCAGGCGGTTAACGTTTTGATCCTCTCCGTCAATCTCCGAAATTCTTTATTGAAATCAATCTGGTTCTTGTGCGTCGTGCCGCCCATGTGTACGGTCACACCCTGACTGCTAGTCTTGTCCGGAATCACCTTGAACCACAGCCGTCGGTGATAGATGAACGACGAGAGCGTGATCCCCACCACGATCATCGTCGAGCCAATCCAGACGATGTTCACGCCAGGATCCCGGGTAATCTGCAGCCCCGTGAACTTCCGCGGCTGGTAGCCGACCAGTTCGAACCGGTACTTTGAGCCCGGAATGTCGAACAAGTCCGGGTAATGATAGAAAATCCAAGGCGTCGCTTCCAAGTTGCTCGTCTTCGTCCGTTCGGCCAGATCCAGCTTAATCGCTGGATTCTCGTGGTCCGCCGTCTTGGAGAAGACTTTCTTTTCCGCCGAATTGAAGCCGAAGTCCGCCACGAAATCAGAGAGCGTCAGCGTCACGCCCAGCGTGTCCAGCGTCGCCGCCTGCTTCCACTTCAAATCCACCGCCTGGAGCACCTTGCCCGTATTCTTGTCCTTCACCTGCACGCGCGCTACGTCC
This sequence comes from Nitrospira sp., assembly GCA_016873435.1. NCBI lineage: Bacteria > Pseudomonadati > Nitrospirota > Nitrospiria > Nitrospirales > Nitrospiraceae > Nitrospira > Nitrospira sp. Next base: position 234,906 of record VGXF01000001.1, read on the forward strand.
ACCTGGTCCCAAGCGTCCCCATAGCTGGACTGATAGAACCAGATGCCCTTGTACACCAGCGGATCGTTGACCGTGATGGTCTTGTGCGCCTTATCCTGGCCCTGCTCCAGCACGGTCAGCGTGCTGTTGTAGGATTTCACCGAGCCGTTTTCATGGTAATCAATCCAAAATTTATCGATGCGTAAATCAAAGCTGCCCTTGGGGATGTGATAGGTCTGGCCTTCAAGGCACACGCCAAACTCCTGAAACCCATACAGGCTCCCGATCAGCCCGCCCAGCACGATCACCGTCGCGCTCAGATGCGCCATATGCGCGCCCACGCGGCCCATGATGCCTTTGGTCGCGTAGAGCGTTACTTCGTGCGGCTCGTTCTTGGCCAGCACCATGTAGCCCTTCTGGGCGAGGTGTTGCACGAGATCCTTCGCTACGTGTTCCTTTGTGCCGCCCGCGGATACTTCCATTGTGTTCTTGAGATTCTTGATAAACGGCAACTGCACACTTACTTTGTCCTGGTGCATGGACCGCCAGATACTGGGGAACCGCTGATAGAAGCAGGTCAGCGAGTTGATGCAGAGCAGCGCGAGCAGGCTGGTGAAGTACCAGGTGTGATAGATGTCCGTCCAGCCCAGCCGCACGAACCAACGGTAGGCCTCCTCGCCGTATTCCTTAATGTAGACGTCGGCACGCTCATTCTGCTGGATCACGGTGCCGATCGTCGCGGCTACCGCAATGATTAGGAACAGGAACATAGCCAGCTTGATCGAGGCGAAAAACTCGATCAGCTCGGCCTTGACCTCGCTCCAGTCAGGTCCGGATGCCGGCTTGGGAGCCGACTGTCCGTTTAACGCTTCGGTGTTACTGCTCATTCAGCAAGCACCCTTACTGCTTGAGGTTCGACATCCCTGGTTTTGAGACCAGCAGACACGCCCACAGTAGGTTCAAAATACGTCCAACCTATTGAAAGCCCATGGAAATACCATCGCATCCTACACGCCGCCTTGAAAGACTGTCAATCCTTCTGGCCGCCATCGAAAAAAGCTTGTTTATGCTTGACAAATCAAGCACTTGAGTGAGATAGTTCCGCGCACGTTGCTTGCAGTTGGCCCCGACGCCCTTCTGCCACAAAGCACGCACCACCAGACAAGAGACACGCAGCAAGGAGTACTTGGAAATGACCCAGAGAAACTTTTTGTTCACGTCCGAATCAGTTACCGAAGGACATCCGGACAAGATCGCCGATCAGATTTCTGACGGCATCCTGGACGCCATGTTGGCGCAGGACAAAATGAGCCGGGTGGCCTGTGAAACCGTCCTGACTACCGGTATCGCATTCGTGGCCGGCGAAATTTCCACCAAGGCCTACGTCGAAATTCCCGATCTCGTCCGCAGCGTCATCAAGGACGTGGGCTACACGGACGCGAAGTGGGGCTTTGACTACCACACCTGCTCGATCCTGACTTCCATTCACAACCAGTCGTCGGATATTGCCCAGGGCGTGGACTCGGGCGGCGCGGGCGACCAGGGTCTTATGTTCGGCTACGCCTCCAACGAGACGCCTGAGCTCATGCCCATGCCCATCGTGCTGGCGCATAAACTGACGCGCCGGCTGGCCGAAGTGCGGAAGAAGAAAATCCTTCCCTGGGTTCTGCCGGACGGCAAGTCACAGGTTACCATTGAATATCGTGATGGAGCGCCCGCGCGCGTGGACACCGTTGTCGTCTCCACCCAGCACATGGACAGTGTCACGAACAAGCAGATCGAAAAGGACATCATCGAGAAAGTCATTAAGCCGGTCATGCCCAAAGGGCTCTACGCGCAGGAGAGCGTCAAGCATCACATCAATCCGACCGGTCGCTTTGTTGTCGGCGGGCCAATGGGCGACACCGGCCTCACCGGCCGCAAGATCATTGTGGACACCTACGGTGGCGTGGGCAGCCACGGCGGCGGGGCGTTCTCGGGCAAGGACCCCAGCAAGGTGGACCGCTCGGCCTCCTACATGGCGCGCTACATCGCCAAGAACATCGTGGCAGCAGGCCTCGCGGAAAAGTGCGAAATCCAGCTTGCCTATGCCATCGGTGTGGCCGACCCTGTCTCCATCCTGGTCAACACGAAGGACACGGAGAACGTGGAGATCGAGCTGATCGATAAGCTCGTGCGCAAGCACTTCCCGATGACCCCGCGCGGCATCATCGAGCACCTCAAGCTGCGCCGGCCCATCTACCGAGCCACCGCGGCCTACGGGCACTTTGGCCGCAACGAGCCAGGCTTCACCTGGGAGAAGACTGACAAGGCCCGGGTGCTTGCAAAAGAAGCTGGGATCTAAGCACGCAGGCGAAGGTCAAGTTAAAAACAGAACATCAGTTACGCAAGGCTCAGGAGAGGAACGGGAGCAAGTCCCCCTTCACCCCAGCCTGCGCCTTCTTTAAAGGAGACACCGTGGATCACGACGTGAAGGACCTCACTCTGGCCGACCAGGGCAAACTCAAGATCGAATGGGCCGAACAGAGCATGCCCGTGCTCCGGCTGATCAAGCAGCGGTTCGCCAAGCAGCAGCCCCTCAAGGGCGTGCGCATCACCGCTTGCCTGCACGTGACAACCGAGACGGCCAATCTTGCAAAAACCCTGAAGGCTGGGGGTGCAATAGTTCGGCTCTGCGCGAGCAATCCTCTGTCCACACAGGACGACGTGGCCGCCTCGCTCGTGCAGCATGAGGGGATTCAGACCTTCGCCATCAAGGGCGAGGACAACCGCACCTACTACGAGCACATCGAAGCGGCCATTGAGCACAAGCCGCAGGTAACGATGGACGACGGCGCAGACGTCGTCTCAGCCCTGCACTCCTCGCACAAAGCCCTGCTCAAGCATGTGCTGGGCGGCACGGAAGAAACAACAACCGGCGTCATTCGGCTGCGGAGCATGGCAGCGAAGAAAGTCCTGAAGTTCCCGGTGATCTCCGTCAACGACGCGGACACCAAGCACCTCTTCGACAACCGCTACGGCACCGGCCAGTCCACGCTGGATGGGATCATTCGTGGCACCAACCGCCTCGTCTGCGGCACAACTGTCGTGGTCGCGGGCTACGGCTGGTGCGGGCGTGGGGTGGCCATGCGGGCGAAGGGGCTCGGAGCGGATGTCATTGTCACCGAGATTGATCCGGTGAAGGCGATCGAGGCCGTTATGGATGGCTTCCGCGTGATGCCAATGGAAGATGCGGTGGTGGTCGGCGATTTCTTCATCACCGTCACCGGCAATCTCAAAGTCATCCGTGGCGCCCATTTCGCAGCGATGAAGGATGGGGCCATTGTGAGTAACTCGGGCCACTTCAACGTAGAGATCGATATTCCGGCCCTGGAGAAGCTGGCGAAGACGAAGCGCATGGTGCGGCCGGGGGTCGAAGAATACAAACTACACAACGGCCGGCGCGTGAGCCTGCTGGGTGAAGGACGTTTGGTGAACTTGGCGCTGGCGGAGGGCCATCCGTCGTCGGTGATGGATATGAGCTTCGCAAATCAGGCGCTGGCAGCTGAGTACATTTATAAGAACTACAAGAAGCTGGAGAAAAAGGTATACCCGGTGCCAGTGGCGATTGATAAGGAGATTGCAAGGTTGAAGCTGGCTGGGATGGGGATGAAGATCGACAAGCTGACAAAAGAACAAGACAAATACTTGGCTTCGTGGGAAATGGGAACATAAAAAAATAGTTTCAAGAAAGTTCAAGGGCCCGCGGGCTTACCCCTCAGCGGGCCTTTTTATTTTCGGAAAGAAATAAAAGCCGGCTCTGGCTGGCAGGCCCCGTGCTCTCTGAACGCGCACGCAAGATCCATCCGGTTTCCAAATAGCGGCAGCTCAGTTGCAAGTTCCGCTATAACTATCTCGAGAGGGAGCGTTTCTATACGTTACAGGAGGGACCGGTGTTGAGCGAACGCGGGCGCCATCACTACACAACGCCGCGCCCGCACCGCTCACGGGGGTATCGCCCCCCAGTCACGGGATGATCACCCCACAGCCGGTGCGTGCATGACTATCTGGGCCAGCGACCTAACATCTAGAGAGGAATCAATGATGCGAAAGCTCCTGTGGTGGTATCTCGTCAGCCTGCCCCTACTGGGACTGCGGACGGTCCTGCAAGTTCTCGCGGTAGCGTTCCTCCTTCAGTGGGCGGGGGACTCTCTAAGCAACGCGGTGGCGGTCGCCACCGTAATCGTCTGGATCGTCGAGAGACCGCTGTACTTCTACGCGGCGAGATTTGTCGATGCCAAGGCCTGAGGGAAGAAAAGCGGAACCGTTTCGGCTGGTGACCAACGGTGTGCCGTCCCTGCTCCCCTGACCAGCGAATGACACCATCGCAAGAGGGGCGGGGTGCTCGTCACCAGTCAGTGATCGAACCAGGGTGTAAGGCTCGGCACCACGCCTCAGAAAAAAAGATTGCCCGCCCTTCCTCTGCCTGCCTCATACTGCTCGCAACTCCCGTTATCCGCCTGTTCTCCTAACAGTCATCACGAGTCGGACTCGTAATATTCTAACGAGGAAAGATTTCGCTTACTCAGACCCCCGGCAGTACTCTTCTTGCTCTTCTTGTCAGGACGATGGGCGCGCACCTGGTGTCGCAAAATTCGTTGGATGCGCTGATCAAATCCCTCCGTGGCACTGACGCCATGGGTCTGAACGTGCTGCTGGACGAGGCGCTCATGCCGCTGGGCCGAGTGATCCGCAAAACACGCGTGGTGGCGGTGCTCAATCGCCACGGCAACCACGTGCCCGACAAATTGTATCAATTGCACCCGGCCTAACGCACGGCTTGAGCGAATGGGAATTCGGCGCCAGCGGGCTGGCGCCACGCACCCGGCGGAAAGAGTTCTTCGAGCTGGATGATCTGCTGGACGTCGCGCCGGTGACAGGCGACCCCTATGACGGCGGCAGGATGCGGAATCGGACCTCATCCACCAGTGAATAGGCCGTCGCCTTTTCCCCCTCAAACAATCCGCAGCGGTAGGACCCTGGCACCCAGCCTGTTTTGGGCGGCGTCAGCATAAAATAGCCGTACTGGTCGCTCATGGACATGGACACCCGGTCCTGCGCGAGCGTACGCTGTTCGCCTGCCGCTTCGGAGCTCTCCAGCACGCATTGCGCCGCGAGCGACACGGCATCGTAGGACGCCGAGACCAGCCCGAAGACCAGATAAATCTCCTTCTGCGCCGAGGGGAAACTGTCCCCAGGATCGATCGGGATGAAATCGTGCTCACCGGTCGGAAAGTCGTCACGCATGACTTTCCCAGCAGGAATCACAAACCGGAACCAGCTGAAGTCCGCATCCCGCCCCATGAGCGAGACCTTGGCATCAAGTATCTTTTGCGGCTTCAGCCGTTCGAGCGCCTGCCGGTAGAATTCCTCCTCCGTGAGCGTCGCGTGAGAGGCACCGTCGGACGGCGGAGGGTTCACCGCTAGCTCGTCCTTCAATTTGTCGGCGTGCGGCACATGCGGACGGACTTCGTCGAGCCACTTCGACAGCTTCGCCTTGTCCAGTATGCGCATGCCAGCCGGCAGCGTCACGCCCTTGTAGTGCGCCTCAAACTCGACGGCCGTGTCGTAGAGCACCTGAAAGTGGACAAAGGCATCCTCCCATTTCTGCAGTTCCACGAAGCACTGCCCCATGCGAAAGACCGTATCGGCATAGTCCTCCTCGCTCGGGTCGAGGTTGAACAGGTTACCAAAGACCGCGACGGCGTCCTTGCAGCGGCCGAGTTGCATGAGGACCAGGCCCAATTGGTGCGTGGCCGTGGGATCACGCGGATTTAACGCTACTATCTTGCGGTACACCGGCTCGGCCTCCGCGAACTTGCCCGCAGCGAAGAGCCGCCAGGCGTCCGCGCGGATCAACGCCCATTCTTTCCGCTGCTCCGGCGACACTGACGAGGGCTGGTACGGCTCGAACCGACGGCCCCGGTCCTGACTACCGTAGATGACTGTGCGCAGGTTTCTGGCAGGCAATTCCAGCGGTGAGCCGGGCGGCAGTCGCTGCAGCACGTACTGCACTTCTTCATCAGCGCCTTGATAGTCAAGCAGGTCGAACCGCGCCCGGGCCATGCCCAGCCGCCAGCTGAGCAGGTTCGGCGCAAGCTCCACAGATTTTCGATACGGCTCCAGCGATTCCTCAAGGCGGTCGAGCTTGCGAAGCTCCTGCGCCAGTTTCAGATGGACAAGCGGATTCCCGGGATCGGCCTGCGCGATCCGCCTCAGCTCCTCGATGGCCTCGTCAGGATGGCCCGAGCGGACCAGCACACTCCATTTGGCCCAGCGGACGTCAAGCGCGCCGGATGTTTTAGCAAGCACCACCTCGTAGGCCTGCACTGCGTCGATCGGACGGCGGGAGGTAGAAAAAATATCGCCGCGCAGTTTGTGCATTCGCACTGACGTGGGATGGTCCTGCAACCACTGATCGAGCGCCTCCAACGCCCCACTGACAAATCCGCTTTCCCATTCGCTCCGGGCGCGCGCGGCCACCTGCGCTTCGGAGAGAATCAGTTCCTCTGAAAAGACGGAGAGCTCCGGCACGAGCAGGCACAGCGCAACAGCACAGACTGTCGGTCTGATCACACTCACAGTGGCTTCATTATACCTGGACAGACCGCCTCACCGCTCGTCGTAGAACCGGTCGAGCATGGCATGGAACAGCTCGTGGCCTCAGACATCAGAATTGTCCTTTGTGGAGTAGCTCGCAGTCGTCCTGGACCCCAAAACCTCCTTCACTGTATCCGTCATGCTCATAGGACGCCCCGCCATCGTGAACTTGAGCGCGTTACTAGCCCATCGTCCAGGCCCGCTCTTGCGCACCGCGGGAGAGCGGTGGCGTCCCGTAGAAGCGCGGCGAGGTTTTTTGACCTCATGCGTTTCGTCATACAACACATCGGTGTGGCCGTTCATCTTCACGCAGCCGTCAGCGCCTACACCCGCAGTACTGCCACCCGTCTCGCTCTGTTCATCATCCCTCTCCGTCCGATCATGGCGAGGAGCATTCTACGTTTGTGCTATAATCCGCCGCAACGCTTCGTTCTAAAAAAACCTGATATGGCGACTGTCACCTACGATCCCGCGCTGGCTCGCGCCCTGATCCTTGACGAGCTGTTTGATCTCTCACTCTACAAAACCCTGCGGGCAATTTCGCCCGACTTGCAGTCCAGACGGGTGCTCGATGAGCTGATCGTCGTCGAAACCCAGCACCTAGCCTTCTGGCAGAAGTTTTTTGACGCCCCGCGCGCGACCCTCGATATCGGACGCCGGTTCAAACTCCGGCTGTGCATCCTGATCTGCCACCTCTTTGGCTCCACCGCCGTCCATCTGATATTAGAGGCGATCGAAGTCCATGGCGTGCGAAAATACCTCTCGCTCTGGCAGGTTTATAAGGATCAGCCGCTCGGCCATGCGCTCAAGGACATCCTCATAGACAAGTTCAAACACGACGATGTGTTGGTCACGCAACTGACCGCCCGCAAGATCAACCCTGAGAAGATCCGCAATATTTTTCTCGGCCTCAACGACGGATTGGTGGAAATTCTTGGCGCAGTGAGCGGCTTCTTTGGGGTGTTCGGCGACGCACTGACGGTCCTTATCGCCGCCTCGACCACGGCGATCGCCGGCGCCATCTCCATGGGCGCCGGTGCCTACGCGGCCCTCAACTCCGAGCAGGAGGTCAAAACCACCGACTTCAATAAGAAGCAGTTTCTTGGCGAGACTTCTGAGTCGCTCGACATGGAGGAGACACCACTGGCCTCTGCCTTTTTCGTGGGCGGAGCCTATCTCGTGGGGGCGCTGGTCCCGGTGCTGCCGGTGCTCTTTGGCGCGACTACCGCGCTGGCCTCGGTCGTCACCGCCGGTTTTGTGGCCGCCATTCTGACCTTCATCCTCGCCTTTCTCTCCGGCATGGACGTCGGCCGGCGCATCACCATGAACCTTGGCATCATTGCCCTGGCCGTGGGCGTGACCTATGTCATCGGCCTCGCCGCTAAGCACCTCTTCGGGATCTCGGTCTGACCTCGCCCCGAACGGGTGCAGCGAAAACCTCGTTTGTGGTATCTTTGCCTCCGCTGCACCACTTTGAAGAACCGCCGGATGCTCAAAAAGGCTGTCCGGCAAGGCCCCAGCAAGCAAACAGGCGCGGCGTACATTTTTTCGGTATGTTGAGCCTTTGAGCGATGCAAGGACAAAGCTGGAGGCTTTTTTTTCAGCGTCCGTAAAGGAGAGCGGTCCCATGCTGATGAAAGGCAAAAAGGGATTAATTATTGGCGTCGCCAATAAGCACAGCATCGCTTGGGCCATCGCGGAAGCAGCCGCCCGGGAGGGTGCCCAACTGTTTTTCAATTACCAGAGCGAGCGGCTGAAAGAAAACGTAGAGGAGTTGGCCAGCACTGTACCGGGCTCCAAATGCTTCCCCTGCGATGTTGGCAACGACGCCCAGATCGACGCGCTCATGCAGCAGGCTCAGAAGGATTTCGGCGGGCTGGACTTTCTGGTTCACTCGGTCGCCTTCGCGCCGCGTGAAGAACTCACGGGCGAATTCCTTAACACGACCCGCAAGGGTTTTGCTACGGCGCTGGACATCAGCGCCTATTCGCTGATCGCTGTCACCAAGGCGGCGCTGCCGCTGATGAGCGCCGGGGGCTCCATCGTCACCCTCACCTACCTCGGAGCCGAGCGCGTCGTGCCACACTACAACGTGATGGGCGTGGCCAAGGCCGCACTGGAAGCGAGCGTGCGCTACCTGGCACATAACCTCGGTCCTAAAAACGTCCGTGTTAACGCTATCTCGGCTGGTCCAATCCGCACGCTGGCCGCGCGTGGGGTGTCGGGCATCAGCAAGATGGTAGACCATCACCGCGAATTCGCCCCTCTGCGCCGCGCGACGGAGCAGTCGGAATGCGGCGACACGGCGCTGTTTCTTTTGAGTGATCTTGGCCGCGGCATCACCGGCGAAGTGCTCTACGTGGATGGGGGCTACCACATCCTCGGCACCCTGGCTAGCCTGGAGTAGTCGTTCCTTGACACGCATGCCCCAGCGGGAGGGCCAAAACCGTGTCGCGCGGGCATCCTCATCCCAGCTCTCTGTCGGCATGAAAAGCTGACACGAGCGATTGCAGGCCGCCTAGGGGTTGTTCAACGTCCGAGCGCTGCCTTGACGGTCGCACCGATTTCGGCAGGATTCTGACACACACGTACACCGGCCGCTTCGAGAACCTTCATCTTTTCGGATGCCGTGCCCTTGCCGCCAGAGATGATCGCGCCCGCATGGCCCATGCGGCGGCCCGGAGGCGCCGTAATGCCCGCAATGAAGCTCACCACCGGCTTGCGGATGTTCTTCGTGATAAATTCTGCGGCCTTCTCCTCGGCGTCGCCGCCGATCTCGCCAATCATGACAATGGCTTTGGTCTCCGGATCCTGCTCAAAGAGCGGCAGCACGTCTACGAAGCTGGTGCCGTTGACTGGATCGCCGCCGATGCCGACGCAGGTGGTTTCGCCCAAGCCCAGTGTCGAGAGCTGGTGCACGGCCTCGTAGGTGAGGGTCCCGCTGCGGGAGACCACGCCAACAACGCCCTTCTTATGGATGAAGCCCGGCATGATGCCGATCTTGGCCTCGTCTACCGTGATAACGCCGGGACAGTTCGGACCAATCAGGCGAACCGGACGGTTCCGGATGGCCCGCTTCACCCGCACCATGTCGTTGACCGGAATGCCCTCAGTGATGCAGATGACGAGCTTGACGCCCGCATCCGCCGCCTCGAGGATCGCATCACCGGCAAACGGCGGGGGCACGAAAATCAGCGACGTGTCGCACTGGGTTTTCTTCACCGCCTCGCGGACAGTGTTGAACACCGGAATGCCCTCGACCTCCTGCCCAGCCTTCCCCGGCGTGACGCCCGCCACGACCTGCGTGCCGTAGGCCTTACACTGGGTGGCATGGAACGACCCCTCCTTGCCGGTGATCCCCTGCACGACAACCCGTGTATTCTTATTAACCAGGATGCTCATGAGTGTGCTCCTACTGAAGCCGAGGGTTTCGACCGCTTCCGCCCGGTCATGCCCACGATTTTCAGTGCCGCTTGCCAGAGGTCATCTGCCACATCCAGCTTGAGACCCGACTCCTTTAAGAGCTTGCGGCCCTCCTCAGCGTTGGTGCCCTGCAGCCGCACGACCAGCGGGACAGTGATCTTCACCTCCTTGGCGGCTTCGATCACGCCGTGGGCAATGCGCTCGCAGCGGACAATCCCACCGAAGATGTTGATGAAGATACCCTTCACGTTCTTGTCCTTGAGCAAGATGCGGAAGCCGGCCGCGACGGTTTCCTTCGTGGCGCCCCCGCCGACGTCGAGGAAATTAGCCGGCTCGCTGCCCGCAAGCTTGATAACGTCCATCGTCGCCATGGCGAGACCCGCGCCGTTGACCATGCAGCCGATGTTGCCGTCCAGCTTCACGTAGTTGAGGTTGTTGGCCGAGGCCTCGATCTCCAGCGGCTCCTCTTCGTTCAGATCGCGCATGGCCTGCACGTCCGCGTGCTTGAAAAGGCCGTTGTCGTCGAAACCGACCTTGCCGTCGAGCGCGATGAGCTTCTTGTCCGTGGTGATGACGAGCGGATTGATCTCGACCAACGCTGCATTCTTTTCCATGAACAGCTTGTAGAGATTGCTCAACATCTGCACGAAGGGGTTGATGACGGCGGGCTCGATCGCGTTGAGTCCCAGCGCGAAAGCGACGTTGCGGCCGTTGTAGCCCTGGAAGCCAACAGCCGGATCGATCGGCTCCTTAATGATCTTCTCTGGCGTTTTGGCGGCGACTTCCTCGATTTCCATGCCGCCCTCGGTGCTGGCGATGAAGGTCGCCCAGCCTGTGTCGCGGTCCACGAGCAGACTGAGATAGAGTTCCTTGGCAATACCGGCGCCTTCTTCGATTAGCAGGCGGCGGACCTTGCGGCCCTTCGGCCCTGTCTGGTGCGTGATAAGCGTCTTACCGATCAGCTCTGTGGCCAACCCCGGCACCTCGGCCTGGCTCTTGGTGATCTTCACGCCGCCCGCTTTGCCGCGGCCGCCGGCATGGATCTGTGCCTTGACGACATAGACCGGCGTGTTCAGCTCCTTCGCCCATTTCTCGGCCTGTAACGGCGTCTTGACCTCCTTCCCGCGGGGCACGGGCACGCCGAACTGCGCGAACAACGACTTCGCCTGAAATTCATGGATGTTCATTTCTTCTCCTCAACAACACGAGTACCAATAGCATGTAGCGCATCGCCGGATTTGCACATTTCGGCCCTTAAGCTATTTGCCGTTGGCTACCAGCTACCTGCTATTCTTTCTTTGCGTATGCAGGAAAGAGCATCGGCGAGACAACGTCGGAAGACACGCGGTGTTTTTTGGCTTCGTCCTTAAATTTCTTGACGTGATCCAGCGTGAGCTTGCCCTGCGGCATGGACTTGGCGCGCGCCGCAGCCGTGAGGCCGGAGCGCTTACCGTAGACCATGAGATCGAGCAGCGAGTTACCCATCAAACGGTTGCGGCCATGTAGCCCACCGGAAGCCTCACCTGCGACGAAGAGGTTTTTCACATCCGATTCACCATGCGTGTCGATCTTGACGCCGCCGTTTTGGTAGTGGAGCGTGGGATAGATCAACACCGGGTCCTTGGCGATATTGATGCCAAACCGCTCATACTGCCGGACCATTGCCGGGAAATGCTTGAGCAGCGTCCCCTCGCCCTGTTCCGCCTCGAGCAACGGCGTGTCGAGCCAGATGCCGATGCGGCCAGACATGGTCCGGATGCCGCGGCCCTCCTCGCACTCGCGGATGATGGAGGAGGAAACCACGTCGCGCGTGTCAAGCTCGTTGACAAACCGCTCGCCCCTGGCGTTGACAAGATGGCCGCCCTCGGAACGGATACCTTCGGTCACCAGCGCGCCGATCAACTGCTCTGGATAGACCGCGCCGGACGGATGGTACTGGAACGTGTCAATGTGCATCAGCTTGGCACCCATCCGGTAGGACATCGCTAATCCATCGCCGGTCGCGCCATAGTGGTTGCTGGTCGGAAAGCCCTGGATGTGCAGCCGGCCGATGCCACCCGTGGCGAGAATGACCGTCTTGGCCGCCACGATCAAAAAGCGCTTATTGTCGAGATCGCGCAGGACCGCGCCGGTGCACCCCCCCTTGTCGCTCAGCAGTTCGACCGCGGCGGAGAATTCCAGGAGCTGAATTTTTTGGTTGAGCACCTCGTCCTTAAGTACCCGCATGATTTCGAGGCCCGTATAGTCGGAGGCGGTAACGAGGCGCGGCCTGGAGCTGCCCCCGCCCTTCTTCACATGCAGGTTGCCATCAGCATCCCGGTCGAACAGTACACCGAGCTCGAGCAGCCACTTGGCGATGGAGGGCCCCTCTTCGACCATGACCTTGAGCAGATCGTGGTCGTTCTTCATGTGACCGCCCTTGAGCGTGTCGAGGAAATGCGTGACCGGAGAGTCTTCCTTGGTGACGGCGATTTGCATGCCGCCCTGCGCCATGACCGTGTTGGAGTCGCCCAGGCGGAGCTTTGTGGCTAGAAGGACCTTCGCGCCCTGCGCGTGCGCGTGCAACGCGGCTGCACAGCCAGCGCCCCCGCCGCCCACCACGAGCACGTCGCACGTGTGCGCGGGCGTGAGGCCGAGGTCCATCGGCACCGAGCTATCGCCTTCGAGCAGCGACGCCAGTTCGCGGACAGTCTTTTCACCCTCGTTCGGACCAAACTTGATGGGACGGTAGGCGTTCTCGCGGAAATCCGGGTGGTACTTCGTGATCAGCGTGTCGCGTTCGGCTGGTGTGTACTTGGGCAACACCTGCTTGCGGCGGGCGTCGCGGGTCTTGTGGACGATTTCCTGAAGTTTATGAATGTCCATGGTAGGGTGCCGTTACTCGTCAATCGTAATCGCAGACCAAAGTGAACTTTTAATTGCTTCGCGAATTACAGATGATCAGTGGCGAATGCCGTCTTTTCACTTTAGTTCCGCGCAGGCCTTGACGAGCTCCTGCTCGTTCATCTTCATCACCTGCTCCCAGTCACCCTGGTACTTCCCGTCGGTGATCTCCTTGATGCGATGATCGAGTTGTATCGGCTTTTCGACGAAATGCGCGCCGTGCGCACGGCTGGCGTAGAGCGCGACCAGATTGGGTGCGATGTCCGCGATACAGACCGGGGTGCAGAGGCCGCACATGACACAATCCATGAACATCTCGGAGACAGCCTGGAAATCCCCGAACACGGCGCGCCAAACCCCCTCACGCACATCGATTGTTTGCGGGCAGGCTTCCGTGCAAGCGTTGCAGTTGCGGCAAAGCGGCGCTTCTGGATAAAGCGCGAAGAGGTCCTGCTTAGGGTCCTTGAGCTGCCGGATGTCGTAGGTTGCCTTACGGGCCGGAAACGGCGGCACCATCGTGAAGGACATACCGTCCTGCACCGTTGTTTGGCAGGCGAGACAGGTGCGGACTTTCGGATCGTCTTTTGTCCGATAGTACGTCGCGCAGGCGCCGCAGAAACCGGCAAGGCAGCCGAGGCCACGGGTGACCTCCTGCCCCGCGTACCAGAGCGCCTTCACGACGGTGATCCCCTCCGGCACTTGGTAGTTCTTGCCGGCGATTTCCACCATCACCATCTTCGGATGGAGGACTTCCTCCTGATCGATGACGTTTTCCTTATTCACATCGGCCATGCTGAACATCCTCTCGGAACGAACAGGGAGCGAGAAGTTATCATACCTTCCCGCTCCCCGTATTTCCACCGTAGAAGTACCGACGCTTAGGCGAACGAGTCGATGATCCTGTTCAGCGTCGCGCTCGGCCGCATCGCCTTGGAAGCCTTGGCATCGTCAGGGTGATAGTACCCACCGACGTCCTGCGGCTTGCCCTGCGCGGCCAGCAATTCCTGATCGATCGTCTTCTCGTTGTCGCTCAGTTCCCTGGCGATCTTCGAAAATTTCTCGGCGATCTTCTTGTCTGCGGTCTGCGCCGCCAGAGCCTGCGCCCAGTAGAGCGCCAGGTAGAAGTGGCTGCCGCGGTTGTCGATCTCGCCGACCTTACGAGCGGGCGACTTGTTGCTCTCAAGGAATTTGGCGTTGGCCTGGTCCAGCGTGTCCGCCAGGATCTTGGCCACCAGATTGTTGCCCGCCTTTGCCAGATGCTCAAGCGACGCAGCAAGCGCGAGGAACTCACCTAGCGAGTCCCAGCGGAGGTAGCCCTCCTCCTGGAACTGCTGCACGTGTTTCGGCGCGGAGCCACCGGCGCCCGTCTCGAACAGCCCGCCGCCGTTAAGCAGCGGCACGATCGAGAGCATCTTGGCGCTGGTGCCGATTTCGAGAATCGGAAAGAGATCGGTCAGATAGTCGCGGAGAACGTTGCCCGTGCAGGAGATCGTATCCTTGCTATCCTTCATCCGCTCCAGCGAGAAGCGGCAGGCATCGGCCGGAGCCATGATTTTGATCTCAAGACCAGTTGTGTCGTGCTTCGGCAGATAGGCGTTCACCTTCTTGATCAGCTCTGCGTCGTGCGGACGGTTCTTGTCGAGCCAGAACACCGCCGGGGCGCCGGTCGCCCTGGCGCGGGTTACAGCCAGTTTCACCCAGTCCTGGATCGGCGTATCCTTCACCTGGCAGGCGCGCCAGATGTCGCCCTCTTCGACCTTGTGCTCGTGCAGGACCTTGCCCGCCGTGTCCACGATACGGATGGTCCCGTTGCCAGGCGCCTTGTAGGTCTTGTCGTGCGAGCCGTACTCTTCCGCCGCCTGCGCCATGAGGCCCACGTTGGGTACGCTGCCCATTGTCTTAGGATCGAAGGCGCCGTGCTGTTTGCAGAACTCTACGACCTCGCGATAGACCGGGGAGTAGCTTCCATCGGGAATCACACACTTGACATCCTGCAACTTGCCCTCTGGGTTCCACATCTTGCCCGAGTCACGGATGACCGGTGGCATGGAGGCATCGATGATGATGTCGCTTGGTACATGCAGATTGGTGATACCCTTGTCGGAATTCACCATCGCCATCGGCGGCCGCTTCTGATAGACGGCCTTGATGTCGTTCTCGATCGCCTGGCGCTGATCATCTGGCAGCGACTTGATCTTTGCATAGACGTCGCCCAGCCCATTGTCTGGGTCTACGCCTAGCTTCTTGAACGTGTCCGCGTACTTCTCAAAGACGTCTTTGTAGTAGACGGTGACGGCGTGCCCGAAGATCTTCGGGTCTGAAATCTTCATCATAGTCGCCTTCATATGGAGCGAGAAGAGGATGCCCTTTGCCTTGGCATCCTCGATCTGCTCCTCGATGAACTTGCGCAGCGCCTTCACGCTCATGAACGTGGCGTCCAGCACCTCACTGGCCTGCAACGCGACTTTTTCTTTCAAGACCGCCGTCTTGCCATCCGCGCCCACGAACTCAATCTTCGCCGTCGTCGCCGCCGGTATCGTCAGAGACTTTTCGTTTGACCGGAAATCACCGCCCTTCATGTGGGAGACGTGCGTCTTGGAGTCCGACGACCAGGCGCCCATCTTGTGCGGGTATTTACGGGCATAGGCCTTGACGGAGAGCGGCGCACGGCGGTCAGAGTTTCCTTCGCGCAGCACCGGATTCACCGCGCTACCCTTCACCTTGTCATAGCGGGCCTTAATGTCCTTTTCCTTGTCGTCCTTTGGATTTTCTGGATAGTCCGGCAGTTTATAGCCCTGCTTCTGCAACTCCTTGATCGTCGCCACCAGCTGCGGGATCGAAGCGCTGATATTCGGCAGCTTGATAATGTTGGCTTCCGGCGTCTTGGCCAGCTCGCCCAGCTCGGCCAGCGCATCGTGCTGCTTCTGCTTGTCCGTCAGAAACTCCGGGAACACCGCGATCACGCGGCCCGCCAGTGAGATGTCACGCAGCTCCACCGTGACACCCGCCGCCTTGGAGAAGGCATTGATAATTGGCAGAAACGAATAGGTCGCCAGCATCGGAGCTTCGTCGGTCTTTGTGTAGATGATTTTGTCTGCTTTTGCCATGGTGGTTATCCTCGTTCGTATGTGGGGTGGTTTTTAATTAAGCGCGTTCAACGCCGAGCCGGCCTTGAACCAGGTGATCTGCTGTTCCGTCATGCTGTGATTCGCCTGAATCTTCACGTCGCCGCTCTGCTTGTGCACGACGACCGTGACCGGCTTGCCCGACGCCAGTTTGTTCAGATCCACGATGCTCAACCGGTCGCTAAGCTCGATCTTCTCATAGTCCTTCGCATCGGCAAAAGTCAGCGGCAGGATGCCCTGTTTTTTCAGATTGGTCTCGTGAATGCGGGCGAAGCTCTTCGTGATGACTGCCCGCACGTTGAGGAACCGCGGGGACATGGCCGCGTGCTCGCGGCTGCTGCCCTCGCCGTAGTTCTCGTCGCCGACCACGACCGAACCGATGCCCTTGGCCTTGTAGGCGCGGGCGATCTGCGCGATGGTCAGGTTCGCCTCACCTGTCAGCACATTGGTCCCCTTGCCGGGCTCACTTCCGAACGCGTTGGTGGCGCCGAGGAACATGTTGTCGCTGATCTTGTCTAGATGGCCGCGGAACTTCAGCCACGGACCGGCCGGTGAAATATGGTCGGTCGTGGTTTTCCCCTTGGTCTTCAGCAGGAGCGGCAGCTTGTCGAAATCCTTGCCATCCCACTTCGGGAAAGGTTGGAGAAGCTGCAGACGCTCGCTCGTCGGCGGAATGTCCACCGTGAGCTTGCCGCCGTCCTTCGCCGGCTCCACGTAGCCCACCTCGCCCTTGGCAAAACCCTTAGCCGGGAGTTCCTCGCCCTGCGGCGCCTGGAGCTTGAACTCCTTGCCGTCGGCGCCCTTGATTGATTGATGCACCGGATCGAAACCGAGATCGCCGGACAGCGCGTAGGCCGTCACGATCTCGGGGCTGGCTAAAAACGACAGCGTTTCGTTGACGCCGTCGTTGCGGCCCGGAAAGTTCCGGTTGAATGTGCTGACAATGGACTCTGCCCTGCCCTTCACTGCATCCGCCCGCTTCCACTGTCCGATGCAGGGGCCGCAGGAGTTCGAGAGCACGGTCGCGCCCATTTGCTCAAACGTCTCCATGAATCCGTCGCGCTTCATCGTGTGATAGATGCGCTCCGAGCCCGGCGAAATCAGAAATGCCGTCTTGGCCTTGAGCCCGGCCTTGAGGCCTTGCTTGGCAATGTGTGCCGCGCGGCTGATGTCCTCATAGGAAGAATTTGTGCAGCTGCCGACCAGCGCCGCCTTAAGTTCAACCGGATAGCCCTTCTCCTTCGCTTCAGCCGCGATCTTCGAAATCGGCCGCGCCAGGTCGGGCGTGTGCGGACCGACCACATACGGCTCGAGCTTCGAGAGGTCGATTTCGACAACCTCATCGAAGTACTGCTCCGGGGACTTGTAGACTTCCGGATCTGCCACGAGCAGTGCCTTGTTGGCCTGCGCCAGATTTGCCAGATCAGCCCGGTCCGTAATGTTGAGGTACGCGACCATCTTCTGGTCAAAGGGAAATACCGAGGTTGTCGCGCCCAGCTCGGCCCCCATGTTGCAGATGGTACCCTTGCCGGTGGCGCTGATCGTCTCAGAGCCCGGGCCGAAATACTCGACGATTTTGTTCGTGCCGCCCTTCACCGTCAGCAGGCCGCACAGGTAGAGAATCACGTCCTTGGGCGAGGCCCAGCCGCTGAGCTTGCCGGTCAGCCGCACGCCGATTAGTTTCGGATGCAGCACCTCCCACGGCAATCCGGCCATCACTTCGCCCGCGTCCGCGCCGCCGACGCCGATTGCCAGCATGCCCAGCCCGCCGCCATTTGGCGTGTGCGAGTCGGTGCCGATGATCAGGCCGCCGGGAAACGCGTAGTTTTCCAGCACCACCTGGTGGATGATGCCGGCGCCCGGCTTCCAGAAGCCGATGCCATACTTCTTCGCCGCGGAGGCTAGGAAGTTGTAGACCTCCTTGTTCTCGTCCAGCGCGCGGAGCAGGTCCTTCTCGGAGCCCATCTCGGCCCGGATCAAATGGTCGCAATGGATCGTGCTCGGCACGGCCGCCTGCGGCTTGTTGGCCTGCATGAACTGCAGCATGGCCATCTGTGCCGTGGCATCTTGCATAGCGACCCGGTCGGGCCGCAGCGCCAGCATCGCCTTGCCGCGCTCCCACACCTGCGTATCGAAGTTGTCCGCGTGCGAGACGAGGATCTTCTCCGCCAGCGTCAGGCTCTTGCCAAATTTCTTGCGCGCCTTATCGATGACGCCCGGCATCTTCGCATAGAGTTGCTTCATCATTTCGACCGACATGGAATTCTCCCCCTCGCTGAAGTCTTCGATGTTTCAGCCGTCAATTTTCAGAGCCACAGGTTCCGAAAACCGCCGGTTGATCATCGAATACTCGTTAACGGCAGCACTTCCCCCCACCTACTTTAACGGGGGGACCTCCCGCCTCTTTGGAGCCGCGTAATTCACCAGATAATCGAACAGCCGGATCAGGCGGCTGTCTTGCCGCTTCTGGTCCACCCAGTGGCCAATCAGGCCGATGGTCCGGGCCAGAATGAAAAACCCGTTCAAACTCTCGACCGGGAAACCGAGATCCACCAGTACGGCGGCCATCGTGCCGTCTACGTTCAGGATCAGATTATCCTTTTTCGCCGCCGTCACCTGCTCCACCGCCAGCGCAAAATCGAGACACGGCGTCTTGATGTTGAGGCCCTTGACGTAGCCAACCAGTTCCTTCACGCGCTTGTCCGGATTGCGCAGGCTCTTCACGCGGTGGCCGATGCCAGGGACCGGGCCATGGTTCTTCTTCATATAGGTTAGGAAGTCGTCCACGGTCATCTTGTTGTCCACAGCATGCTTGAAGAACCGCCCCGCGTCCGTCACAGCACCGCCGAAGCGCGGCCCGATCATGATGAGGCCCGCTGCCACCGACTGCGAGAGGCCGATGCCCGCGCAGGCCGCCAGGATTGTCCCGTAAGCGCCGCTCACGCAGGGCCCGTGGTCGGCCGAGAGTATGAGGATGCGCCGGATGATTTCGGCTTCCTGCCGGCCGATGAGCCGCTTGTCCCACAGCAGACCGATGATATGCGGAATGTCGTAACCCTTATTGATGAGTTCGGAGGCGGGATAGCCGTCGTAACAGGGCTCGTCACCGCGGTCGTCGCTGATCGTCGTGCGGATCAGCGGCGCTACCATGACTTCCTGCGCCTTCATGGCCTCTTCGACGGTCTTCGGGAGCTTTGGCAGATCGGCCGGGGCCGCCTCCGCCGCCTTGATCTCCCCGCTCTTCACGAACCCTTCGTAGGCTTCCTTAATGGCCGGGCCCAGCGCACCGAACGTCGGCGGCACGATAGCGCCCGCTTTCTTAAGCGCGTCGGATTTTGCGCGGGCAGAGCCCTCGCCCTTCATGCCTTCCTTTGCGCCCGCATGGCCGAACTTCATGCCCTTGGGCAGACTCTCCTGACAGAAGCCAGAGACAACGCCGATCAGCTTGATGCGCCGTTTCTTCGCGCCATACCACTCGGCCGCGCGCTCTTCGAGGTCGCCGCCCATTTCGCCGACAATGATGACCGCCTTGGTCTGCGGGTCCTTCTCGAACATTTCGAGGTAGCTCACGTAATCAGTACCGGGATAGGCGTCGCCGCCGATGCCGATGGCCGTCGTGATACCGTCAGCGAACTGTGAACAAATCCAGATGATCTCGTTGGAGAGGCCGCCCGACTTTGTGATGACGCCAAACGAACCTTCGCGATACAGCTTAGATAGGACCAGATTGTCGTAGGCGCCGCCGATGACACCGAGCCGGCAGGTGCCGGCTGAGATGATCCCGATGGACGAGGGGCCGTTGAACGTCTTACCGAGCTTGCGCGCGTGAGCACCAAGCAACTTGGCGTCTTTCTCAGGCACGCCTTCCGTGATCATGGAGACGAGCTTGATCTTTGGATCGTCCAGCGCTTCCATCGCAGCCTTGCAGGCCCGGTCTGCGCCGACGTAGACGAGCGTGGTATTGAGCGACGGATGGTTCTTTGTCGCGTCGGCCACCGTCTTGTAGATCGGCACCGCGATGAGGCCGCTGCCAAACTGGATTTCGTAGGTCTTGCCGGCATCAGGCGGATAGACGAAAGCCTCGACGTAGAAGTTTTTCTTGTTCAGAAAGCAGAACTCCGCCATGCGGCGCGCGGCGTTCACACCCGCCTGCCCGCCCTGAATCACAACGCGAGTGTCTTTGCTGGCCAGAATGCTCATCGAAATGTCCTCTCCTCAAAACTATGAACTACGCAGGATGAATTCAGAACTTGGGATGAGTCCGCCGTTCATCATTCACGCTTCATCGTTCAGCGTTATTTACCTTTCAGCGCCATATCTACGATGTCGGTCAGCGGCGTCGTGCGGTCGTAGACGTGGATATCAAAGCCTTCGTCCTTCAGCGCACGCATTGCGTCCAGGCCTTCCTTCTCGCGCGGCCCCCCGCGGCGCACCCAGATTTTGACTCCATTGAGCTTGCCCTCAGACTTGGCCTTGCGGAAGCCGTTGATGATGCCGCCGAAGGTTTTCTTCACATCCGTGAAGTTAGCGATGGCGCCGCCGACGATGATATTCTTGATGCCAGGCAGCGAGCAGACCTTGTCCGTCAACAC
Source organism: Nitrospira sp. (assembly GCA_016873435.1). Taxonomy (NCBI): domain Bacteria; kingdom Pseudomonadati; phylum Nitrospirota; class Nitrospiria; order Nitrospirales; family Nitrospiraceae; genus Nitrospira; species Nitrospira sp. The sequence continues at coordinate 255,547 of VGXF01000001.1, forward strand.
TTCGACCGCCCAATCCGGCGGATCGCCGGAATATTCGGCATAGTTGGCGAGCTTGCCGCCGCGCGCGACCACCGCGTCCGAATAGTAGACGCTGGCGCCACCGCCCGCTGGGAGCATCGCCGTGTCGCCGCCGGGGATTTCGATGAACTTGACCGAGCCTTTGATCTTGGAATCCACGGCCATGACTTCGAGCTCGTGCTTGCTGTAGGCACGCCCAAACTCGGCCGCGAAGGCGAAATTCCAATCGGGGTGGCGGAACTTGGCGTCGCCGTCAAGGAGCGTCACGGCGTCGAGCGCAACGAACTCGCCGTCCCCGCGGGCCACGACAGGATTGACTTCCAGATACTGCGCGTCTTCGCTGTCGAAGCAGGTGAACAGTTTGCCGGCAAATTCGGCCATCCGCTTCGCCGCATCGCCCATGAAGCCGGCTTCCCTGGCCAGCTTGTCCAGTGCGCTCTCAGTGGGTTTCTCGCCGACGTTCAGGCAAAGCCGCTTCACACGATCCCAATTTGATTCCACTTCGATGCCACCGCAGTTAGCGATGAGAATTTCCACGCCCTCACGCGTGGACTTCACCGCCGCGTAGTACTCGTCCTTGTGCTCAACCATCTCGGAAACGATCACCTGCGAGACCTTGATGCTCCCGACCTCGCGGCCCAGCATTTCCTTCGCCGTGGCGACCGCGCTCTTGAGGTCGAGGCCAACCTTCACGAGGCCCAGCTTGAAGCGGGAGCCCAGCGCCTCATGGGCCTTCGCCACAAGCTTCGCCGTCTTCATCCAGTCGTTGGCTTCGCCAAGCTTTGCCAGTTCGTCCGCCGACGTGACAACGACATAATTGGGGACGGCGATGCCCCACTTTTTCATTAACCCCATGCCGGGGCCCTCGAGCACCTTGGCCATTGCACAAACTCCTTACATGTTAAGTTCGCTCCGACCGCAGGATGGTCAAAAAGACCGTCTGTGCGGCCGCAGTGAACGAAGAGGCGAGGCGCACGCTTTTCGGTACGTTGAGCCTCTGAGTGAAGCGAGAACAACGCAGGTGAATTTTGCCCATTCCTGCGTTAAAAGGCAGCGGAGTGTAACGGAGTTGCCAGGCAGACTCAATCCACCAAACGGACTAACACGACTAGACAAAAGACCTACCCCGCCTACCGACCTGTCCATTCTCAACCTGCTGAAATCAAAGCAAAAGAACTATAGTGTAGGCAAGCTGGCCAAGCAGAGTCAAGAGTGAAGTTGCTTAAAAAAACTCGGAAGGTGTTGAATTTTAAGTGTTTTATTAGCGTGCAAGCCTCTGGCATGACGGACAGATAAAGGAACTGCGCTGGTCCGCTCCTCGTAGCCGTTTGATGGTCGTACCGCAGCGGCGCGGGCAGATTTCCCCATGTTTGCCGTAGACAAGATGGCGCCGCTTGTAGCGGCCCTCGCTGCCGTCGGGCGCGAAAAAATCGCGGACGCTGGAGCCACCATCCTTGATCGCCTGCGCCAAAACCATACGCATTTCCGAATAAAGCTTGTTGATCGTAGCCTCGCTGAGCCGGTGCGCTAGCTGATTTGGATGGAGCTTCGCGCGGAAGAGAATTTCATTCGCGTAGATATTGCCGATCCCCGCGATGAGCTGCTGGCGCATGAGCAGCGGTTTGAGCCGCCCACGTCGGTTCCTGATCAATACGTAAAACTCTTCTTTTGAAACTGTCAGCGGATCGCAGCCGAACCGCTTCGTGACAAATCGCTCGAGGCCCGCTTGGTCCAGCAGGTAGAGTCGCCCGAAGCGCCGCGGATTCCAGTAGCGGAGATCAGAGACTTTTCCGCCCTCCACCGTGAGCACGAGATGCGTGTGCTTTTGATAGCGCAGCGCAAGCGGACCGAAGAGCAGGAGGCCCGTCATGCCAAGCTCGGCCACAAGGTAGCGTGTCTCCACGTTGCGCGTAAAGGCCAGCGCCACGCTCTTGCCGTGGCGAGTCACGCCAGTCAGGCAGGCACCAGCATACCAGGGCAACGTGGACAGTCCCTGGCGCACGATGTCGTCCCGACCAACCCGACAGTCTTTGATCGTGGCACCGAGGAGCCGGTCCCGTACCTGCCGGGCAACGACTTCCGCTTCGGGCAGCTCAGGCATGGGAAAACCATGAGCCGAGAGGGGCGGGGTGCACGGGGTACTGGAAAAACATGGTCAGGCGGTGGTCGGACGGCTGTTATCGTTATTCCGGACCTACAGAACGTATTGAATCGTGACGCTCAGATTCGGCAGCGGTGTGGCACCCACCCGCCGCGACTTCCGCAGCCTTCCGGCATCGTTGTAGAGGACCCCCTACACACAGCCGAGATACGCTATCACCATCAAGACGGTGCGACCCATCTCCGCGTGACAGCAGACCACCGATCTTTTTGTTCGGCGTATGCTGTTCAGGCCAGACCCCGGCTTCGTAGACCTGCGCCGGCGACGCCCGAGTAAATTCCACGACGGGAATCGTGCCGAACAAGAGGCCCGGCGCCTTCCTCGCGCCCTCGCCAGGCCCCACAGTAAGTTTGTCGGTCACGAAATGCATGGGGCCATTATAGCGGGGGGCGTGTCAGAACCGCACTGGGATTTTCGCGCGGTTGCGGATGGGAAGATCAGAGGCCTATACTGGCTGTATGGTCAGCCCATCTGCTGATGTCGTCGCTTCCCGTCTCAGTGGTGTCAAATGCGCCATCTGCAAAATGTCCGATTTTGGCGTGGATACCCGTACCAGCGATTGGAAGGGCATCTGCAAGAAATGCTTCTACACGTTCCCGGTCCACACGGACATGGAATTCTACCTGCGCACACAGCCCGACGTACCCTACCACATGAAAACCGTCCCCTGCCCCAAGTGCCAGAAGGCCGGCGTCGATTTGGATTTTCGCATCGTCCTCTCCGTGCGCGAGGCCTACTACTTTGTCACTTGCAAGACCTGCGGGCACCAGTTCCCGGAAAGGTCGTTGCTAGAGGCATTCGAATAATGGTTGGGTTATAATGCCGCCATGAATGACAAGAAGCCCAAAGACCCAGCCCCCGCGCCGAAACCGCGCAAGGAGATTCCCCTCGTCTCCGTCCCCAACGACCGCGACATGATCGCGGACGAAATGGCCGATCTGTTTGAGGAAGATAAGGTGAAACATCACCACGGCGGGACCGAACCAGAAGCCGACTGACGGCTGCCCTCCCTAAAGATCCCCAACTTCGTTCTCGATCGCCCGTCACTCTGTGAGATGCCCCCAACCGTATGCCTTAGTCCCCGGTCTTCCCACGGCCTCGTTGGATGACTTTCTTGATCAGCCTGCCGAGAAAATGCTCCCCTTCCACATTGTTGAAAATTTCAATTGCTCCGGTGTTCGTTCGGTGCACAGAGGGACTACCCAGGCCTCCCATCCCCTCTCAAGCTCATACCGGTCTCACAATTTCCACAACCGCCTCTTTCTCAATCCGCCCCATCGAAGATTGACGCCCCTTACGTTCCTTTCGCACGATCTCGCTGATACGGACGATGGCACCGCGGTGCCAGTGGTCGAACGCAGCATTTGACTCCGACCTAAGCCGATCCTGCCGGCCGACTTCCGACCTGCCTGCCTCGTTGCACAGCCAAGCCCGCTTCTCCCCCTTCATCTCCCTCAGCTCACTCACCACGCGATGCACATCCCGCCGCCTTGACGCGATCGTCTTGCCATCCTTTCGCAAAATTACATAGGAAAACTTCAGCGCGTCCTTGATGAAGCCAACTTCCCGATCGATCGCCTTCACGATGGCCGGTGGCGACCAAGACCGCTCTTCGTGGCACCAGTCCTCAGCTTTCACCAGCGCCGGACAGGGTTTCTCGTGCAGACAGGGGCTGTAGACCGTGCAGACCCGCTCTGCCAGCAGGACATCGCGGACGTGAAGCAACCCACGCGACGTGTCTCTGAGCGCTGGCTCCACGACGATCAGGGAGCCGTGCGGCGGCAACAAACCGAGCAGATTTCCCACAAAAGTGGCACGATGCGCGCTGTCATCCCCAACTTCATTCAGCACATTGGCTGCCACGATCAGATCGAACCCGTCCGGCCGCCGCGTACGCAGATCTTCCAGCCAGCGCCGCCTGTTCAAATCCGCCTTAGTCGTAATCAGCGTCGCAGATTTTACGCCGGTCGTCCTAGTGTATTCCCCCCACAATCTTTCCGCATCGTGCAGCGCCGGTTGCGACTGGTCCACAGCCACAATCTCAACGGCGCGCGGGATATGCTGCTCGTACAGCCAGTCCAACACGGCCAAGGCTCCGGTGCCGGGGCCGCTACCGACATCCAGCACGTGCAGCGGTTTATCGGCCGGCTCGCGCAGCACGTTGTATGGCAGCTCGTTCAGTAGCATCTGCACCTTGGCCAGATTGACCGGAAGAAAATAGGCCAGATAACCGGCGCGACGGGTCGCCTCATCCAGATACTTCGTCGGTAGCGCAGTTCTTGCCTTTGTGAATAAATGAGAGAGTTCGGTCACTGCCTGAGCGAGTTTGTCGTGCGAAACCCTTGTTTCTTCAATGGCTCGGGAGAGGACCTGGAGAAGCGCCGGCGAGATGCCTGTCGAATCCTTATCGTTGAGGACGCGCATGGCCTAGTGTATGCTCACCTTATCAGAGGGGGCAACCATGACGAATGAAATTATGAACGCCTATAAAGACGTCGAGCTCGCTGTCGAACACTATACAAAGCTTCTGCAGGAGCATGCCACGCTGGTTCAGAACATGGAGCCGCCGGGGTCCGACAAGGTCGTGCGCGTGACGCAGGGATCGCGGGCAATGCGGGACAGCGCGATGATTTATCTGTCTTACGCGAAGTACGTCGCCTATGGCATGCCTGAAAGTACGGAAATGATCGACGACGACGCAGAGTTGCAGGGGTAGCGGGTACTGAAAAAGGCCCCGGGCTTTATTCTCGCCTCGCGCGACCCTCTACGCACCGAAAAGCGTATGCCTCGGTTGCTCGCTCGCGGCAGCTGCGCCAGCGACCCTGTTGAATATCCGTCGATTTGACCATATTTGAAAAAAATAAAAGGGCCTGACCCCTGCTGGGATCAGGCCCTTTGTTGTGGACTAGCCGCTTAGATACTGCGCATGAAGTGGGCCACCTCGTCTTGATTGACGGTGCCCATGATTGAGGACAATGCGACGTTCGTGGACTTCTTTCCGGTCAGGCCGGACTCGACCTCGTCCACAATCAACTCAACCGGCATGGACTGCCCGCCATAGACGCGTGGGCCGCCAATGATCTTGGCCTGGGAGTGGCCGTAGATTGCCGTGGCCACTTCCTTGGCCAACCAGCCGACATAGTTGAATTCGGGGACCACGATGAGCTTTGCAGTCTTGCAGAGCTTGCGCAGTTCCTGCGTGGGAAACGGACGCAGCGAGCGAACCTTGATCAGCCCGACGTTGTAGCCCTTCTCTTTGCAGATTCGGACTGCTTCGCGCGACTGCGCGGCGGCGCTGCCGGACGCAATGATGATGGCATCCGCGCCTTCGACATTTTCAGCCGTCAACAACCCACCCATGTACTTGTTGATGTACCTACGCGAGCGCTCGACTGCCGCCCAGACTTCCTGCTGCCAGACCGCGTGGATGTTGTAGGCCATGAAGTTCGACTTCTGGACCGGGGCGTCGCGCGAGAGACGTGCGGGCGGATTTTCCGCGTCCAGCACCGGCACTGCACCGCGCCATGCTTCGCGCGGTGGGAGCTTGATGCCGCGATCCTGCATACGCACGTAGCCACGCGCGTGGGTGACAAAGAAGCCGTCGCAGCAGACACCGACCGGCAGGGTCACGTCGTTCTTTTCGCTGATCGTGAAACCCGCCATCGTGAAATCGAACATGTCCTGCTGGTTCTCGGCGTGAAACACGATCATGCCGCAGTTGAGGAGGTACGAGACTTCAATGTTGTCCGGCTGAATGGCTAGCGGCGCGTTGACGACGCGGCAGGTGAACATGGCCACAACCGGCAGACGATGTCCGGGCCAAGAGGCGATGCCTTCTAGACCGCGCAGCGTGCCAGGACCGGCTGTCGCCGTGTAGCAACGGACGCCCGCGCGCGAGCCCCCCGCGATCGCCGCCATGACGCCAACCTCTTCCTCGCCGCGGTAGTATTCTTTCACATAGCCTTCGCCGTAGAGCACGCCGACGAGCTGCATGGTTTCGCTCTGCGGGGTGATCGGATAGGCGATGGCCAGATCCACGTTTGAGCGACGGATGGCCTCCTTGGCCGCCTCGCTGCCCGTGATGAACTCCTTGGTGCGCGGCGCTTCATGAAACATGTACTCAGGCGTCACGACCTTCTGCTGTTTGGCGTCCGCGTGCGGATCTTTCTTCGCTGCGGACGGAACCGCCGCGGTGCTGGTGATCGGATCGCCCTGCGGATTGGTCTTGGTTTCGCTCATCGTGTCACCTCTCGGCTGGAGATATTGAGGGGCGCCGGCCTCAGGCTTCGCTCTGCATGTTTTCGGCCTTGTGCCCAAACGCGGCCGCACTAGCCGTGTCGCTGCCGGGCATGAATGTCAACGGATTTGTGTGGGTCTTTCCGCCGTGCACCTTCGACTGCGTGCCAGTAAAGCGCACGTTCTCGCCGTTGGCCACCAGCTTGAGGCCCAATTGCTCGCGGACGCGCTTGGTGACCTGCGCCATGCGCCGCAGCTTGGCGGCATCGCAGTCGCGGACGGTCATCATCGCATCCTCGTGGCCCTGCTCGGCGCAGAGGGCGGTGGTGCAGCAATTCGTCCCTGCCCGGATCATCTTCAGCGTGAGGTTCGCATAGTGGCAATGCACACCGATGAAGATGCAGGCTTCGATCTTGTTGCCCCAGATCGTCAGGTTCGGGTGATTGGGATTGATAACTTCCTCGTGGTCAATCTTCGGATACTTGGGCCGATAGTCCGGCATAGGGATAATGAGCACTTCAGGGATTTGCGCGGCAATTTCAAGCACCGCCTTGGCCTTGTCGGCCGCGTGATCGTTCCAGTTCCACAGCACGAGCGGGCCCGGGAAGATCGTCGCGTTCGGGCTCGTGAGCATAACCCGCGCGATCTCCTCCATGACCGTCTCTTCGTTGGGCTCGAGGATACCGTACTTAAGCCCCTGCCCTGGATCAGGCAGCATGACGCCGAGCTGCGCGGCGGACGGCGGATGGAAGCCGGCCGGCCCCGGGACAATGATGCGTTCCTGCTCGTTCGATGTGGTGGTCTTGCCCATCGCGTTACCCGACCACCGGGCTGGCCAGCACCGCTGTGGTGCTCTTTTCGCCGTAGGTGATGTTGTCGGTCAGGGCCGCCTTGGGAAGTTGATCGATCATGATCATCTTGATGGCGTTGTTCTTGGCCATGTTGTCACAGACCCACACGCACTGCGCGCAGCCCTTGCAGCGGTCCACCGCCACGTAGGCCGAGCCGTACTTGAAGCCCTTGTCCTTGCCCATCTCGTCGCTGTAGAGGATGGTATTAGCTTCGGGGCAGTACTGCGTGCAGAGCTTGCAGCTCTTAGCCGCGCAAATTTCAATGCTAATGTCCGCCACAAGATACATTGCTGATCCTTTCTCCCGTCCGAGTCCGCTTAGACCGCCGCGGCCACCGGCGCCGGCACATCAACTTTGGCGATGCCCTTTGCCGCCCAGCCCTTGTCCGCTGCGTAATTCCAGCCCGCGCGAATGACGGCCATGTTCTTGTCGATGAGTTCCTGTTTCTTCTTAAACTTCCGCTCGACGACACTGTCCAGTGCGGCCGTACCGCCCGAGACGACAAAGCCTTTGCCGAGGAAACGGTCCTTCACGGCCTGCTCCAGACCCGGCATGCTCGTCAATCCGGTAATGGCACCGATGCAGCCCATCAACGCCATATTCGTGGCGAGGTCCATGCCCGACACTTCCAGCGACAGTTTCGTGGCCGGGAAATAGTAGAGCTTTGCGCGGCGCTCATCGAGCTCACGCTGCTGATCCTTGTGCAGCCTCATCGGTCCGTCGTTATTGATCAGCGCAATCCCGTCCTCCTTCAACCCGAAGTAGAACGGCATCGTGTAGGACTTGCCGTGCGTGATGACCTGCGGGTGGAAGATGATGATGATGTGCGGGAAGGTGATCTCGCCAATTTCGTAGATCGGCTCGTCCGACACGCGGACGTAGCTCTCGACCGGCGCCATGCGCTTTTCCGAGCCGTAGAACGGAACGATGGTGCTCTCACCGCCTGCGTTGATCACGGCCGTGCTGAGAATGTGCGAGCCGGTGACGACGCCCTGCCCACCCACACCCGCCATGCGAATGTTAAAGCGTTTTGCCATGAGATCCCCCTTGAGCGAATTCCGGGTCGGTGATCAGGCCTTGTCCGGCAGCGCCGCCGTCGCACCGGCTGGCTTCGGGAGATACTCCTTGTAGCCGTAGCGCTCGGCGAGATACTGCTTGGCTTCGTCGCTGATGTACTCGGTGAACGCGTAGCGGTCGTTCTCGACCGTCTTGGCATCCTCCATGACCTTGTCGGTCGGAATCGCATACTCGATGTTGCAGGAGGTGTAGGCCTGTATGTAGCTGGCGCCGACTTCGCGAGCGACCAGCACGGCCTTCTTGATCACGCTTTCCACTCGGCGTGGATTGTTGGGCACCACCGTGGCGACATAGGCGCAGCCCGCCAGCTTGGCAAGGCCGACCATGTCCATCTTGTCGTACTTCTTGCCGAGTGGAGCCATCTTGAGCACGGCACCGCGGTTGGTCATGCCGCTCTCCTGTCCGCCTGTGTTGCCGTAGACCTCGTTATCGAGCATGATCGTGGTGAACCGTTCGTGGCGGAACCAGGAATGTACGACCTGCTGAAAACCGATGTCCGCCGTGCCACCGTCGCCCGCCATCACGACCACATCCTTTGGCTTGTCGCCGAAGCGGAGCCGCAGGCCCCGCGAGAGGCCGCTGGCCACGCCGTTCTGGTCGCCGTAGTTGCCGTAGACAAACGGGATTGCCGCCTGCGAGATGGCCAGGCGTCCGCAGCCTGCGGTGCCGACGGTGATGGTGTCTTCGGGATTGGGGAACGCGATCATGGCGAGACGGATGAAGAGGGTCATGGCACAGCCAGCGCACATCGGGTGCTCTTCCAGCACCTCTTTGAAGCTGCCCATCTGCGACACGGTGACCTTCTTGCCGAACGGACCATGGTCGACCATGTCCCGGTATTCCTTGGGCATGAACTTGTCGAACCCGGGGGTGAACTTCACGTAATCGAGACTCATGTGGGCCTCCTTACAGGGCTTGCTAGGCCAGCGGCGCTTTATCGGTTTATCGAAACAATCGCCGCCGGATAAAAACCGTTAAGTGATTAGAACTCTCTGATTCTCTTCACCTTTTCATCCAGCTGAGCAGGCGAATCTTAGCAAAAATACGGAAATTGTGTCAATTCAGAAAATCGCGGACCCGCTGGCCCGATCCTCACGGGGCGGATCGTATAACTTCCCTAATTTTAATGCAACTTAACAGAAGGCCCACCCCCTCTAAAAGAAGGCCTACCGGGGCCTTTCTCCACTAGGCCCATTGGCCCCAACCCTATTTTTCGCTTACCTTGACGCTTTTGCAAAGCGTTCTCTATAATAGAGGCGATTTTGAGAAAATTTCCAACGTGATCGGCAGATTTTCATGGCAAAAACGCTCAGCACAAAACCGATTACTATCGAGTCGCTCGACCGCCTTAAACGGACGGCGGCCGAGCTTGCACGGGCCGCGAAGCAACGCTTCCGGCACTGCCGCTATGCTGATCTGCGCCTCGAAATTTCGGAAACGAAATATGCATCTGCAGAAAACGGCGCTGGCAAATCCGCGCAGGACGACTATACGTTTGGCTTCGGCATCCGTGTGCTGGCTGGCCATCCCCTCGTCGCGCCCGGCTACTACGGCCACCGGCTTGGCAACGCCGACTTTCCCAAGCTAGCTACCCTCCTGCATAACGGGCTCCGACACGCCTACGACCGGGCCATTGCCAATGCCCAGCAAAAGGAACAGACCCGTGCCAAGTTCAAGGGGCTGGGTGACAGCCTCACCGGCCTTGCGCTCGCACCGATCGAGGTCCACCAGGACAGCCTCAAGGCGGAATATGCAATCGACCCCCGCTCAGTGCCACTGGCGGAAATTTGCCGCTACACGGCCGAAGTCTCGCGCGCGGTATCTAGCCTGGGCTCACACATCCGCTACAACACAATCGCGGCAACGACCGGACTCTGGCGCGAGCTGTTCGTGAGCTCCGAGGGCACAATCATCGACCAGACCTTCGCCAACACGCTGGGCTGGTGCTCGGTAGTGGCCGAAAACGACACGGCCGACCAGTCGCTCTCCGATTACATCGGCCATCAACGCGGCTGGGAGACGATCACCGAAGGCACGCGTAGCGAATTCATCCGCCACCTCGATTTACTGACATTTTCTACACGTCTCGGTCGTGACTGTTTACAATTGATCGACTCGCCTCCGTGCAAAGCGACCGACAAGGAAGTCGTCGTCGTCACGGACCCACACTACAACGTGCTCAAGGCGCACGAGATCCTCGGCCACCCGACCGAGCTGGACCGCGCGCTCAAAATGGAAACGGGCTACGCGGGCCGGAGCTGGCTCTTCCACTCGCTGACAGACAATCAGCTCGGCAAACCAATCGCCTCGCCGCTCGTCTCGGCCTACTCCGATCCCGCGCTGCCAGGCCTCGGCCACTATGCCTACGACCACGAGGGCACGCCCGCAAAGAAGGTCGTGCACATCGAAAAGGGCATCTTCAAAGGTTTTATGAACAGCCGGCAGACGTCGGCGATCATCGGTGCGGAGCCGAACGGCTCCTACAAGGCGACAGAAGCCTCGATGGTGCCGCTTATCCGCATGTCGAATACCGTGTTCGGCGCGGGGCCGCACGATCCCGAGGAAATCATTGCCGACGTGGACCGCGGCTATTACCTCGTCGGCCACCGCACGCCATCCATCGCCGAGTCACGCGAGAACTTCAGCATCTCGGCGCAGAAGGTCTATGAGATCCGCAACGGCCAGCTGGGCCAGCTCTACCGGGGCGGCGGCATGACGGCCGACACAAAAAACTATCTGACGAAGGTGGATGCGGTCGGGAAGGATTTTTGCCTTGGGCCGATTCCGAATTGCGGCAAGGGCCAGCCGATGCAGATCAAGCGGCTTGGCAATGGCGCACCGACGATGCGCAGTCGGGCGAAACTGACAGGAATATAATTGTGCGCTCGCTGACCGAATTGAAAGCCGCCACGCAGCGCGCGCTCGCGCTGCTGGCCCGCATGAAGGATGTGCGGGAGGCGGAGGTCTACGCCTCGAGCACCGGGCAATTGCTCTGCCGGCTCAATTACACTTCGCACATTCCCTGCAACGGAGTCGAGGAACCCAAGTCCACGGACACCCACGGTATCGGTATCCGCGCCGTCTTCACCGGTGACGGGACGCTGCGCATTGGCTTCGGCAGCGAGGCGCGCGACCTCACGGCCCGGGGCATCCAGCGCGCGATCGAAAAGGCCCGTGCCAACGCCGTGCCGGACCCGGAATTCGTCTCGCTACCTGCGCCTACCGGCGTGGCCGCGCAGAAGATGGCTGCCTATCACGACCGCAAGATCATGGGCGTGACTGACGCTGCCCTTGTAGAAACCGGCTGGCGAGTCGTGCAGGAGGCGCTGAAAACTTTTTCCGGTGCCGATGTCTTGGCCAAGCTGGCCGGCTCGAATGAGAAACTCTCGGCGCTCGGCTTGATCGTCGGCGGCGACGTGGCTCTGTTCCGCCAGCGCGTGGCCATCGCCTCGACCGCCATGCCGAAAGTTCAGACCGACGAATCCACGTTCTTGACTTCGACCGTCACGGCCATGGTCGAGGGCAAACAGGCTAAGGGTACCAGCTACACGGCTGCTACCCACCTTGCCAGGTTCAAAGGCGAGACTGGTTCCGGCGCAGCAGTGCACGCGATTCAATCCACCGGCGGCCAGCGCCTGCCGAGCGGGACCTATCCCGTCGTGTTGGGGCCGCAGCCAGTCGCGGATTTACTGACGAATGTCCTCTTGCCGAGTCTGAGCGCCGATGCCTTCTACAGTAGCCGCTCGGCGTTCCTTGGAGAGATCGGCCGCACGGTCGCCTCGAATCTGCTGAGCATCTATGATCAAGGTGCAGCCAAAGGACTTGTCGGTACACGCGCCCTCACCTGCGAAGGGTTGCCGACCGGACGCACGGACCTGATCGCGCGCGGCATCTTGAAAGGCCTCCTGTCGAACCATTACGAGACACAGCGGCTGCTGCGCGATCCGCAAGCGGGACGCAAACTCGGTCTCAATCCAAAAGAGCACCGAGAAGTCCTGACGCCGCGTAACGGATTCCGGCTTTCGAGCCAGGGCGGTCGGCAGTTCGATGCACAACCGACAATCGCTGCGACTAACGTCTGCATTGAGGGCTCCGAGCCGCAGACGACGGACAGTCTGCTGCGCCTTGTCGGCGACGGCGTCTATATCGGCCGCATCTGGTACACCTACCCCATGAACGGCTTACGCGCAGGCGATTTCACCTGCACGGTGACAGGCGATACATATATGATCCGCGGCGGCAAGCTGGCCGCGCCGATTCTTCCGAACACACTCCGCATCACGGGCAACATTCGCACTCTGCTACAGCATGTGCTGGGCGTGTCGAAACAAACGACGCCGATGGTCGGCTGGGGCGCCGATGAAGTCATCTACGCGCCCGAGATCGCGCTGCGCGAGCTGAACGTAACGGAAATCGCCCAATTCATGAAAGCGGTGTAGTCTCCGCCTACGACCATGCCACTGCGCGTCATCATCCCAGGCGAGCAAGACGGAGCCAACCACGTTGGCGGCGTACACAAACGTCCGCCCGTGCCCGACGGCACGCCCAAAGCCGAGTGCCCTAAGTTCATGAGCCATGGGCCCTGCGGTGGGGTACGCAAGGGTGGCTTCTGCGAAGTCTATCCGGAGATGACCTGCCCCTGGGTGACGTTGTACTTCAAGTTGGAGGAAATCGGGCAAACGGATTGGATGAAACAGGTGTAAGGCCGTCAAGCGTCGCTCGTGAAGTGCGAAGCGCCCAAAGCCAAAATGAGATGCGCTTTGTGAGATACGAACGACGCCCCAGGAACGACAGAAAATTGATGAGGAGTTGCACGTGAAGCGCACGACGAGAAAGATACCGCGCCTTGGCTACAACGCGCAGCATGCCACGAGCGGCCTGCATGCGAAGCTGCCGGCAATCGAGACCTTCCCCAATCAGTATCAGGGCTACGAGATCACGATCGAGATTCCGGAGTACACAGCCATCTGCCCCAAGACTGGCCTGCCCGACTTCGGCACGATCACCCTACGCTACACGCCAAACAAGGACTGCCTCGAATTGAAGTCGCTCAAGATGTACATTCACGCCTACCGGAACCTCGGCATCTTCTACGAGAACGCCGTGAACCGGATCCTCGCCCACGTCGTCGACGCGTGCAAACCGGTCAGGGCGACCGTGACCGGCCGCTTCACTGCCCGCGGCGGACTTTCCTCCACCATCGAAGCGTCCTACCCATAAACCATCGGCATCAAGTGCCCGCCGCGCCCGACCGATAACAGCATGGATTCCCGTGCGCCCCGAACGGGCCGGCCCGTGTAAGGATGCGAGAGCGGGAACGACCGCTGCGCGCCCACCAGACACCCGACAAGCAGGAACGGCAGAATGCTGGACCGCACCCCGCTCTGGCCGTCCACAGGCACAAGCACCATCGCCACCCAGAACGACAGAGCCCAGGCCAACAGCGTCTACAGAGATACCGTGCTGTGAAATATGACGCCCTAGTGATAACTCTCGGAATCGGACGGATACTTCCCCTGCTCCACTTCCTCTTTGTAGCAGCGCAGGGCCTGGAGCGCGTCGGCCTTGAGGTGGGCGTAGGGCTTGAGAAACTTCGGCGCAAAGCTGTCGAGGAGGCCCAACAGATCGTGTAGCACCAGCACCTGCCCGTCGCAATGCGCGCCCGCGCCGATGCCGATGGTGGGAATAGTCACGGTGGAGGTGATTTGTTTCGCAAGCGATGCGGGGATGGCCTCCAGCACCATTGCAAAGGCACCGGCCGCTTCAAGGGCCTTCGCGTCGGCGATCATCGCCTCCGACTGCATCCGGTCCTTCCCCTGCACCTTGTAGCCGCCGTATTGGTGGACGGACTGCGGCGTCATGCCGAGGTGGCCCATGACCGGAATGCCGAAACGGGTTATAGCCTGCACACGGTCGAGTACCGGCGCGCCGCCTTCGAGCTTCACCGCCGCCGCTCCCGCCTGGATCAAGCGGCCAGCATTGCGGACCGCTTCCTCCACGCTGACCTGATAGGAGAGAAACGGCATGTCCGCAATCACAAGCGCACGCTGCGCGGCACCCGCGACAAGTCTCGTGTGATAGTACATGTCTTCCATCGTCACCGAGAGCGTATCCGGCTTGCCCTGCACAACGACGCCCAGCGAGTCGCCAACCAGGATTGCTTCGATCCCTGCCTGCTCGACGATATTCGTGAAGAGCGCGTCATAGGCCGTCACGAGGATCAGCTTTTTGCCCTCGCGCTTGTACTGCTGGAATGCTGGAACGGTCATCCGTACCATGCGGAAATCCTACCACAGAAAAACATAAAATGAGAAACGTCCCCGCCTTCGCCTGAGGTTTGAGCGAGTCCGACAACTCCCTTGGCAATTTCGCACGCGCGCCAGCGTAGAGCGTGGAACGGGAACGGAGAGAAATCAGCCCAATTCAGCCTTTGTTAGAAGGTCTGGAAGGCGATCGGTGGCTTTCAGCACCATCAGATGCACGCCGTCGCAGTGTGGGCGCACGGCCTTGATCGTCCGGAGGGCGATGTCGATACCGACTTCCTGTTCGTGCTTAGGGCCAGCCGCGCGCAACTCGGCGACCGTCTCAGTAGGAACGGAAATGCCGGGGATGTTCGCGTTGAGAAACTCGGCCATCTTAGCCGAGCGTAGCAGGAGAATCCCCGCCAGTACTTTCGCCTTGAACGGCCGGACGGTTTGCATGAATTTGGCGAGGTGTGCCGTGTCGTAGATGGCCTGAGTCTGAAAGAAGGACGCCCCGGCCCTCACCTTGGCTTCGAATTTTGCCAGCATTGGCCCCTGCGGATCCATTTCAGGCGTGACCGCCGCGCCGATCAAGTATTCGGTCACCCCGTCGAGCTTGTTGCCGGCCAGGTCGCACCCTTCGTTGAAACCCTTGACCAGTTGCATGACCTGCACAGAGTCCAAATCGTAGACTGGCTTGGCATCCTTGTGGTCGCCGACCGTTGGATAATCGCCGGTCAGGCAGAGGATGTTTCGGATGCCCAGCAGATGCGCACCGAGCAGATCAGACTGCATGCCGATCCGGTTGCGGTCGCGGCAGGTCATCTGCATGACCGGATCGTGTCCCATGTCATGCAGCAGTTTGCACACTGAGAGTGAGCTGGCCCGCATGATTGCCGCGGTGTTGTCCGTGACGTTCACGCCGCTCACACGCCCAAGCAGCAGCTTGGCATTATCGAGGATGAGCTGGACGTTAGTGCCTTTTGGAGGGTTGTACTCGACAGTGACGGCGAATTCGCCGCGGTCGAGAATTTCCTTAAGACGTCTACGAGGACCGGTGCTCATCTCTTATGTTCCTACTACAAATTGTGGGGTGCTCAGAAAGTCATCTGCCAAGGCCGCGGGAAGTGCGGCGCCCAAGGCGTTTGCAGGGCCCCGCAGGTAGAGGAGCCACCACGAACGAAGCTAGGGCCTCTTTCAGCATTCTAGCCATTAGCGGCGAAGCGCTTGGCTGATTCGACCGTATTGTTCAGCAGCATGGTGATCGTCATTGGACCGACGCCGCCCGGGACCGGCGAAATCCAGCCAGCCTTCTGGCTCACCGGCCCGAAATCCACGTCCCCCACAAAGGACTTGTCCGGCAACTGATTGGTGCCCACGTCGATCACCATCGCACCGTCCTTGACCATGTCGGCCGTCACGAACTTGGCCTTGCCGATCGCCACGACGAGAATGTCCGCTTCGCGGCAGAGCGCTGGCAAATCTTTCGTCTTTGAATGACAGACGGTCACCGTCGCGTTGCGATGCAGCAACATGAGCGCCACGGGTTTACCCACGATAGTGCTGCGCCCCACCACCACCGCCCGCTTTCCCTCGATGCCCGCGTCAGTAGATTCGATCATCGCGATGATGCCCTTGGGTGTGCAGGCTTCGAACGTCGGATTGCCTTCGAGCAGACGGCCCAGATTGTAGGGGTGAAATCCGTCCGCGTCCTTCGCGGGCGAGACGGCGTCCAGAATCACCCTGCTGTCAATGTGCTTCGGCAACGGCAACTGCACGAGGATGCCGTGCACTTTTGGGTCCTCATTTTTCTTTTTGATTAGGGCCAGGAGGTCGGCTTGACTCGTCGAGGCCGTCAGCTTGTGCTCATCCACGTAGATGCCCGCCGCATCGCAAGCCTTCTGCTTATTCTTAACGTAGAGATGGGAGGCCGGATCGTCGCCGACCAGGATTACCGCGAGACCGGGACGCACCCCCGTCTTTGCGTGGAGCTCAGCCACATCTTTCGCCATACGCTCACGGATGGATTGCGCCAGCACCTTGCCATCGATCAATTTCGCCGCCACGTGTTCCTCCTAGGGATGGATGATGAACTATGACCGATGAACGGGTACTGCCGATCCGGCTTTTTTAGTTCAACATTTATCATTCGTACTTCCGACTTACTACGAGCCCGCCGAACAATAGCAAGGCGTTTCCGGCCAAGTCAACGTGGCCGGCACGTTTCTTGACAGGCTTTCCGCGCGACGAGTACGATGCGTCGTGAACAGCCTCGTAAAATTGTTTCTCCTCTGCGCCACTGCCCTGCTAACCGCCAATCCGGTCTTCGCGCTGCAGGTCACCGGCCTGCAAGGGCCGCAGCATTTCATCGCCGATCCTGGCTGCGACTGCTACTTCATCTCCAATGTCAACGGCGAGCCCGACGCCCGAGACAACAACGGCTTCATTGCCAAGTTGGACCGCGATGGGAAAGTCATTGCCTCACAGTTCATCCACGGCGACAGCCACACACCGTTACACGCGCCAAAGGGCATGGCAGTGGTGGGCTCAACGCTCTACGTGGCCGATCTCGACGCGCTGCGCGCCTTCGATGTGAATACCGGCACACCGGTGGCGACCGTGACCTTCCCCGGCCTGCCGGGGCCGATCGCGCTCGTGGGCGTCGCAGCTGATGCAAACGGCCTGCTCTACGCCTCTGACATGAACGCCAGCATCATTTATAAGATCGAGCCAGCGAAGCAATATGCCGCGTCCGTCCTGGCGCGCGGCGACGCGCTGGCTGGGCCGCGCGGGCTTGCCGTGCATCCGAAGACCGGCCACGTTATCGCCGTGAGCTGGGCCAAGGGGCACATCGTGAAGATCGCGGCGGACGGCGCAGTCACGGAATTCGTCTCCAACGGATTTTTTACTTCCCGCTTCCGCAACCTCGACGGCATTGATTTCGACACTTGGGGGAACATGTACGTATCTGATCTGACGGCCGGAAAAGTCTGGCGCATGCGCCCTGACGGCCATTTTAATGTGATTGCCGAATATCTGCCAACTCCCTCCGGCATCAGTGTGGATCGTGCGCGCAACTTGATCCTCGTACCCTATCTCTACGGCAACGCCGCTGAGATCAATGGACTCGAAACACCGGGCAAATCCAATAAGCAGAAACGAACACTGGCCGATTACGGCTTCACAGGGGGGCCGGAAAACAAGTGAGCAAGTGCGTTTATTGTCAGGGAAGAAAAGGCAAGCGGTCGTGTCCTGCGCTCAACGGGACAATCTGCAGCCAGTGCTGCGGCGAGCACCGGCTCCTACGCATTTCCTGTCCGCCCGACTGCGAATATCTGGACGCGAGCAGCGACTATCAGCAGAAACGCGCTGGCGAACAGTTCGCGCTCGCGCGCAAGGAATTCTACAAGATCCTCTTTGCAAAAGAACAGGAGAAGGGCGCGGCATTATTCAATTTTATCGAGACCGTTACGTTCAGCTACTTCTGCACGAGGCGAGACGGGCAGGACGGGGAAATCATCGCGGCACTGCAATCGCTCCGGCGGACGCTGAGTCCGCTGCACATTCCCGCCGCTCCGGCGCCGGTCTTTGCCGAACACCTCAAACGGGAATACGAGGCCTTTAGTAAACAGAAGGACCAGCCGGGACCAGATGCCGGCCAGGCTACGGAACTACTGGATAAAGCCATCCAGTTCGTAACGGATTTTTCAGGTGCAAGTCTGCAGTCGCGGCGCTTTCTTAATGGATTAGTTGGCTACATCAACACGTTTCATCCGCAGATTGCGGAGCATCTCTCCAAGCAGCATGAAGGCGGCCGCATTGTCCTGCCTGGCCAGATGGCCAATCAACTCACCCCGTCCACCCACGGGCCCTGAGGCAGCGGACTGCCTCACCATCCCCACGGCGCCGACTGCAGGCACTATCACTCGCTATGTGCTTAAAAACAAATGGCATTGCGATAACACTTCACTACTTCTTGCCGGTCGTTATTGGCTGTACGGTCAAAACTCATGCTCAAATACTCAACGACCTTTCGCATAGCTTCGGCTGAACGCATGGCATTTGCGTAGATGCTATCTACGGCAAGTGTCAGAATGAACGGCTACTCTACGATCGTCACGGTCATTTCCACTCGCTGCACCGGATTGTCCCGACTGTCCCGTGGCTGCTGTACGATCTTGTCCGCTACACCAATCCCCTTTACTACCTGCCCGAACGCTGTGTACTGATGATCGAGGAAATTCGAGTTTTCTACACAGATGAAGAACTGCGAGCTGGCGCTGTTCGGATCGTTGGCCCGCGCCATCGAGAGGATGCCACGTTTATGAAGCACGTCGTTGAATTCAGCGTCGATGTTCGTGCCAGACCCACCCATCCCGTAGGCCGCCTTATTACTGAGATCCTTGGTGTTGGGATCGCCACCCTGTATCATGAAACCAGGGATTACCCGATGGAAGATTGTCCCGTTGTAGAAGCCCGACTTCGCCAGCTTGATGAAATTCTTCACATGATTAGGCGCCTTGTCTGAGAAAAACTCGATCTCGATTTCGCCAAACTTAGTGTTGATGATCGCCTTGGACCCCTTCGTGGCCTTTTTCTCCTCTGCCTGGCCCAATCCGACTGTGACGAACAGCAGACTTGCCATTACACTTACTGCCACTAATGATTTTAACAATCCGCTCATGGTCACATCCTCCTTTAATTCGTATCTCATCGCACGCATCCCGTGAAACGCAAACAGGACAGTCTTGCCCACGAGATAGGCTTCACGTTTCACGATTCACGCAATCCAGCGCCTGTCGCGCCGCCGCCTGTTCTGCTTCCTTCTTGCTCCGCCCTGTGCCGCATCCCATGATTTTCGCCTGTATCGTCACCTGCACCTCGAATTGCTTCTGGTGGTCCGGCCCTAATTCTTTTGTCGTCACGTACTGTGGCGTACTGTCATACTTCCGCTGACACCACTCTTGTAGTTGCGTCTTATAATCATCGGATGGAAGTCCGGCTCCGCTCGTAGCCTCGTGCAATTCCTGTGCAAAAGCCTTGAGCGCGAACGCCCGCGCAGCCTCGATGCCGCCGTCCCGATAGACTGCCGCCAGTACGGCTTCAAGTGTATTGGCCAGGATCGATTCTTTGTCTCGTCCCTGCGTCAACTCTTCACCCCGTCCCAGCCGGATAAGCCTTCCCAGATCGAGCCGGCGGGCGGCGCGGGCCAGCGAGGCTTCGCTGACAAGCCGCGACCGCAGTTTCGACAGCGTGCCCTCGGTTGAATCAGGACAAGCCGCCACCACCTGCTCGCTGACGATCAGCGCCAGTACGGCATCACCCAGAAACTCCAGTCGCTCGTTGTCCCGCAGACTCTTGTCCTTGAGTTCGTTGACGTGCGAGGTGTGCGTCAGCGCCTCGTCAAGCAGGCGGGCGTCCTGAAACATATAGCCGATGGCTTGCTGCGCTATGTCGAGTGAAGTCCGCGCCATAATTAGAAAATGGTCGGTGGGAAGCAGCGGACGGCTGGACAAGGAAATTGCGCGTCGATCACTGTTGAAGAAAATCCTGTTCTGGCAACCTGCTATTAGCTGTTCGCTATTCTCTTGAACAGGAGACACGCGTTTACACCGCCGAAGCCGAAAGAATTGGAGAGCGCCACGAGTACCGACGCCGGGCGCGCTTTCCAGGGGATGTAGTCAAGGTCGCAGGCCGGATCGGGGCTGTCCAGGTTGATCGTGGGCGGCAACAGATTGCGGTGAATCGCCAGGATGCTGAACACGGCCTCGATGCCGCCGGCCGCACCAAGCAGGTGGCCGGTCATGGACTTGGTCGAGCTGACCGGAATACGCTTGGCCTGTTCGCCGAAAACCTGCTTGATGGCCCGCGTCTCGATCGCATCGGCCATCGTCGAGGTGCCATGCGCGTTAATGTAGCCAATATCCTTCTTTGAAATCTTTGCGTCCTTGATTGCCAGCTCCATGCAACGCACCGCGCCTTCGCCTTCCTCTGGCGGAGCCGTGATGTGATAAGCATCGGCATTCATCGCGTAGCCGATCAGCTCAGCGTAAATTTTCGCGCCGCGCCGCTTGGCCCGTTCCATCTCTTCCAGCACGACGATGCCCGCCCCCTCCCCCAGCACGAAGCCGTCGCGGTCCTTGTCGAAGGGCCGGCTGGCTTTCGTGGGTTCGTCATTGCGGAACGAGAGTGCCCGCGCCGCCGCAAACCCGGCTACGCCCAGCGGCGTGATGGCCGCCTCCGCGCCGCCCGCCACCATCGCGTCCGCCTCGCCGTGCTGGATGAGCCGAAAGGCGTCGCCGATGCAGTGATTACCTGTCGCGCAGGCCGTGACCGCGCAGGAGTTTGGCCCTTTGGCGCCAATCCGGATCGCCACCTGGCCGGAGGCCAGATTGATGATAGTCATTGGAATGAAAAAGGGCGAGACCCGGTCCGGCCCCTTCTCATTGAGGATCGTATGGTAGGACTCGATGGAGCCGAGACCACCGATGCCAGAACCGATGTAGACCCCGACGCGCACGGCATCCTCGGGCGAAACCTTCAAGCCCGCGTCATCCACCGCCATCTGCGCCGCAGCTACGGCGTAGTGGATGAACGCATCCATCTTTTTGATTTCTTTTTTCTCGATGAAGGCGGTGGGGTCAAAGCTCTTCACCTCACCGGCAATTTGCGCGGCGTACTTGGCAGGATCGAATTTGGTAATGCGTCCGATGCCGGACTGCCCGGCGGACAACGCAGTCCAGGTGGGCTCCACGCCGATGCCGAGCGGCGTGATCAGCCCCAGCCCTGTGACAACGACCCGACGTCTGCCCAGTTCCGCCATCGCCGTTCCGGAAACCTGCGCTACATCTTTTCCTTGATATAGTCGATCGCCTTGCCGACCGTTAGAATCTTCTCGGCGTCCTCATCAGGGATCTCGATGTCGAACGCCTCCTCAAAAGCCATGACCAGCTCGACCGTATCGAGCGAGTCGGCACCAAGATCGTCCACAAACTTAGCGTCGGGGACGACTTCGTTTTCCTCCACGCCGAGGTTCTCTGCGATGATCTTTTTCACTTTTTCTTCCACTTTCGCATCTGCTGCCATAGTCGCGCGTACCTCCTCCCGCGTTATGCCATGAGCATGCCCCCATTGACATGCAACACATGACCCGTGATGTACCCGGCTTCATCGGACACCAGAAACTTTACCGCTTCCGCGATGTCAGACGGCTGGCCCAGCCGCCCGAGCGGAATCTGATTCGACAACATCTCCTTCACATCCGCCGACAGCCCCTGCGTCATCGCTGTGTCGATGAACCCGGGTGCGACGGCGTTAACCGTCACGCCGCGGCTCGCATATTCCCGCGCCACCGTCTTGGTAAATCCCATGACCGCTGCTTTGGACGCCGCATAGTTGGCCTGCCCCGCGTTGCCCATTGCACCCACGATGGAGGCGATGTTGACAATCCGCCCATAGCGGGCCT
The DNA here is from genome assembly GCA_016873435.1 of Nitrospira sp. NCBI lineage: Bacteria > Pseudomonadati > Nitrospirota > Nitrospiria > Nitrospirales > Nitrospiraceae > Nitrospira > Nitrospira sp. The sequence continues at coordinate 277,597 of VGXF01000001.1, forward strand.
TCGTCATCGGCTGCAACGCCGCCTTCGTGCAATTGAACGTCCCGTTCAGGTTCACTTGCAGGACGAGGTTCCAGTCTTCTTCCTTCATCCGCAGCAACAGGCCGTCGCGCGTGATGCCGGCGTTGTTGACGAGAATGTCCACTTTGCCCCAGGCCTTCATCACCTGCTCGATCATTACCTTGGTGTCGTTGGCATCCGCCACGTTGACCTTGAGGTTGAGCGCCTTGCGGCCCATCTTTTCGATGGCGACCACGGCTTCCTGCGAGCGGCCGAGATCCAAATCAGCCACTGCCACATCAGCGCCGGCCTTTGCCAGTGTTTCTGCGATGGCCCGACCGATACCCTGCGCACCTCCTGTCACGATGGCTGTTTTACCTGCAAGCGACATGCGTTGTTTCTACCCCCACTATCCTGCCGCGACTGAATCTCTTCTCTCGTGAAGCGTATCTCGTTTTCGATTCAGACGTTTCACGTTTCACGCTTCACGCCCAACGAATTGAGCGTCGCTTCGAGCGACGGCGAATCGTTGACGTTCAGCAGCTTTACCTCTGGCACGATCCGTTTGATCAAGCCGCTCAGCACCGTGCCAGGCCCGACTTCGATAAAGGTCGTTACGCCCATGCTGTGCATCGCCTTTACCGAGTCTTCCCACAACACCGACGACGGTAACTGTCGTATTAGCGACGCTTTGATCTCTGCCGCCGTCTTCAATGCCTTCGCTTCGGCATTGTTCACCAGTGGAGTTTTCAGATCTGACCAGGCCGTCGCCGCCACGTCTTTTGCCAATCGATCCGCCGCCGACTGCATGAGCGGCGTATGCACCGGCACACTCACCGGCAGCGGAATAGCCTTCTTGGCCCCCTTAGCCTTCGCCACTTCGATTGCTTTTTCGACCGCCGCTTTCGTACCCGCGATCACGACCTGGCCAGGCGAATTGAAATTGGCCGCGGCCACGACTCCAGCCGCCGAGGCTTCCTTGCATGCCTCGCGCACCACGTCCGGCGCCAATCCGAGAATCGCTGCCACCAGCCCACTGCCCGGCGGCACCGCCTCGGCCATGTATCGGCCCCGCTTCTGCACCAGCGCGGCCGCATCTTTAAAGGTCAGCCCACCCGCTGCTACCAGCGCGGAATATTCGCCGAGACTGTGCCCCGCAACTGCGACCGGCGTGAGCCCGACCGGCTCCAAAACCTTCCAGGCGGCAATGCTCGCGGTGAGCAGCGCCGGCTGCGTATATTCCGTCAGATTCAACTGCTGGGCCGGCCCGTTGAAGCACAGGTCGGCCACATCGTAGCCAAGGACCTCAGACGCTTCCCTGTAGACCGCCTGCACCGCGGGATGCGCATCGTACAACGCGCGTCCCATTCCAACCGATTGCGATCCCTGGCCAGGAAAAACCAAACCTATTCCGGAACCCATGACGCCGTATGATATGGGGGATTCCTCGTCATAATGTCAATCGGAAAAAGCGTCGCGCGGCGTTGCTGAAACGCCGTGCGTTAAGAAGCGTGCAAGATACGTTTCACGAAACCCGCTTAACGCCTTTTACCAGCGCATGACAGATGTGGCCCAGGTGAGCCCGCTGCCGAACGCTGACAGCATGACGAGCTTGCCTTTCGTGATTCGGCCGTCACGCACGGCCTCGTCCAACGCGATCGGAATGGACGCCGCCGAGGTGTTGCCATAGCGATCCACATTCATCACGACCTTATCCATCGGCAGGTCCAGCCGGTTAGCCACCGCCTTGAGAATGCGAGCATTCGCTTGATGCGGCACATACACGTCGAGATCCTTTACGGTCAAATTGTTGGCCGCCAGTGCCTCGCGCGCCGACTCTTCCAGCGTCTTGACCGCCACTTTGAAGGTTTCGTTGCCCCTCATTTTGATGTACTGCAATTCATCGGCCAGCATCTTTTCGGTCGGCGGCATCCGCGACCCACCGCCCGGGACGCAGATCAGATTCCACAGCGAACCGTCGGAATGCAGATGCGACGAGAGAATGCCCCGGTGCTCCTTCGTTGCGCTCACCACAACTGCTCCCGCACCATCGCCAAACAAAATGCAGGTGTTACGGTCCTGCCAGTTTGTGATGGAGGACATGACCTCGGAGCCGATTACCAGCACATGGCGCATGCCAGTCCGCACGTAGGCGTCCCCGACCGCGAGTGCATAGACAAAGCCGCAGCAGGCCGCCCCGATGTCGCAGGCCGCCGCGTTCGTCGCGCCGATACGATGTTGAATCAAGCAGGCCGTGGAGGGCAGCGGCGAATCGCCCGTGCAGGTTGCCAACAGAACTATATCGAGGTCGGAGGCGGCGACGCCGGCAGCCGCCAGCGCCCGCTCAGCGGCTTTCACGCCCAAATCAGAACAGGCTTCGCCCGGTGCGGCGAGCCGACGCTCGCGAATGCCCGTACGTTCGACGATCCACTCATCGGATGTCTCGACCATCCGCTCCAGATCAGCGTTGGTAAGTATCCGCTCCGGCGCGTAGAAGCCAGTGCCGGCGATTCGCGCCCTCACTCGGCGCCTCCCAACGCAGGCGGCTGGTGCACGGCGAGGCTCTGTTCGATATCACGGCGGATATTTTCGATCACGCGCCCGTCCACCATTCGCTTAGCCTGCCGGATCGCATTCTTGATAGCCTTAGCCGACGAACGGCCGTGCGCAATGACGCTGACGCCGTTGACGCCCAGCAGGGGTGCACCGCCGAATTCGGCATAGTCGGTCTTGCGCTTGAGCGCGAGCAGCGGCGCGGCGATGAAAGGATAGGACAGCCGTCCCAAAAACGAGCCGGCAATTTCCTTCTGCAGCAGTTTCTTGATTGTCTCGGCAAGGCCCTCGGAAATCTTCAGCGCCACGTTACCAATAAAGCCATCGCAGACGATGACGTCGGCGCCGCCTGCGTAGACGTCCCGCCCCTCAACGTTGCCAATGAAATTGATCCGGCTGGCTTTGAGCAGCTTCAGGGCCTCCTTCGTAACTTCATTGCCCTTACTCTCCTCCTCGCCAATGCTGAGCAAGCCCACGCGTGGATTCGGCTTGTCGTAGAGGTCCTTCGCGTATTCGTGACCCATGATACCAAACTGGACCAACTGGCTTGCCGTACAGTCCACATTGGCGCCTACGTCCAGCATGACCGCGGTGCCGGTCAGCGTCGGGAGCGTTGTGGCAATCGCGGGACGTTCGACGCCCTTAATCCGATCGAGCACGAAGATGGCAGAAACGACGCTGGCGCCCGTGTTGCCGGGGCTCACCACCGCATGCGCCTCGCCCGACTGAACGAGCTCGTTCGCGATCCAGATGGAGGAGTTGCGCTTCTTGCGCGCGACCTGCGCCGGCGACTCATGCATGTCCACGACCTGTGACGCGTGGCGGACGGAGACGCGAGAATCCGTACAGCCGGTGCGACGGAGCTGTTCGCGCAGTTGCACCTCGTCGCCAACCAATACGACGGCTACGCCAAACTCCTGTACGGCCAGAAACGCACCCTCGACAACGGGGGCGGGGCCATGGTCCCCGCCCATCGCGTCGACGGCGATTGTGAGTATCGATGTGGTCACGGCCACCGGCTTAGCACCGTGAAACGACGGCGATCAGGATTCTTCGACCGCGATGATCTGCGTGCCTTTATAGGTCCCGCAATTGAGACAGGTTAGATGCGGCAGCTTCGGCTCGTGGCACTGCGGGCACACGGACAGACCAGGCGCTGCGGATTTCTTGCGCTTCCAGTTCGCGCGCCGCATGTCGCGTCGCGATTTTGAGTGTCGGTGTTTCGGATTTGGCATGGCGTCTCCTTACCTCAGTCTCACTTCTTATTGTGTCCGGCCTGCTTCCCGCCGCGCGCCGGTTCCGCAGCCATCTGCGCCTTCAAGGTTGCCAGCACGGCGAAGGGCGAGGCCTTTGCCTCCTCCCGGCACCCGCACCGGCGTTCGTTCCAGTCCTGCCCGCACACCGGGCACAGCCCCTGGCAGTCCTCCCGACACAGCGGCTGCATCGGCGCATTGAGAATCAGGTGCTCGCGCAGCATCCCGTCGAGCACGATCTCCTCGCCGGTGTAGGCATAGAGGTCGTCGCCGGTTTCGTCGGCGGCCCCGCGGTCCTCCGATTTCTGCTCCTGCTCCGCGTCCTTGTGGAACTCCCCAGCCACAGGTAGCCGGAGCGCCTCGTCATACTCTTTCAAGCACCGGACGCATTGTCGCCGTACCGTTCCCGTCAGCATTCCGCTCACGTGCACCACGGCTCCGACCTTCAGCGCCTGCGCCGCGAGGGACAGGCCGCTGGGGATCTGCACTTCGTCCAGACTGAGCGCCAGCTCGTCCGCCAGCACGTCACAGGACAGGCTCAATCCGTCGCGCGGAATTTCCTGGAGATGGAGAACCGGCAAGGCCATGGGTCTCACCGCAAGGCCAACTGCGAGGTGGTTCGGATATACACGGAACCCCCCCGGCAAGTCAAACCGACGTCTCCTCAGTACTCCTCGGCAAACGATAGCATCGCGATCGACCGGGCCCGCTTGATCGCGATCGTCATATCCCGCTGGTGGCCAAGGCAGTTGCCCGACATCCGGCGAGGGACGATCCGGCCGCGCTCCGTTAGGAAATTTCGCAGCAACCCGATATCCTTGAAGTCAATCGGTGTCTTATCCGCACAAAACCGGCACTGCCGCCGCCGCTGAAACAACCGTCCTCCGCCTCCACCGCCGTCACGTTCCACGCTAAGTCCTCCTCGTTACAATCTACCCTTGAGGTTCTTCTTCGAAACCTGGCTCGTCCATCGCGCCGGCGTCGCCGCCACCGTCCTGCCGCTTTGGCAGGAACGTGACGGTCTGCGCCACGACCTCGTGTTTGCTGCGCTTCTGCCCGTCCTCCGTCTCCCAGCGCCGCTGCTGGAGCCGGCCGTCCACGATGACCCCGTTGCCCTTGCTTAGATACTGCCCGCAATGCTCGGCGGTTTTCCCGAACACCACGATGTCCACAAAACAGACCTCTTCCTTCATCTCCTCAGCCTGGCGATACTTGCGGTTCACCGCCAGCCCAAAGCTCGCCACCGGCGTGCCGTTGGGTGTGTAGCGCAGCTCCGGATTTTTCGTGAGGTTGCCGATGAGGATGACCTTGTTAAAACTCGTCACGCATGCGCTCCCTCAGCCACCGGAGCCGGTGCCGCCGGCTTGGCTGGCTGCTCGTGCTCGACACGTACGGTCAGGAATTTCAGTACGGAATCCTCGAGCCGGTAGGCGCGCTCGAGCTCGTCGACGACAGTCCCCGCCGAGCGGAAATGGATATAGACGAAGGTCCCGCGGCGCTCCCCCTTGATCTCGTAGGCCAGCTTCTTCTTGCCCCAGTTCTCGAGGATGAGAATAGACGCGCCCGCTTTTTGAAGCAGGCTCTTCATCTTCTCGATGAGCTGATTAGTTTCGTCGTCCGATGCGGACGGACGGATGATAAAGATAGACTCGTAGAGCTGCATATAGTCGTCCTCCTGGTCAAAGGCCCCGGAACCAAGTCCGGAGCGAGGGATGAGCGCATCGCTACAAACGATGCAAGTGCCCGAAAATTAACACAGTCCTAAACGGACTGTCAAACCGCTATACATTAAAGCGGAAGAAGACGATGTCGCCTTCTTTCATCACGTAATCCTTGCCTTCCAGACGAAAGAGGCCCTTTTCTTTCACCTTGGCTTCCGACCCACAGGCGAGGAGATCATTATAATGGTAGGCCTCGGCGCGGATGAAACCCCGTTCCATGTCGGAGTGGATCTTGCCCGCCGCCTGTGGCGCTCTGGTCCCTTCCAGAATCGGCCAGGCCCGCGACTCCTGCTCGCCGGCAGTGAAGAAAGTGATGATCCGGAGCAACTGGTAGGCTTCACGCGTCAAGCGCACGAGACCGGACTCGGTGAGACCCATGCCTTTCAGAAAGTCGGCGCGTTCCTCTTCAGGCAGCGAGGAGAGTTCTGCTTCCAATTGTCCGCAGATCGTGACGACCCGCGCGCCCCGCTTGTCGGCGAACTCCCGCACCCGCTTGACCATCGCCTCGTCCGCATTTGGCCCTTCTGACACATTGGCGACAAAGAGTACCGGCTTGGCAGCCAGCAACTGGCATTCATCGAGGATGGCCCGCTCCTCCTGTGTCCACGGCAGATTGCCCAACCATTCGCCCTTATCGAGCAATTCCAGAAGCCGCTGCACGAAAGCCATCTCCACCGCCGCCTTCTTGTCACCGGCACGGACCTTCTTCTCCACCTTCTGTTTGCGGCGGTCGAGCGTGTCCAGATCGGCCAGCATCAGTTCGGTTTCAATGACACTGATGTCGCGCAACGGGTCTACCCCACCGCTCACGTGCACCACATCGGTCCCCTGGAAACAGCGCACGATGTGCAGGAGCGCATCCACCTCACGGATGTGCCCGAGAAATTGATTGCCGAGCCCCTCCCCCTTGCTCGCGCCCTCAACGAGGCCGGCGATGTCGCGGACTTCCAGCGTGGCCGGTGTGGTTTTCCTGGATGAAAAAATCTCGTTGAGTTTCATCAGACGCGGATCGGGCACCAGGGCAATACCGGTGTTTGGTTCGACCGTGGCAAAGGGATAGTTGGCCGCCAGCGCCCCGCCGCCGGTGAGCGCATTGAACACTGTGGTTTTGCCGACGTTCGGCAGGCCAATCATGCCGCAGCAGAGTCCCATCAGTGCGCGTCCCCTTCCTCATCAGCCGCCTTGTCGCGGATGTTGAATTGATTCATAGCCGTGGAGACACCTCGGTGGATCAGACATTCCAGCGCGTCCACGACGTACTCCAGGCACGGCTCGTATATTGCCCGTTCTTCGCGCGCTACCGGCTCCAGCACGTAATCTGCCGCATCCTGTGCCGGCGCAGGCCGACCAACACCGATTTTCAGCCGCACGAACTGCGCAGTTCCCAGTGTCTCGATCACGGACTTGAGGCCGTTGTGTCCACCGTCGCCACCGGCTTGCTTGATCCGCATCCGGCCTGGAGCGAGATCAAGATCGTCGTGAATCACGATGAGATCGTCAGCGGTGAGCTTATGTTCTCTGAGCAAGCCCAAAAGCGGAGGCCCGCTAGCGTTCATCCAATCAAGCGTGCCGGCCAGTTCAATTCGCTCCGATCCAAGCCGTCCGGAACCTCGCTGCATGGTGCCGCGGGGCGCGAGCGCAATAGACCATCGAGCGGCGGCCCGCTCAATGGCCCACATGCCGACGTTGTGACGGGTTAGGGCGTAGGCCCTGCCGGGATTACCGAGCCCAACGATGAGACGCACCGCTACTTCTTCTTCTCGGCTTCCTTCTTTTCAGCCTTGGGAGCTTCCTTGGCAGCGCCTTCCTTGCCTTTTTCGGCCGTGGCCGTGGCGCCCGCCTTGGCATCGGCGGCAGGTGCACCACCTGCCGCAGCTTCCGCAGCTGCCGCTGCTTCCTTGCCCTTGGCCATGACCTCGGGCTCCTTGCCCTCGCCAGTTGTCGCCGTGCTGGTGAGCAGCGCTTCGAGCTTGGCATCAGACATCGGTACCGCCACGCTGACCACCATCAGCTCCGGATCGTCCAGAAACCGGACACCCGCGATCGGCGTCAGCTCCTTGAGATGGATGCCTTGGCCGATCACCAGTGCCGAGGCGTCTACGGGAATCGAATCCGGCATGGCGGACGGCAGGCATTCGACATGAATCTCGCGCGTGTTGTGCTGGAGAATACCGCCTTCCTTCACACCGGCCGGCTGGCTGCCGATAACGCTGACCGGCACCTTGACGCGGATGGGCTTGTCCATCAGCACCTCGAAGAGGTCGGCGTGCAGCACGTCGCCACTGACGGGATCGAGCTGATAGTCCCGCAACAAGGCGACGCGGTCGGCCTTCTTGGTCGCACCGGCAATTTTCACGTTGATCAGGACCGTGCTGCCAGCATGCGCCCGTAGAATGGCCTTCAGTGTGTCAGGGTTTAACGTCAGGAGCACGCACTCGCCCTGTCCGTACAGTACGGCCGGCACCCGCCCCTTCCGACGCAACTGACGGGCCGCACCCTTGCCCAACCCGGTTCTGGTTTCCGCTGCAAGATCGAATTTCATGGCTGCTCCTCGCTCCTCTCTCCTAGTAATATCAGATCACGCAAACAGGGACGTGACCGACTCTTCGTTGTGAATTCTCCGAATGGCCTCGCCCAGCAGCGGCGCGACTGACAGCACGCGCAGCTTCGAGCAGGTTTGCTCCTTGCCGTTAAGCGGAATCGTATTGGTCACGACCACTTCCGTCAACGGTGACTGTTGCAACCGTTCCAGCGCTGGCCCCGACAGAACAGGATGCACGCAACCGGCCCAGACGGACTTGGCCCCCTTATTTGCAACGGCCTGCGCACCCTGCACAATCGTCCCCGCCGTGTCGATCATGTCATCCAGTAAGATCACATGCTTGCCCTCGACGTCACCGATGATGTTCATCACCTGCGCGTTATTGGGCCCCTCACGTCGCTTGTCGATGATTGCCAGGTTAGTCTGCAGACGCTTGGCGAAGGCCCGCGCCCGCTCCACTCCGCCGGCGTCCGGCGACACAATCACGACGTCCTTCAAGTCCTTTCCGAACTGCCGGTTGATGTAATCCAGCAGCACTGGCAGCGCATACAGATGGTCCACCGGAATATTAAAAAATCCCTGGATCTGTCCCGCATGGAGATCCATGGTCAGCACGCGGGTGGCGCCCGCCGTCTCAATGATATCGGCCATCAGCTTTGCCGTGATCGGCACCCGCGGCTGATCTTTTCGGTCCTGCCGGGCGTAGCCGAAATAGGGAATCACCGCCGTAATCCGGTAGGCCGAAGACCGCTTCAGTGCATCGAGCATGATCAGCAGTTCCATGATCGACGTGTTGACCGGCGTGCAGCACGACTGCACCACGAACACGTCCGCTCCGCGGACATTTTCGTCGATCTTGATGCGGATCTCCCCGTCGCTGAAAGACGAGACCGTGGCCCCCCCTAACTGGACTCCCAAATGGCTGCAAATCTCCTTTGCCAGCGCGGGGTTGGCTGTTCCAGAAAACAGTTTTAGCTGGTTGTCCAGACCCATGAACTCCTCATTTAACCGAACAGCGAACTGTAGCGGAAAGAGTACGAAATTGTCAACGAAACGTGGGGATAATCAGACGTCGAAAACACAGGATAGGGGGCCAGCTCCAGCGGGTCCGGCAAGCACCCGCCAGCCATTGATTGCGCCCAATGCCCGCCGGGCGCACACTGCAGACGCCTCGTCGCTAAACACGCCGAACACCGTGGCGCCACTGCCTGACAGCATGGCAGCTTCGGCGCCGGCATCGCGCAGGGCCTGCGCCACCTTCGCCAGTTCGGGATGAGACGGCCCTACGGCGGCTTCAAAATCGTTCTCCATCAGCGGGATGACTTGATCCCACGATGCCGTCGCACCGCCTACGACACGCCGCAGTGAATCAGCTAGCGGGGCTACGCTGGAGCGGCGCATGGACAATTGTTCATAGGCCCATTTCGTTTCGATTGGGAACCCGGGGTTTACCAGCACTATCCAGCGCCGGCCGGTCAGCGTCACGGCTTCGACGGCCTCACCACGTCCAGTCACCACAGCGGACGGAGCGCAGAAAAAGAACGGCACATCACTGCCCAACGGCGCACCCACCTTCATCATGTCCGTCAGGGACCAGCGGAGTGCAAATAATTCATTGAGCGCCACGATGGTCGCCGCCGCGTTGCTGCTCCCACCACCCAACCCGGCCGAGACCGGGATGCGCTTGGTAAGCGTAATGGCGAGACCCGCATCCCGACCTACTGCCGGACCTGCCCGCTCCAGTACGGCTTCCACCGCCCGGTAGATCAGATTCCGCCGATCGGTCGGCAGCGAGACGTCGTCGCATGCCAGATGAATGCCCGGCTGTCCCGGCGTGGTCCGAACAGCCAGCGTGTCCGCAACCTCTACCGTTTGCATGAGCGACCAGAGATTGTGGTAGCCATCCGGGCGACGATCCAGGACGCGGAGCACCAGATTGACCTTGGCCGGGGCGTGAATGTGTATCGACCGGTTACTGGTCATGCGCAACCTCATCCTCGTCCCTGTCGCGCTCACTTGCGATGCCGAACTTGCTCAAACGATACCGCAACAATCGCGCGTTTAGGTGCAGCAATTTAGCCGGATTTTACTGTGTTTTGAAGCTTGGGACAATCCGATAAAACGGATTATGTGCAAACGAAGCTTTGGCAGGCACCGGCTCAGGGCGGAGAGACTTGTCCGACGTTCAGACGAGACAATCCTCGATACAAATAGTGCACTCCAGACCCGATAGTAAGCGTTACCATAATATAGAGGAGGGGCTCGACAAGCGGTACCTCCATCTGCCGGGACAGCGCGATGACCGAAACCAGCAGATAGATCAGCTGGGCAACTGTGGTGCCCTTACCCAGAATCGTCGGCGCGATATCAAGATCAGACTCGGTCAATTGTGCCAGCAATGTTCCAGCAAAGAAAATCACGTCACGGCTGACGACTAGAAGGACGACCCACAGCGGCACCCGATGGAGCACCGACAGGGTAACAAAACCGGAGGCAAGCAATAGCTTGTCTGCGAGCGGATCGAGATACATCCCCAGCTGGGTCCGCTGGTTGGCCGCCCGGGCGATAAACCCGTCCAGCGCATCTGTCAGACCGGCCACCAGCAACACGCCCAGAGCCCAGCCATACCAGGTGTGGAGCATAAATCCGACAAAGACAGGAGTTAGCAGAATTCGAAGCAGCGTAAGGCTGTTGGGAATGTTGAGCACATCGCCGGCCCAGGCTATTTTATTGAGACGCAACGGAGTGCGCATGAAGCATGATAAAGAGCGTAGAAAGAACTTGTCAACGCATCTTGCGCCGCCCATCCCGGCTGACTATAATGCGCCCGTCCGAACCGGCCGTTAGGAGGGTGCCGCGTGAGTTCGCTGCCACTAACATTTAAAAAAGAAGGCCTGATCGAACGCCACCAGATCGAGGGATCCGATCCGAGCGACCGGTATTTCAACCGGTCCGTTCAGGTCAACCGCACCGCTCCGGGCTACACGGCCAGCGTCATGTACGAGGCCCTGACTGTGACCGGCCAGACCAAGCCAACCATCCCGGCCGCCGTCGCCAGCATCGTGGACAAACTCCAGGAATTAGGATTCACACGGATACGGACCCGGACAAATTTCAAGGGCCAGCGCTATCTGGCGGAAAAAGAAACCTGGGTGGATTACCCAGATAAATAGCTTGCCGACGATAGAGGGTAGCGAGCAGCTAAGAATTTCTTTTCTGGCTCCCTGCTACTCAGTGCCGGTTGCCAGCTGTGCTCTGTTCGCTACCCGCTACCAGCTCTTTATAAATCAGATCGTGAATCACTGGCCGGAACAGTTTGATTGCTTCGTTGCTCCTTGACGGATGCACCCGGTTGGATAGCAGGATTACTTCCAGTTCAGCCTGCGGATCGATCCAGATCGACGTGCCGGTGTACCCGAGATGGCCGAATGAGGCCGGCGAGAACCGGCTTCCGGACGACGACGGAGCCGACGGCGTGTCCCATCCCAGCGCCCAACTTGACCCCGTGACCCGGTCCTGCTTCGTGACGAATTTCCGGACGAGTTCGGACGGCAGCAGCCACCCGCGCCCTACGTAGCTATCCAGCCATTGCCCGGTCACCGTCGACACGGCAGCCGCCGTGCCGAACAGACCGGCGTGACCGGAGACGCCGCCCAGTGCGTGGGCATTCTCGTCGTGCACTTCCCCCCGGAGCAGCCGGCCTCGCCAGGATTCCTGCTCCGTTGGTGCAATCGTATGGAGGTCCAAGGGGTGCTCTCCCTTCGCCCCTAAAAACATCAGTGGCGTCTGCATAGGTTTGAAAACCTGCTCCCGGCAATAGGCCTCGAGCGTGTGGCCGGTTACCCGCTCGACCACCATGCCCAATAGCATGAACCCCAGGTCGCTGTAGACACTGCGCGTCCCCGCGGGATACTCAAGCGGTTCTTCTGCGATCAATGTCAGCATGCGTGCACGGGCAGCATCGCTGCCGAGCAAGCCCGGCCGTAGCTGGTCTTCTTGCGCAATGCGTTCATAGAATGGCCGCCAACTCGGCAGGCCGGAGCTGTGAGTGAGCAGGTGCCAGATCGTCATCTCGCCAATCGGATGCCCCACACACTCGGGCACGTGCTTTTTGACGAGGTCGTCCAGCGTCAGCCGTCCGTCTCGAACCAGCAACAACACGGTGGTCACCGTGGCCAGAGGCTTGGTGAGAGAAGCCAAATCGTAGAGCGTGTCGAGGCAGGCTGGCTCCACGGCAGGTACCAACGCGGCATTTCCAAAGGCCTGATGACAGGCAACCTGCCCGCGCAGACGGACGAACAGCACGGCGCCAGGGAACACGCCGTTCGCCACGGCGGCCTGCATGGCGTCACCGATGGGATCAGGCTTGCTCATGCATCAAGTGGAATCATGGGGGTACTCGCGTGATGGAACGCCTCCGAGCGGTTCATCGTCCACCATCGGTTCGATCACTAGGGCCGCCTCTGCGTCCCACGCGTCCATCGTGATCACGCGGTCGAACGGCTGCATCATTCCGCGCAGATTTCGATCGCTAGCGCCATCTCGACCATGCGGGAATTGTCCGACTGCCTTTCGGTGGAGCCCAGCTTCTGGCGCAGAGACGCAGTTTCCCGGTTGAGCTCGTCGACCGCCTACGCGATCTGCGCTAGAAACCGGTCGATGTCCTGGCGGTTGTAGCCGCGAAAGGACACCATGAGCACCATGTGCTGAATGTCGAGCCGCGAAATTTTCATGGCTCCCCTCGTAGGGCTTCGCTCAATGCAGCTGCGCAGCCGTCTCGTACAGCGACTGGACCAGCGCGTATTGCAGGAAATACAAAATCAGAATCACGATCAGCGGCGACAGATCGATCCCCATCTGCCAGCCCAAGCGGCGCCGGATCGGCTCCAGCACCGGTTCCGTTGCCCGCTCCAGAAACTGCACGATCGGATTCCAGGGGTCCGGACTCACCCACGACACGAGCGCCCGCGCGATGATGATCCACGTATACAGTGAGAGCACCATCTCTAGCACCCGTGCCAGCCCCTGCAAGGCATTGCCCGCGACGAACATCAGTGCTTGGTCTCCCGTCCCAATTCTTCCGACCGTTTGGCCGCTGCCTCCACCGCACCCATCAGCGCCGCGCGCAGCCCGCCCTGTTCGAGTCGATGCAGGCCCGCAATCGTTGTCCCGCCGGGCGAGGCCACGCCGTTTTTCAACTTGGCCGGCAGCTCGCCGGTCTCCAGCACCATCTTTGCCGCACCCAGCACCGTCTGCGCAGCCAGCAGATCCGCCACTGAACGGGGCAGGCCCATTTTCACGCCGCCGTCCGCAAGCGCCTCGATCGCCGTAAATACATAAGCTGGGCCGCTGCCGCTCAGGCCGGTGACGGCGTCCATGAGCTTCTCCTCGACCACCACCGCCTTGCCGACTGCTTCGAAAAGACGACGGGCGAGCTGCTGATCCTTGTTGGTCACACCGGGACCGAACGCGATCGCTGACACACCGTCGCGCACCAGCGCCGGTGTGTTTGGCATGATCCGCACGAACCGCGCCGTCTTCGGTGCCAGGGCCGCCAAATGCTTGAGCGTGATGCCAGCGGCAATCGACAACACGAGTTTACCCGCTAATGCCGACGCCAGCTCCTTCATCACGGCATTGAGAGTCTGCGGCTTCACCGCCAGCACGACGACCGTGGATGCAGCAGCCGCCTCGCGGTTGTCCGATCCTGTGCGCACGCTGAACCGCCGCTTCATCAGATCGCGCCGTTCAGCGCTCGCGTCCGTTGCCACAATCGCCTTGGCCGTGACGGTCTTGGCCGCCAGCCAGCCTCCAATGAGAGCTTCGCCCATCTGGCCTGATCCGATCATGGCAATCGCCATCGCTGATTTTGATTTAGCCACGCCGCGCTCCAAAAATTGCCGCGCCAACCCGCACCATTGTCGCTCCTTCCTCGATCGCCGTTTCAAAATCCCCGGACATGCCCATTGACAACTCGTGCATCCGCATGCGCTGCAGCTTCAGACTCGCCAGCGACTGCGCCAACTCGCGTAGAGCACGAAAGTGCATCCGCGAGGCCTCCGCTTCCGACGATACCGGCGGAATCGTCATCAGACCCTCAACCGCCAGATTCGGCAGCGCGTCAATCGCCTGCGCCACATCCAGCAACATGTCCGGAGCAAACCCGCCCTTGCTCGCTTCCCGACCGATATTCACTTCCAGGAGCACGCGTTGCTGCGTCCCTGCTTCTCGCGCCCGCTGATCGATTTCTTCAGCCAGCTCCACACTCTCCACTGAGTGGATCAGCTCAAACAGGGCGACGACTGTTTTCACCTTCCGCCGCTGCAACCGGCCGATAAAATGCCACTGCACGCCGGGCACCGCTGTCAACTGCTGGATCTTTGGCACGGCCTCCTGCAGCCGATTCTCACCGAGCATGCTCACACCGGCATTCACGGCGTCCCGGATGCATTCGACTGGTACCGTTTTTGTCACGGCCACGAGTCGGATTGCCTCCGGCTTCCGTCCGGCCCGCTGCGCCGCCTGCTGGATCCGGGCCTGAATGTCGCGGACGCGCCGGGCAATCTGATCCACCTCTACGTGGTCGCCAGTGTCCATGAACGCTAATTGCCGTGAGAGGTATTGTACCGAAAGCGTAGAAGCTTGTCAGTTCGCGCGGCGTTTTCCGCTCGCACGGTGTGGTACCAGCATGATCCCGCTAACCATTGTACCCCGAGCCGTGCCCTCGCGGCGATAGGAGTGAAATAGCGTCGTATGGCAGATGGTACAGAGGCTCACAGAATAAATGCCTCCTTCCGGCACGCCTGCCTGCACGGCCTGTCCGCGCACGAGCCCGCGCAGATTGAGCTTGGCCTTGCCAGGCCCCGTGTTTTTGATCACAGTGCGCCACGCCGGATAGCTCTCGCGCAGACGGTCCAGTACTGGCTCATCTACCTCATAGCAGCAGACCCCGGCCGCGGGCCCGATGCTCAGGCGCAACGAGGCTGGCTGTGACTTGAACTGCCTCCTCATCACTTCGACGGTCCTGGGAATGATTCCCGCCACGGCTCCACGCCAGCCTGCATGCACTGCCGCCACGACGCGGGTGCACGGGTCATGGATGAGCACCGGTACGCAATCCGCGGTCTTGACCGTGAGTAGCACGCCGGCCTGATTGGTCACCAGCGCGTCCCACCCGCCATCGAATGATGGCGCACCCAAAACGGGCCGGTCCACCACCAGCACTTCCGTGCCATGGACCTGATTGACCGAGACCACGCTCGGAGCGGCGAACACGGGCGCCAGGCCCTGCATCCGAGTGCCAAAGAAGTGCCGGACGCCCTGCCGTTCGCTGGCAAAATGCGGAATCGTGATCACCATGTTTGACCAAAATGTTGTTCCCTTTGTTTTGCACTTCCTACTTCTTACTTGCTCCCTTCTCCTAGCCTCCCTGCTTGCGCAGAAAGGTCGGCACGTCCCACGCATCGTCCGTGGCCAGGCTAAGCCGCTCCTGCGATTCGCTGCGCTTGCTTGAGAACCGGCGCAGGAAAGCTGGCTTCTCCATCTGCTTCTCGGTTTCGCCGCCATTCATGTCGCGCACGCTGGCCATGGCCGGCTCAATGGCCGGCATCGCCCCCGTTCGGGCCGCGGCGGGCAACCGGGCCGGCGGTTCATCCTTGTCGAAGCCGGTGGCCACGACCGTCACAACCAAATCCTCCTTGAGATCCGGATTGATTACCTGCCCGACGATGATGTTTGCCTGCGGATCGGCTGTGTCCTGGATGATCGACGCCGCCTCGCCCACCTCGTGCAACGTCATGTTCGCCCCGCCCGTGATGTTCAGCAGTACGCCGCGCGCCCCGGTCACGCTACCGTCCTCCAGCAGCGGGGAATTGATCGCCTTCTGCGCCGCCTCCTGCGCGCGGTTCGCGCCCCGCGCCACACCCATACCCATGACGGCCCGCCCGGTGAAGCTCATCACCGTGCGCACGTCCGCAAAGTCTACGTTCACGTGGCCCGTCGTCGTAATCACGTCCGCGATGCCCTGGATTGCCTGACGCAGCACGTCATCCGCCACCTTGAAGGCCTCCAGCAGCGGCGTGGATTTGTCTACGATGCCGAGCAGCCGCTGATTGGGGATCACCAGCAGCGTATCGACATGACGGCGCAATTCCCGCAGCCCCTCCTCCGCATAGCTCATCCGCCGGTGCCCTTCATATTGAAAGGGCTTGGTCACCACGCCGACGGTCAGCACGCCCAGATCGCGCGCGACTTTGGCCACGATCGGCGCGGCTCCGGTGCCTGTACCGCCGCCCATGCCGGCAGTGACGAAGATCATCTCGGCCCCCTCAATCGCCTCGCGAATTTCGTCCTCGCTTTCGAGCGCCGCCTCACGGCCAATTTCCGGCTTGGCGCCGGCGCCCAATCCTTGCGTGCGTTCGGGCCCCAGTTGGATTTTGATCGAGGCCTGGGACCGCCCTAGGGCCTGGACGTCAGTGTTGGCCGACACGAACTCCACGTTTTTGAGCCCGGCCTGGATCATCGTGTTGACGGCGTTGCACCCCGAGCCGCCGACGCCGAAGACCTTAATATGCACCGGCATCACATCGCCTTCGTGTAGTGAGAACATGCCGCGTCCCTCCTTTTTTTTAGCTATCAACCAGCAGCAAGTAGCAAATAGCCAGGATTCATAGTTGCTTGCTGCCGGCTATTTGCTATTCGCTTCCTCAAAAAAACTCCGTCATCCATTCTTTCATCCGCCCTAAGACCCGCCCGACCCGGCGTCCGTTTCCGGCCGTTTCCAGTTCACCCGCATGGTGGCAGGCATGGAGAATCAGTCCAACACCGGTCGCGTGCATCGGCGTGCCCGCGACATCCCGCAGCCCTTCTACGCCATGCGGTACGCCGCGCCGCGCCGGGAGGCCCAGAATCTTCTCTGCCGCATCCGGCATGCCCTCCAGCATGGAGGTGCCGCCGGTGATCACCACGCCGGCACCCATCATCGCCTCGTAGCCTGCCCGTGTGATTTCGTGCCGCACCAGCTCGAACATCTCGTCCACGCGCGGCTCGATGATCTCTGCCAGCTCGCGCCGCGAGACCGTCCGCGCCGGCCGCTCGCCCATGCCCGGTACGGGCACCATCTGGTCGTCCTTGACCATGTCCACGCGCGCGATGCCGTGCTTGATCTTGATCTTCTCTGCCTCCGTCTGTGTCGTGACCATGCCAACGGCGATGTCCTTTGTGAGGTTCTGCCCACCGATTGGTAGCACCGCCGTGTGCCGGATACTCCCATCGACGAAGATTGCCAGATCGGTTGTTCCGCCGCCGAGATCCACCATCGCCACGCCCAGTTCGCGCTCCTCCGCGCTCAAAACCGCCTCGCTCGAGGCCAGCGGCTGCAGCACGATGTCGATCACGTCAAGTCCGGCCTTGTTGACGCACTTGACGATGTTCTGGGCCGAAGTCACCGCGCCCGTGATGATCTGCACTTCCACCTCAAGCCGCGACCCGGACATGCCCAGCGGATCCCGTACGCCGTCCTGGCTGTCCACCATGAATTCACGCGGAATGACGTGCAGCAACCGGCGGTCCGGGCTCAGCACGGCCATCGAGCGCGCGGTTTCGATCGCCCGGGCGATGTCCGCGCGCGTGACTTCCTGCTTTTTTAGCGCCACGACGCCGCGCGAGTGGATGCCGTTGATGTGACTACCGGCAATGCCGGTGTAGACCGAGTTGATCTGCACCGCCGCCATTAGCTCGGCTTCCTCCACGGCCTTCTTCACGGATTCAACCGTGCTTTCGATGTCCACGACCACGCCCTTGCGCATGCCGCGGGACGGGCTGGTTCCGACGCCGACGATGTTGACCGTGCCGTCTTCCGTGACCTCGGCCACGATCGCGCAAATTTTCGTCGTCCCGATGTCCAACCCGACCACGATGTGATCCCGTCTGGCCATGTGGGTTACCCCCTCTCTGGAGTTTTCAATTTGGAGTTACGAATTGTGCGTTTCGGTCGGATCATCCCCGATCCCTCATGATCACTTTGTCCGAAAACCGCAGATCGATCTCGGACGATCCGTGGGCCGTGCTCACGCGGCGGACCGGCTTCACCGCACGATACCGCTCCCACTGCTCTTCCACCGGCTGCGCGCCAAACTGAAACCGCATGCCTTTGAGATAGGCCACCGCATGCGCTGGATCGGTCACATCCACCTCAGGCCGCCCCTCAAGCGAATGGGCCAGCAGCCCCGCCAGCTTGATCCCGCGCTGTACCGCCTCGCGCGGCTGCGCCTCGCCCAGTAGCAGCTTTTTGGGGTCGGCCCCGACGACCACCGGCAGATCATCCCGGTCTTCCGGTACTGACGACGACAACACGGCGCCCTCCTCATCCAGCAGCATGACTATCGACGGCGCCTTAAACAGCGCCGCGGGCTTGCGCTCGGTGACCTGCACGGACAGGGTATGCAGCGGTGATCGAGTGACCGTCACCGCCTTGACCCAAGGGTGCGCGGCCACACGCGCTTCCAACTCAACCGGATTGACCGAGAGCAGCGTCTCTTTCGATGTCAACTCAAGCCGTTCCACGACTTCTTCGCGTTCGATCGTCTGCAGGCCGGTCACATGCACCTCGCGGATGTCGAACCACTTGGCCACCACCGGGCCCGCCATAGAATAAAGTGAGAGCGCCGACCAAGCGCCCAGCAGAACCGCCACTGCCCAAAGCGTCCCGCGAACAGCATCCCGCGCCTTTTCGGATTTCGTGCGCTGGACCGGCGCGCGCCCGGAATGCCGTTGCAGATTGGGCCGCGGACTACGAACCCGTTTGCCGAACCAGCTCATGCCATCCCCCTAGCCCGCCTGAGCACGGACTCCAGAATTCTTTTCCTCAGCGTGTCGTAATCCATCCCTGCCTTCGCTGCCGCCCTTATAAACAATATGGTTTCCGTCATCTCAACTTCTTCATGCCGAAAATGTACGTGCGCGACGAAGTGCAGACTCAAGAATTTGCTCTGTCAGCGTGTCATAATCCAATCCGACTTTCGCCGCCGCCATGGGCAGCAGACTCGTTTCCGTCATTCCTGGAATTGTGTTCACTTCAAGGACATAAGGCTTCCCTCTGGGCGTCACGCGAAAATCCACCCGCGCTGCGCCGTCGCAGCCCAGTAACTCATAGGCCTGGACTGCCAGTTCTGTCACACGCCGGGTCACCGCCGTTGGCAGGGGCGCCGGGCAGAGATACCGACTGCGACCCTTCGTGTACTTGGCCGCATAGTCGTAGAACCCGTCAGGCGAGACAATTTCGATCGTCGGCAACGCCATTGTCCGGCGCGGCCCGCGCAGAACGGAGACCGTGATCTCGTGGCCGGGGATATAGGCCTCGACCACCGCCTCGCGGTCGTGCCGATATGCCCTCGCCAGCGCCGCGTGCCATTCGGACGGTTTGCGCACGATGGAAATGCCGATTGTCGAACCCTCTGCTGCTGGTTTTACGATCAACGGCCATTTCAGCAGGGCGGGTTTCGCCACCCGCTCGCCTTTCCGCACCACCGTGCCATCCGGGACCGGAATCCCGTGTGCAGCCAGGACCATCTTGGTCGTCACCTTGTGCATCGCCATGGCGCTTGCGCGGACGCTGGAACCTGTGTAGGGCAGTCCGATCGTCTCCAAAAATCCCTGCATCGTGCCGTCCTCTCCTCCCGGTCCGTGCAACGCGACAAACACCAACTCAATCTTCTGCTTTGTCAACCGCTCGGGTAGCGACGGATCCACGTCAATGGCCACTGCACGATAGCCCCGACGCAACAGCGCGCGATGCACCGCCTGTCCGGTCCGCAGCGAGATGTCCCGCTCGCCCGACTGCCCGCCCATCAGGACGCCAATGCGAGCCTTCGTCAACGGCTTCGTCGTCATTCGTTATTCGCTCCGTCCCAGGATCTCCGCTTACTCCTATCCTTACGATTGACGGATAACGGTTGACGCATGACGCCTCTAGGGCTCCCCAACGATCTTCAGTTCCAATTCAAGCGTCAAACCCGTCTTGTCCTCGACCGTGCGCCCGACCTTCTTGATCAGCGCAATGACGTCGGCCGCTTTCGCATGACCGAGATTCACGACGAAGTTTGCATGCTTGTCTGACACCTGCGCGTCTCCGACCCGCGCGCCTTTCAAACCCGCTGACTCGATCACGCGGCCCGCGGCATCGTGACCCGGATTCCTGAACACGCAGCCGGCACTGGGCAGCGTAAGCGGCTGCGTGTTCTTACGATGACGGAGATATTCCTTCACAGTTGCCTGAATCTTGTCCTTCGGCGCCGGTTTGAGCTGCACCCAAACGCCGACGACGATGCCGCGTGGCAGCAGCGCCTGCCGGTAGCTGAACCGGATGGCTGAGGCCGGTACGTCGATCGTAACTCCCGGCGATTCCACGATCCGCACGGCTTTCACGCTATCCTTCATCTCACCGAGCGTCGTACCCGCATTCATCACGACGCAGCCAGCCGCCGTGCCTGGGATGCCGGCCGCCCATTCGAGGCCGGACAGGCCACGGCTCGTCGCATGCTTCATCAGTGTCGGCATCCCGACGCCACCCTCCGCGTAAAGCACATGGCCCGGTTCGTCTGTGATCGCTTTCATCCTGGCCAGACTGACCACGATGCCGCGGATGCCGTGATCGCGCACAAGCAGATTCGTCCCGCCCAGCACAAAGATCGGAATATCCGCTGCTTGTGCCTGCCGGACCAGCCGGCTGACGTCATCGGCATCAGCCGGCATCACCAACACGTCCGCCGGACCACCAATCCGGAAGGACGTGTACTCTTTCAATGGCGCGGAGAACTTCACATCGCCCTTCAACCCGGCCACCGCTGCGCGTAGGTCTGCCGTGGCCCAGCGGGGCGGCGTTCTCCGCGATGTACTCCGACGTGTCACGCGTCCTCCGTCAATAATCCGCAACCTCACAGACGCTCCAACAATTCAAGCCCCGTCTTCCAGATATCCCCTGCACCCAGCGTCACCACCAGATCGCCCGATTGCAGCGTCGGCAGGACCATCGCAGCCAGATCGGTGCGCTTTTCAGACCAGGTGACCGCCGGTTGCCCCGCAGTGCGGATCGCCTCGGCCAGTTTCTGTCCCGACACGCCCGCAATCGGGGCCTCGCCCGCTGCGTAGATCTCCGTGACAAACACCGCATCGGCCTGCGCGAAGGATTCCGAAAACTCCTGGATCAGGTCGCGGGTCCGCGTGTAGCGGTGCGGCTGGAACAGGACGACGACCCGGCGATTCCATCCGTGCTTGGCCGCAGTCAGCACGGCCTTGATTTCGGTCGGATGGTGTCCGTAGTCGTCCACAACCATGATGTTGTTTTTCTCACCGCGCAGATGGAATCGCCGCTCCACCCCGGCAAAGCTTGCCAGCCCCTTGCGGATGAGATCCAGCGGCACGTCCAGTTCCATGCCCACCGCAATTGCCGCCAGCGCATTTGATACATTGTGAACGCCCGGTGCGGAGAGCCGGAACGGACCGAGCGGCGTCCCACGATAGGAGACCCGGAATTCCGTCTGCCACTGATTGAGCGTGATGTCGGTGGCCAGGAAGTCAGGCGTGAGGCCTCCATTTGTGTTGAGCCCATACGTCTGGTAACGCTTCACAACGCGATGCTGCAGCTTCCGCAGATGCTCGTCGTCCGCGCATAGCACCGCCAGGCCGTAGAAGGGCACACGGTTGATGAACTCGAGAAAGCTCTGCTCGATCCGTTCCATCGAGCCGTAATGGTCCAGGTGCTCGCGATCGAGGTTTGTGACGGCCACGATCGTCGGGGAAAGTTTCAAGAACGAGCCGTCGCTCTCGTCGGCCTCGGCCACAAGCAGATCGCTGCGACCCAGTCGCGCGTGACTACCGAGCGCGTTAACGCGCCCACCAATCACCATCGTGGGGTCCAGCCCCCCCTGTGCCAGCACCGTGGCCACCATCGTAGTGGTGGTCGTCTTCCCGTGCGCACCGGCGATCGCCACACCGTATTTGAGCCGCATGAGCTCGGCCAGCATCTCGGCGCGCGGGATCACCGGGATGACCTTTTCGCGGGCTGCGACGACTTCCGGATTCGCCTGCGCCACCGCTGAAGAGATAACGATTACCTGCGCCTCGCCAATGTTCGACGCATCATGGCCGATGAAAATGTTGCCGCCCAATTCGCGCAGTCGGCAGACCGTGTCAGACTCCTGGAGATCGGAGCCCGACACCTTGTACCCGAGCGTCAGCAGCACCTCGGCGATGCCGCTCATGCCGACGCCGCCAATTCCGACGAGATGAATATGCTGAATCTTTCTGAACATCACTCTCGTCTGTTGCGCGCGGGACCGGGCCGGCTCCTTGTCGATTCGACCAGTCTCCGCTTCTAGCGTTGTGCTCCCTGTGCGATCAGTGCCAGACATTCCCCAACCACTGTCCCCGCTGCGTCGGCTTTGCTCATCGTCCGGCTCCGTTCGCCCATGGCGCGCAACCGTTCCGGATCGCCAAGCAATGCCGTGACCACTTCTGCCAGCTTCACACCCGTCAGCTCGTTCTGCGGCAGCACCACCGCACCGCCTGCCTCGGCCAGCGCCTGCGCGTTATGCGCTTGGTGCTGGTAGATTGCGGTTGGCAGCGGGATCAGCACTGCGGGCTTCCCGCAGACTGTCAGCTCCGACACCGTCATCGCCCCAGCACGCGACACGACTAGATCAGCCCCGCGCAGGACCGTTGGCATGTTAAACAGAAACGGCGTCACCTGCGCTGGCACACCCGCCTGCTCGTAGGCCGCCGCGACCCGCGCACGCTCCGCCTCGCCGGTCTGATGCACGATCGCCAGCCTCTCCTTGCACGAGGCCAGATACGGCAGCGCCGCGATCACCGCGTCGTTGATGGCGCGCGCCCCCTGGCTGCCACCAAAGATCAGGAGCGTCTTCTTGTCTGACACACCGCGAGGCTGCCCAGAGCCTTCCAAAAACTCCCGCCGCACTGGCATGCCTGTCACGCGGACGGTGGCCGGTGAAAAATGTTGGGCCGCGCTGGCAAAGTTCACAAATACTCGCTGCGCCATCGGGGCCAGCACCTTGTTGGCCATACCGGGCGTGGCATTGGGTTCTAAAATTGCCTGCGGCAGACCCAACAGCCGCGCCGCCAGTAGCACCGGGGGACTCGTATAGCCGCCAACGCCGAGCACAAGACTGGCCTTCCATTCGCGCATCAACAACATTGATTGGCGGATCCCAATGGGTAACGACAACATCGCAAGCGCTGCCTGAAATAAATTGCGTCCCATCACTGGCCGTGCTGAGATCAACGCCAGCTCGAATCCCTCGTGCGCCAGCACCTTTGCCTCGATCCCGCGGGACGTACCCACAAAGAGAATACGCGTCGCTCGATCGCGCCGGAGAAATTCCCGCGCCAGCGCCACGGCCGGATACAAATGGCCGCCAGTGCCGCCCGCTGCGATCACGATCGTGATCAAGCCGTTGCGCTCCGTCCCAGTCCATGCCTGCCTACCTGCCGTCCGCCTTGGCGGTCACGCGAGATACTCAGCAATATGCCGATCGCCGTCAGCGTCACCAGCAGCGACGAGCCGCCGTAGCTCACTAGCGGCAGCGTCAAACCCTTGGTGGGCAGCAACCCGGTAGCCACGCCAGCATTGGTCAGCGCCTGGAATCCAATGAGCAGAGTGATACCGTACGCCAGGTGCCGGCCGAAGGGCTCCCGCGCGCGACCCGCGATTTGAAATCCCCTGAACACGAGTATGCCGAAGAGCGCGATGATCGCCGCCGTCCCGGCCAAGCCCAGTTCCTCGCCGACCAGTGCCAGCACGAAATCCGTGTGGGCCTCGGGGAGAAAAAAGAGTTTCTGCTGCCCCTCGCCCAATCCGACGCCGAACGCACCGCCGCTGCCGAAGGCCAGAAACGACTGGTTCACCTGGAAACCCGCTCCCGTTGGATCCTTGCCGGGATCTAAAAAGGTCATCAGCCGCTGCAGGCGATAGGGCGACCGCCAGACCAGCACGGCCACGGCGGCCAGCGCGACCGGCACCACGCTGAAAAGATGGCTCACCCGCGCGCCGCCAAGAAAGAGCATCGCATAGGCCACCGCCCCAACCACGACCACCGTACCGAGATCCGGCTGGAGCAGCACGAGACCCGCCAGCATTCCGGTCACGATCAGCGGTGGCAGGAACCCGGACGCGAAGTCTGTTAGCTTCCCCTCGCGCTTGGTCAGATAGAGCGCCATATACAGGACGGCGGCCAGCTTGACCATCTCGGCCGGCTGGATGGATACGGGCCCCAGTCTGATCCAACGGCGAGCACCCTTGGCCATCACGCCCAGCGACGGAATCAGCACCAGTACGAGCAGAATCGCCGTCAGCCCCAGCACCGGCACCGCCAGCCGTTTCCAGACCATGTAGTCCACGCGCGCGGTGATCTGGAGCAGTAGGAATCCGAATCCCAGCCATGCCAGATGACGCTTGAGGAAGTAGATCGGGTCCTGGAAACGGCTCCCCGCCACCACCGCGCTGGCGCTGAAGACCATAATCAACCCGAACAGGGCCAGCGCCATCGTCACCATCAGCACTGTCCCGTCGATCGAGGCGCGCTTGCGCGCACGACCGTCCACGGAGGTCCACGGAAGCGTCAGCGTGCCTGCATCGAGCATCTTGTTCGCCATACATCAGCGATCCACGATAAGTAAGACGTGACGGGTCGCGTTTTTCAGTGCTCCGAAACTCATCACTCATTACGGTAATTCATTCACAAGCTGCTTAAACTGCCGGCCCCGGTCCTGATAGTCCGCAAACATGTCGAAACTCGCACAGGCTGGCGAGAGCAGGACGACATCGCCCGCCACGGCCTCACGGGCCGCCTCCGCCACCGCCTCGCGCAACGACCCCGCACGGCTGATCGAGCGGCACTCCCACCAGATCTCTTGCAGCTTCGCCGCGGCTTCACCGATCAAAATGAGATGTTTCACGCGCCGCGCCACTACCTCGCGTAGCCGCTCGAAATCGCCACCCTTGTCGCGCCCGCCCGCGATCAGCACGATCGGCTTGTCGAAACTTTCGAGCGCTTTGAGCACCGCGTCCACGTTCGTTCCCTTCGAATCGTTCACAAACTGAACGCCGTTGCGCTCGCGCACCGCCTCCACCGCATGCTCGATGCCAGGAAATTCCTGTAGCGCCTGTCGGATGACGGGCATCGGGCAGCGCGCAGCAAGTCCGGCTGACACGGCCGCCATCGCATTGGTCAGGTTGTGCGCGCCAGGTACACGGATCTCGTCGCGCCGGCAGACCGCTTCCGTTCGGCCGTCGACGCTGGCCATTACCTGCATCCCGTCCCACCAGACACCGCCAGAGACGCCGCGCCCCTTGGGATCAGCCCGCGAAATTCCCCACAGATCCCCGCGTACCTTTGCGCGCATGGCCGCCACACGCTCGTCGTCGAGATTCAACAGCGCGATGTCACCCGCCGACTGATTCTCAAAAATCCGTGCCTTGGCCGCAATGTAGTCCGACAGCGCGTCATAGCGGTCCATGTGATCGGTCGTCACGTTGAGCACGGCGGCAAACCAGGGGTGGAACCGCTCGATCGTTTCCAATTGGAAGCTGGATACTTCCGCCACGACATAGTCGTAGGGACCAGCGCCCGATTCGCCGGACATCAGCGTTTCGATGGCTGCTTCACTCACCGGGACCCCCAAGTTCCCCCCAACAAAGGTACGCCACCCGCTGCGCTGCATAAGTTCGCCAATCAGCGTCACTGTCGTGCTCTTGCCGTTCGTACCGGTGATCGCCATCACGGGCGCGCGCAAAAACCGTGACGCCAACTCCAATTCACCAATGATGGACCGGCCGCTCTGCCGGACCTGCCGCAGCATCGGCAGGTTTGACGGCACGCCCGGACTGACCACAACGACATCGGCACCGCTGACGGCTGATTCGTAACCGGGCCCGGTGCGAATCTCAATTGCCGTCCGATCTACTCCAGCGAGCGCGGACACCAACTGCGCATCCGGCTTGGCATCGGCCACGGTGACCCGAGCTCCAACCATATGAAGCAGACGCGCCGCGGCGACTCCGCTGCGGGCGAGACCAATGACCGTGACCCGCCTGCCCGTAAATTCGCTCTTCAAGTTCGTCGTCCTCATCAAATCCCATCTCACCTCACCTCAGCTTGAGCGTACTGAGACTCAGGAGTGCCAGCATCACGGCCATGATCCACAGCCGCACGACGACTTTCGGTTCCTCCCACCCCTTCATCTCGAAGTGATGGTGAATCGGCGCCATAAGGAAGATCCGCTTACCGCGCGACTTGAACGAGGCCACCTGGAAGATTACAGAGATGGCCTCGATCACGAATACGCCACCGACCAGCAACAGCAGCAGTTCGTGCTTGCTCACAACCGCCACCGTGCCTAGCGCCGCGCCCAGCGGCAGCGATCCCACATCGCCCATGAAAATCTGGGCCGGATAGGTGTTGAACCAGAGAAACCCAAGACTCGCGCCGCAGATCGCTGCGGTGAAGATCGCCAGTTCGCCCGCGCCATCAATGTAAGGAATCAGCAGGTACTCGGACATGATCTTGTTGCCGACCACGTAGGCCACGATCGTGTAGGCCAGAGCAGCTATCATGATGGGGCCGACGGCAAGCCCGTCGAGGCCGTCCGTGAGATTCACCGCATTCGAGCTGCCGACGATGACCAGTACAACGAAGGGAATGTAGAACAATCCCAGATCGGGCGTGAAATTCTTAAAGAACGGCACGCTCAGCTTCGTTGAGTAGCTAGGCAGATAGTAGAGCAGCAGTCCAATCATCAGCGCCAACGCGCCTTGGGCAAGAATTTTCTGTCCGGCCGTCAGCCCCTTCGATTTGGCACCCGCAAACTTGCGATAGTCATCAGCAAAACCGATTAGGCCGTACCCGACCGTCGCACCCAGCGCCAGCCACACGTACTGGTTGGTGATATCCGCCCACAGCGTCGTCGAGAGGACGACGGCGAAAAGAATCAGCACACCGCCCATTGTGGGCGTGCCCGCCTTGGCTAAATGGCCCTGGGGACCATCCTCGCGGATGTGTTGTCCCATCTTGATCGCTTGCAACTTTTTGATCAGCGGCGGTGCCAGCACAAAAGCGATCAGAAACGCCGTGATCGCCGCGTAAATCGTCCGGAAGCTCAGATACCGGAACACGTTCAGTGCGGGTATTTCCGTGTGGAGCGGATAGAGCAGGAGATACAGCATCTCAGCTCCTCCCGCCTCGACTGAGCGTCGCCACACCGCCCGTCCCCGTCACGATTTCGACGGCCCGCTCCATCTTCATGCCGCGCGACGCCTTGACCAGCACCACGTCACCGGCCTGCACCAGCTCTTTCAGGGCCGCCCCGGCCCTCGTCGCGTCAGTTTCGTATACAGCGCAGCCCGCTGGCATACCAGCCGCGCGTGCACCCTCCACCAGTTCGTGTCCAAATGCGCCGCAGGCGATCAGATGCGAGATGCCCCGTTCCGCCAGATGGGTGCCGACTTCGCGGTGTCGCGGGGCGGCGTCCGCTCCCAGCTCCAGCATGTCACCCAGCACCGCGATCGACCGCCCGCCGGCACCCAGTTCGCACAGCAGATCGATGGAGGCTTTCATTGAGGCCGGATTCGCGTTGTAGCAATCGTTGATGATGCGCACGCCGTGCCAGGTCAGAATCTGCGACCGCATGGCCAGCGGCCGAAACGCTGCCAGGCCGGCCGCGATTGTCACCGGGCTCAACCCCATGACATGCCCCACGGCAGCAGCAGCCAATGCATTTAGAATATTGTGCAGGCCGCGCACATGTAGAGAGACCAGCTGGGGCCTACCGCGGCCGGGCAGCCGCAGATGGAATTGCGTACGGTGCTGCCCGCCCATCATCAATCGCTCTGCCCGCACCTGCGCGCGATCGGAGAGGCCAAACGACACGACTTCGCAACGCGCACGAGAGGCAAGATAGCCGAAATAGGCATCGTCCGCGTTCAATATCGCGCTGCCCTCAGGCGGCAGAAATTCCAGTAATTCGCCCTTGGACTGTGCGGAGACATCCTCCGAGCCAAAAAACTCCAGATGGTCCGGGCCGATGTTCGTGATAAGGCCAATCGTCGGGCGGGTGAGCTCGCAAAGCCGCACCGTCTGACCGACGTTGTCCACGCCCATTTCGATCACCGCCGCCTTGTGGCGCGGCGTCAGGCGCAGCAGCGTCTGCGGTACGCCGATCCGATTGTTCAAATTGCCCTCAGTACGAAGCACCGGCTTGCTTTGCGCCAGCACATTGGCCGTCATTTCCTTGGTCGTTGTCTTGCCATTGCTGCCGGTCACAGCCACGACCGGAATCTGGAACCGGTTGCGATGATGCGCCGCTAGTTGCTGATAGGCAGCCAGCACGTCCGGCACGCCAAGTAGTACAGACGCACGGGTGCTACTTCGTTTCACCGACAGCGGCAGATGGTAGCTGTCGCGCACCAGCGCACCTACCGCGCCCTGCCTCAGCGCAGCCGGCACGAACTCGTGCCCGTCCATCCGGTCTCCCGTGAGCGCCACGAAGAGATCCCCCTCGCCGATCTCGCGTGAATCCGTGCAGAGGCGCCGGATGCCCTGCTTCCCGGTGTGGAGTTCCCGCTTCGTCAGCAACTGTGCGCTGGCGATCTCCCGAATTTCATCGATGACAAACAACGGCATCGTATACTTCCACAGTTCGGCACTCGTGGTTAGAACCCGACACGTCGCAACTGGCATCATACGCGCAACGACGCCAAAGCCGCCCGCGCCACTTCCCGATCGTCAAAATGATCTTTGGTCGTTCCGACGATCTGGTAATCCTCGTGGCCCTTGCCGGCAATCAGCACTGTGTCCCCCGTTTTCGCTTCACGCACGGCGGCCTCGATCGCAGTACGGCGGTCGACCATCACTTCATATCTAACCGGCCTCTGCGCCAGCACCTCTTTCACGCCAACCTCAACTTCTCTCAAAATCGCCTGTGGATCCTCCGTGCGCGGATTGTCAGACGTAAGGAAGACTATGTCGCTCAGTCGTGCGGCGACGCGCCCCATCTTGGGGCGCTTCGTGCGGTCACGGTCACCGCCGCATCCAAACACGATAATGATCCGCCCTGTCTTGAGCACCTGGACGGTCGTAAGCAGCCGCAGTAGCGCGTCCTCCGTATGGGCGTAATCCACCACGACCGTGAAGTTCTGACCGCCTTCGACCCGCTCGAAGCGGCCCGGTACATTCACGACAGACGCAATGCCGCGCTGGACCATATCCGGGGAAAAGCCCTCGTGCAGTCCCACGCCGATTGCCGCCAGCATGTTGTAGACGTTGTGCTCGCCGACCAACTGGCTTTCGATCGGAAACCGGCCCTTCGGAGTTGCTACGGTGAACCGCGTGCCGCTCAATGCCAACCGGACATCCTCGGCACGGATGTCGGCCGTCTGATGGATCGCATAGGTCCAGACGGGCACGCGGCTGGCCCGGCAGACGTGCGTGCCGCGTGGATCGTCGAGATTGACGATAGCGCGCTTAGGCCGCGGCTTCGCTCCTGACGGATTTAAACCAGTGAAGAGGCGGAGCTTGGCCTGAAAATAGTCTTCAAGGTCAGCGTGAAAATCGAGATGATCCTGCGTGAGATTGGTAAAAATCGCGACGTCGAACTCGCAGCCGGCCGTGCGGTCCATCGCCAATGCGTGCGACGACACTTCCATCACTGCCGCGTCCATACCCGCCCCGGCCATCTTCGCCAAGAGCTCCTGTAACTCCACCGCACCCGGCGTCGTATGTGACGCAGGAATGCATTCGTCGCCGATTTGATAGGCCACCGTGCCGATTAGGCCGACGCGGCGGCCGGCCGCCTCCAGCAGCCCCTTACACAGATAGGTCACCGTCGTCTTGCCGTTTGTCCCCGTCACGC
Source organism: Nitrospira sp. (assembly GCA_016873435.1). Lineage (NCBI taxonomy): Bacteria > Pseudomonadati > Nitrospirota > Nitrospiria > Nitrospirales > Nitrospiraceae > Nitrospira > Nitrospira sp. The sequence goes on from VGXF01000001.1 coordinate 307,584, forward strand.
CGACCATGCACAGATGGGAGGCCGGATCTGCGTAGAACCGCCCGGCCAGCACGCCCAGTATCCGGCGCGTATCCTCCACGTGCACGACCGGAATCGAAGACGGCAACGGTACATGCACGTCTTTTTGGATGACCAGCGCCGCGGCGCCGGCCACGACGGCTTTTTCGACGAAGGCGTGGCCGTCCACGCGCTCGCCCTTCACCGCTACAAAGACGCCGCCCGGCTTGACCGCGCGGGAATCGTCCGTCAGCGACGAAATCGCGACATTCAAATTTCCCGTCCGCTTGGCAACCGCCAGCGGCGCGACCAGTTCGGCAAAGGTCACGGGATCATCACTCCATCAGAAGACCAGGCCCACGCCAGCTTCATCGGCTCCTGCGACGATACGCCCAGATAGGGGAGCGCCTGTTCGGCGATGCGCCGGAAGACCGGCGCGGCGATGGTGCCCCCCCAGGCCTCGCCATGCGGCTCGTCGATGATCGCCACAATCGTCAGGCGCGGATCGTCGGCCGGGACGTAGCCAGCGAACGATGCGACAGATAGCTTCGACGAATAGGCGCCGGTCGCCGGGTCAATTTTCTGCGCCGTGCCCGTCTTGCCCGCCACGCGGTAGCCGGGCACCGCCGCCTTGCCGCCGGTCCCGGCCGTCACGACGCCCTCGAGAATCGTGTTGAGCTTCTGCGCCGTCTCGGCCGTGATAGGTTGCCGCCGTGCTTGCGGCGACACTTGCGCCACCAACTGCCCCTGCGCATCGCGCACCTCGGCCACAGTATAGGGCTTCATGAGCCAGCCGCCGTTGGCCACGGCCGAGACGGCCGTCGCGAGCTGGAGCGCCGTAACGCCGATCTCCTGCCCGATAGCCACGGAGGCCAGCGTGCGCCGACCCCACTCGCGCGGCTCCTTGAGCAGACCGCCGGCTTCGCCCGGCAGATCGATCTCGACCCGCTCGCCGAAGCCGAAGGCTTTCAGATATCGGTACAGGCGCTCGTCGCCAAGCACCATTGCTGTCTTGGCCGCGGCAACATTGCTCGACTTTTGAATCGCTTGTGCGAAAGTCAGCCACGCGTGCTTTTCATGATCGTGGATGACCGTCCCCGCAATTGTTATCTTGCCGTTCTCCGCATAGATTTCACTGCTTGGCTTCATCACACCTTCCTGCAGCGCGGCAGCAGCAAGGAAAATCTTCATTGTTGAGCCCGGCTCGTAGGCGTCCGTGAGCACGCGGTTGCGCCAGCGGTCGGCGGATAGCTCTCGCACGGCGTTCGGATCAAACCGCGGCGACACCGCCATGGCCAGCACGGCGCCGGTCTTCGGTTCCATCACGATGACGACGCCACCCCTAGCGCGCGAGGCCGACACAGCCGCGTCCAGCTCCTTCTCGGAGACGTACTGGATCACCTCGTCGATTGTCAGCGTCAGACTGTGTCCGGACGACGGTCCCTGCTCGGTGAGCCCTTTAGGAAACACGGTCCGCCCCAGCGCGTCACGCTGCAGAATGATCTGGCGTTTTTCGCCGCGCAGGTAAGGATCGTAGCGGCGCTCGATGCCTTCCAACCCCTGCCCGTCAATGCCGGTAAAGCCCAGTACGTGAGCGAGCAGCGGACCTTTGGGATAGAACCGGCGCCCCTCCATCACTGTGCCGATGCCGCCAAGGGACAGCGTGTCCAGCTTGCGGCCCTCCTCGGGATCGATCTTGCGCGCAATCCAGACAAAGCTCCGCTCTTGCCTGAGTTTTTTCTCGATGTCCGCCGCGCGCACGTGCAGCACGCGCGCGAGATCGCGTGCCACGCCGGAGGGATTTTCAAGTGAGGTTGGCACCCCAAATATGGACGGTACCTCCACGTTCATGGCCAGCACCTTGCCCCGCCGGTCATAGATCGTCCCTCGACTGCCCTCGACCATGACGGCCTTTTGATGCTGGCGGTCTGCCTTGACCGATAGTTCTCCCGCCTGCAGGACTTGCAGATTGACAAGTCGAATGAGGACGGCCACGAATCCCGCTAGGAATAGCACGGCCAGGACGATGCGGCGGCCACGGCAGGGCTCCATGCCGGTCACGGCTTTCTCCAGTAACGCTCGTGCTTCGCCATACGGACCTCCGACAGCGCCGGCTCGCCCGGCATCGCGTCCGCGGCATTTACCAGAATCACCTGGCCGGGCTGTGGCGGGAGCAATCCAAGCCTCTCCGTCGCCACTTTTGCGATGCGCTCCGGCGCCGTCAGCGCTGAGACTTTCACGCGTAACTCGTCCTGCTCGCGCTGCAGCACGACTTTTCTGGCTTTAAGCTGCTCGATCCGGTAACCAACACGCACGATGTCCGCGCGCTCCCAAACAAAGAGCAACAGCACGCCCATGACGATTGAACCCGCCAGCGCTTTCATGCCGCCCCTCCAACAGGCAGCCGCTCGGCCACTCGCAGCTTGGCGCTGCGTGCGCGCGGATTCCCACGGCACTCTTCGTCAGACGGTACCTGCGGTTTCTTCGTCAAAATCTTCAGACAGGCTTGCGGTCCCTGCGACAGGGATTTGAACGTCTGCTTGACAATCCGGTCCTCGAGAGAATGGAACGAAATGACGCAGAGCCGCCCTCCGGTCACCAGCAGCGCCGCCGCCTCCCGCAGGGCGCCCTCGATCACATCTAGCTCCCGGTTTACGGCAATGCGTAGCGCCTGAAATGTCCGTGTCGCACAATGGATTCGCCCATGGCGGTAGGAAGCCGGGACGGCACGGACAACAGCACTCACGAGATCGAAAGTGGTGCGAAGTGGGGCAATGTTCCTGCGGTTGATAATTGAGCGGGCAATGCGGCGAGAGTATCGCTCCTCGCCGTATTGATAGATAAGATCGGCCAGTTCCCGTTCTGAAAGCTGATTCACCGAGTCGGCGGCCGTGCGTCCACTCCGCGGATCCATGCGCATGTCGAGCGGACCGTCGGCGAGAAAGCTCATCCCGCGCTCCGGCTGGTCCAGTTGAGCTGACGACACGCCTAGATCGAAGATCACGCCGTCAACCTCCGACACGCTGGACAGGTGCACAATCCGAGAAAGCTCGCTGAAATTTCCGCATGCGAGGCGCAGACGCGCTGCCTCATGTGCCAGTCGCAATCCTGTGGCCTCGATGGCCTCGGGGTCGCGATCGATTCCGATCACCGCTCCATCCGGTCCCATGCGCTCCAGCATCAGCGCCGCATGGCCGCCCTGCCCAATCGTGCAATCCACGTAGATGCCGCCAGACTTGCAGTCCAGCCAAGATAAAACCTCTCCGGCCAAAACAGGGACATGGCTTAACGCACCATTTCCCCTGGAAGAACGATGATTTACCACTTTCTCCCACTTTTTTAAAAAACGTATACCTTTCGTTCATCGCATGTCAAGGGGAAAGTTCGTGAAGTCAACTAGATAGGCTGGTTTGGGTCCTTGGTGCCGATTCAGCTGGATTGCTGGAAAGCTCCACGCGGCATTGGGTGCTGCCTTTTGGCTCCGAATGCCAGCGAGCCCCCTGACGGACTGGAAGACTGCGACGCCAATCGTCTGAAGAATATTCAGGACAAGGGCTAGCCAGTATACGGAGCACACCTCGGCAATACGACACGGCAGCCATCACCGGGGTCGGGGATATCGGGAGTGGCAATGAGCAGCCACCCAGGGGCCGAGACGCACAAGATTCTACGTTGCCACCGCGGCACGGATACGAAAATTTGGATACGAGGCTGCCGTCCAGCATCAGGTTCGAAGCGAGTAGGGCAGGATCCCGCCGGTTCCTCCAGCACGCCGACACGGGCAGGCCCGTTGTTTGGCGCTTCCACTTTCAATCGCCCCCCTAACATATTTTGAAATTACGACGGACGGTTGGCCTGCAAGACCGACTTCACCGGCGGCATGAGCAGCCAGACTTCGCCGCCGTTTTCACTCTTGTATAACCCGCTGCCATTTGTCCCCGCGTAGAAGAGTTTTGGATTCGTTCCGCTCTGGGCAAGCGAACGGATGTTCAGACTCGCAAGCCCCTCATTGATCGCCTTCCAAGTGTTTCCACCATCAATGCTCGTGTGCACCCCCTCCCGGCTGGCAATATAAAGTGTGTCCACCTTGTCCCGGTCTAGCACCATTGCGCTGATCATTTGATCTGGTAGTTCCTGCGCAATGCGCGTCCATGACTTGGCCGCATCGGTTGTTTTATAGAGACCGTTGAGCGTGGCGGCATACACCGTGCCCGGTGCGAAGGGATCCACCTGCATCGCGGTCACACCGAGGGCACGTGAGGATTTGATCATTTCCGGAGGCACCAGCCCTTCGTTAGCCTTCCCCCACAACCCCGCACGGTTGACGGATTTGTAGACGCCGCCGCTCGTGCCAGCGTAGAGAATGTCCGTCCGCGTGGGATCCAGTGCCAGCGCCACCACCATCAGCACTTCCTTCATGCCGTTCATCCGCTTCTGCCAGCTCTCCCCGCCATTCGTGGACTCGAACACGCCCATGGTCGTGGAAGCGAACAGGTGCGCGCTGTCTTTGGGATCGAACACGAACTGCGTGACGACCGACGTCACCGTGCTGTCGTCGAGCCCCGCCCGTAGCGACGTCCACCGCTGTCCGCCATCATAGCTTTTGAACACCGCGTCACCCTTCGTGCCGGCATAGACGGTAGCCGGATAGGCCGGATCGATCGCCATCGAAATTACACGCGAATGGGTCATACCCTTGGAAATGTTTTCCCACGTCTGCCCACCATCACGCGTTTTGTAGATGTAGTCATTGGTGGCGACGTAGATGATTTGCGGATTTTTGGGATGGAGCGCGATGACGACGATTGGGTCGCTGCTGCCACAGCCGGTGAGGGCGACCAACAGGGCAGTAAGAAAAACGGCGAGGCGCTGCATAGTGAAGCTTATCGATAGTTGGTAAACTGCAGATCGACTTCGAACTCCTTCTTTTTTAAAAATCCGATCGCCACCTGCAGCTCGTCCTTGCTCTTGCTCTGTACGCGGACCTGCTCGCCCTGGATCTGCGCCTGCACTTTCAGCTTGCCGTCCTTGATCTCCTTGACGATCTCCTTGGCCTTCTCCATCGTTAGCCCGCTTTGAATCTTGGCCACCTGCCGGGCCAACCCGCCCAGCGCCGGCTCCACCGCACCGAACGTGAAGGCTTTAACCGACACGTTGCGCTTCACCAGTTTCCCCCGCACAATGTCCACGACACTTTTTAATTTGTACTCGTCATCCGATACGATCACGAGTTCCATCTCTTTCTCCTTGAGGACGAGCTCGGTCTTTGTCGCTTTAAAATCAAAGCGCTGGCCGATTTCCTTGAGCGACTGGTCAACCGCATTCTTTACTTCCTGCATATCCACCTTAGACACCACATCGAACGAAAACAGGTCAGCCATATCGTGACTCCGTTCTACTGATATACGCGGAACGATGAGAGATGAATTCCGAGCAACCCGCTTACCATTCTACATTCACTATTTATCCCTGGTTTAGCAGCACCCACCGCCCGGCAGATGAATACCGTCCGATACCATTGCCCGTGAGCCGGCCGGCGAGGCCCCGCCACCAGCCAGCACGATCACCTCGCTGCTCGTGAACGACCGCCCCTGCACCAGATAGCCGTACCATTGCCGGAACGCATCCACGAGCACGACCATCGCTAGCAGCGCTACGATGGCGACTAGCGCCATATCCAGGTAGAGCGTGAAGGCCTGCGCTGCGTCGTGCAGTTCGCGCGCCTTGCCGAGAAAGAGCCAGAACATTTCGTACGACCCCGTCAATGTGATCGCTCCAACAAACACCATCGGCACCGCCGTGATCCAGAGAAACTGCGGCTTGCGCATCTTGATCAAGACCGTCGTGCCGATGCAGAGCGCCAGCGTGGCGAGCAATTGATTGGCCGCGCCGAACATGGGCCAGATCGTCGAGATGCTACCGGTGCCGATCAAGTAGCCCCAGGCCCCGACGACGAGTGCGCTGCTCACCAGCATGCCCGGCCACCAGTTGAACTGCCGCAACGGCGCATAGACCCGCCCGCCAATTTCCTGGAGCAGATAGCGCGCCACACGCGTCCCGGCGTCAATCGTCGTGAGGATGAACAGGGCCTCAAATAGCAGGGCGAATTGGTACCAATAGGCCATCAGCCCCGCCATGCCTGGTAGCGCAGAAAAAATGGCCGCCATCCCAACAGCCAGCGACACGGCCCCGCCGGGCCGGCCTTCGACCTGCACTTCCACGAGGCGCGACAGATCCTGAATCCGTTGCACAGGGAATCCCATCTCCGCCAGTTGATCTGATGTCAGCATCGTGTTAATCGCCAGGTAATCGCCGGGCACCAGCACCGAGGCCGCGATCAATGCCATGACGCCGACGAAACTCTCGAGCAGCATCGCGCCATAGCCGACCAGCGCATGCGACTCCTGTTCGATCATCTTGGGTGTCGTCCCGGACGACACCAACGAATGGAAACCAGACGCCGCCCCGCAGGCGATGGTAATAAAGAGAAACGGAAAGAGCGTACCGGGGATGATCGGTCCGCCCCCTTGGGCGAACGCCGTCACACGCGGCATTTCGATCGTTGGTGCCAGCAACACCACGCCAGCTGCCAGCAGCACCACCACGCTGAGCTTCATAAATGTCGAGAGATAGCCGCGCGGCACCAGCAGCATCCAGCCGGGCAGCACCGAGGCGAGAAATCCATACCCGGCCATCAGCCAGACCAGCGACTCGCGCTCGAACTCAAACCATCCCGCAAAACTTGACTGTGCCACGCTCCGCCCCGCAATCACCGCGACAAGCAGGAGCACGCTGCCCAGCGCCGAGACTTCGCCAATGCGCCCAGGCCGAAACCGTTCCAGATAAAACCCCATTAGCACTCCGATCGGAATCGTCATCGCAATGGTAAACGTGCCCCATGCGTTTCGGTAGAGCGCGTTGACAACGGCCAGTCCAAGACCAGCCAGCGCCACGACGACAATAAACAACACCGCGACGGCCGTCGCTGTCCCCGTGAGGACGCCTAGTTCATCACGCGCGATTTCCGGTAGCGACCGGCCATTGCGCCGCATCGAGGCGACCAGAATGATGAAATCTTGCACCGCGCCCGCCAGTACCGCGCCGATCACCAGCCAGAGAAATCCCGGCAGATAACCGAACTGTGCTGCCAAGACAGGCCCTAGCAATGGCCCCGCTCCGGCAATCGCCGCGAAGTGGTGTCCGAAGAGCACGTACTTGTTCGTCGGGTGGAAATTGGTCCCGTCGTTCAAGCGGCAAGCCGGCGTCACGTGCTGGTTGTTAAGCTCGACCACGCGGGACGCGAGAAACCGGCCGTAGAACCGAAGGCCTAGCGCATACAGACAGACCGCGGCCACGACCAGCCAGAGCCCGTTCACTTTTTCTGAGGGATTGAAAATGCCTGCGACGAATCCGAATGCCACTGCGCAGAGCGCCGCGACCACGGCCCAGACAACCATCAGTGCAGACTTCATGCGTGGCATCCTAGCAAGGCACTGGGAGTGTGTAAATGGGAACACAAAGAGATGCCGCGCCGTTTCGCTTGGGGACGCAATGACCTCCCCCCCTTTATACAAGGCCCGTAAGCCTAAATCTTCCGTTGGCTTAGTTTAAAGGGGAGCGGTCAACTCTAAAAACCAGTACTGCCTGTTCCGAATACTTTTGATCAACGGACAAACCGCGATCATTTTGATTGGATTGCCCGGGTTAGGCGGAATATGGGGATACATCCGGTCAGGCGCCAAACAGGCAGAGAGCACGCGGATAAGGAGCGCAATCCGGCTAAACAGACCTGCATGGCGCGCGGAGGATACACCTACGGTTTCTGTGACGGCTCGCCCGTTTGGGTCAGCGTCCCACCCAGCCCCGCCAGACAGAGCAGCCCGATGGCGATCCAGACCAGTTCGCGCACGCGCCGCAGCAGTGCAAAGGTGATCCCGACCACTTCGGAATAGCCGAAGACGACGAGCACCAGGAGATTGCCGCCCTCCTGCGCGCCAAGGCTGCCAGGGATAAAGAACGTCCCACCCTTAATGAACACCGACAGGGCACCGATCGCGACGGCCGCCAGCGGGTCAGCGCGCCCTCCCCCGATATAATGAAGAATGACAAAGACCTCGAGCGCCTCAGCTAGCCAGCCCAGAAAGAAGAAGCTGATCGAGAGCACAAAGGCGCGGCGGTCGCGCGTGTAGAAATCCAAAATTGTCCGATCAAGTTCGCGCAATTTGTCCTCGCGCGCTTCAAGGTACGCAATGCGAATGCGGCACCAGCGCAGCACATTGAGCAGGCCCAGAAACAGTCCGATGCGCTGCACCATCACGAAGAGTGCGATTCCAAACAGCAGCAGCCCCACGCCCACCACGGCGGCAAGTAACGAGGCGTGCCCGCCGCCGGACGAGCCGACCAGTCCGAAGGCCAGCCCAATCCCGAGCAGAATGAACAGCACCTGCGCAATCGTCATCGTCGTCTTGGCTGTGATGACAGAGGCCAGCCCTTCGATCATGGGTACACCGGACGGCTTGAGCAGCATCGCCTTGAGCGGCTCCCCGCCGACATAGGCAGTCGGCGTCGTCATATTGACAACTTCGCCCGCCGTGCGGATCGCCAGCAGCCGTCCGAACGAGACCGCATCGGCATACTGCCGCAGCGTCAGCCGCCAGCCATAGGCCTCCAGCAGATACATGAGCAGCGACGGCAGCAGAATGACCACCCCCGCGATCGGCCCGAGCCCGGCCACGGTGTCCACGATCCGTACAGGACCGATGTGCCAGATCAATCCACTGAAGGTGAGGAGGCCGACGAGAAAAAGGATGCGCCTTAGCACAGAGTCCTTAATGATCAGTTTTCAGTGATCAGTTCCGGGTACTGGATACTGCCAACTCATCGCTTTGAAAGAACGCGAAGTGAAAAAAGTTCACCGCCGTGTTCAGCATTCGGCTAAGCACGAGTCGTGGCAGAAGGGCGGATCAC